>NZ_CP006879.1:0-300000 GCF_000816845.1 Rhizobium gallicum bv. gallicum R602sp | reverse complement strand
AGAAGACCAAGGCGTTGGGCTGCTTGGACGTAGAGAGGACCAATATTCCTGTGCCCTTCAAGCAGAATTAGCGCTCTTTTTGCCATCGGCTGTTGACCCTTTGCTGTGTAGCGGTCCGATCCGCATTAGCCCTGCATTTCATGGCCCCGATAGGACTTCGCGATTGTGAATTTCCTATCAGCAACTTGCCCATGTCATCTCCATCTCAATGTCGCAAAATACGCAAATCGAGCGACATCGAGGAACCCTCCAAAGAGAAACAGTGTATTCTGGGTGATCAATTGCATAAAAAACCGACCACCCCACAACGACACTGCGTCCATGCTAAGTCACAGCGATCGTACCATTGGACGTTATCCGTACTGCATCCATTCAGGCAGTCGGGTGCCTATCAATGAGTTCTTTCACCCTCTGTTTGCGGTGCATCTCGGCGTGTGCCCAACGCTCCCGTATGTCCTTGCATTTGAGCTGCATCTCCCGAAACAGAGTTTTTGCTACAGAGATCTGGCTATCGATTGAGCTTTTTCCGGGTCCTCCTCCGAACTGCAGAGCATCCCTGCACTCTTCAAGACCCGCTGGCAACACGTCAGCGAGATGGCTTGCCAACTCGCTTCGACGCTCCGCGACGCTGCAATCCTGAGACAGGCGCCTGACGATCTCGCTAACTTGTGTGTGGGCATCCCTAAAGGGAACGCCTTGCGACGACATTCGTTCGGCGGCGACGGTTGTCATCGCCAAGCCGTCCTCCAGATTTTTCCGCATTGATGCCGCGTTGAAAGACATGAACTGCACCACGAGCGATGTGAGTGTGATGGCCCGTTTGAGGGCATCTTCCGCAAGGCCCAGCGGGGAGCAGCCATAATTACTTGCTTCGATCGAGTTGCTGAAAGGCGCTTTGCAGATTGCCGTTGCCGCAGAAACGTAGGCGCCGATCACGGTGCTTGCCGATCCCTTGATGTGCTCAAGCAGAAACGGGTTTTTCTTTTGAGGCAGCATAGAAGAGCCGCCGGCAAGATTGCGAGGAACGTCTATGAGGGCGAACTCACGCGTCGTCCAAACCTGCAAGTCCTGAGCCAGACGACTGAGCAAGATTGAAACGCCAGCGAAGAGTGAAAGCCCATGGAGATGCAAATCTCGGCTCGCAACCGCATCAAGAGAGTTGAACGACGGCTGTTCGAATCCCAGAAGAATTGCTGTTTTCAAGGGATTTATTGACATACTAGTGCCACCGCCGGCTCCGGCCCCCATAGGGCACTCCCTAACCTCCTTAAGCAGGTTCTGAAGCCGTTGGCGCTCGCGCCCTAGAGCAAAGAAAGCCCCTAGCAGGTAGTGCCCCGGTGATGCTGGAAGTGCAATCTGGTACTGACTGTACAGTGGAGCAACAAGTCTCGCCCCCTCTTCCGCTCGCTGAAGCAGGGCATCTTGTGCAATTCCCATTTGTTGCGAGATGGAACACGCAACTTCCCGAAGGAGCAGGAGAGAAATAGTGGCGTTCAAGTCGTTTCGGGACCTGGCAAGGTGAAGCCAGCCGGCTTTTTCGGGGCCCGCTCTGGCGGCAAGTTCGGCCTCATAAGCCAGATAGATACCACGCCGAGCATCGCGGCCCTCCAAAGATTGAAAGCCCTCGTCCTGGAGGTCCAAGATGTGCTTGAGGAGATCGGCAGCTGCGGCTTGGCTGACCAAGCCCTGGTCCGCGAGCATCACCAGATGTGCTTCGTCTATGGCCGCTTGGAACTGCAGTTGGCGACCGTCCCGCGAGATCTCGATTGGCGGAGCGAGCAGCTTCATCGCTTCAGGATGCAACGTCCACGTTCCCTCTTTTGATTCAGCATCTTTGTTGTCGCTTTCGCCAGCAGTCGTTTCGATGTCAATCATAATGGACTCTATCATTTGTTCAGCTGCCGTGGCAGCGGCATGAAGTTCGTCAGCGACGCCTACCGCGTAGGCTACTCGGTCTCTAAAGTCGCCATTGATTTGCAATTCGTCTCCCTCAGATTTCAGAAGACTCGCTTCGGGCACAGTGGGCTCCGGAGTTCGCGAAAAGCCCAAGCGTTTTAGCATCCCCGATTTGTGGGCAACTCGGAAACGGATGGCTCCCGCCCTTTTGCTCGCTTGTGGAAGTGTGAACGCGTCACCCCCGTAAAGCTCGATAACCATGTCCGGGATGGACGTGCCCAAGGCGTGCGAGAGCATAACTGGAATCATTCCTCCAGCCAGCCTGGGATTGACCTCAATGACCACCGGGCCAGAGTCCGTTATCACGAACTCTACATGAGCCGGTCCGAAGTCCAAGCCTAGAGCCGATACCGCGCCTCCGGCAAAAGAAGCCAGTTCATGTAGCAAAGACTGCGGAAGCGGGGCCGGAAAGTCGTGCCCCACCTCGACAAAACAGGGAGGCGGCCCCTTGTGCTTGGCGATAATTCCAAGGCAATGCAGCGTCCCATCGTATGCGATCATCTCTGCCGAGTATTCCTTACCCTCTACATATTGCTGGATGAGGATCTCGGGGCTGCGCAAATCCACTTGATCAAGCAGCGCGTCCTTTGCACTTTCAAACGCCTTGACGGCGTCCGCGGCACTGTCGCAAAGCCTTACACCGCTACTGCCGCTTCCGGAGACCGGCTTCACGACGACCGGGAAAATAGCTTGCGCGAGAATGTTCTCGACGTCTCTGAGCGAAGTGACAAGCCGAGTTTCAGGAGCTGAAATCGATTGTCGCTGCAACTCGGTTATCTGCTTCCACTTGTTCCGGCACGTAGCTATAGCGTCCGGACTCGCTGCGGGTAGCCCGATCGCCTTCGCGACTCTTGACGCTGATTCCACGAAGTAGTCTGACGACGAATATACCCCCGCCAAGCTTGTTAGGTTGGCGGCGACACCGGCGATTTCATCCGGATCACGCGTCTCAGCTTCAATTACTCGTGCGACGACCCCTTTAAGAAAGGGATAGCGGGAAGGATTGCGCGTAACCAGATAAGGTTCAAAGCCCAGGACTCCGGCGCGCTTCATCAAAAGCTCGCCCGTCCCTGTCGTGTTGCTTTCCACGAAGAGGAAGCTACCCCGGTTCATCAAAACTCCTCCAGCGCATTTAGAACAGCTTCCCGAGTTCTCCGGTTCCAACAATATCGATTCCATGGCGGGAGAGCAGTCGAGGGATGCTCTTCGCTGGCTGGAGCGTCTAGAAGTACACCTTGATCTAAACACTCGTTCTGCTTGAGCCACTCGTGGTCGTAGACAGATTCGACATAGCGATGGCCTTCATCAGGACATATGACTACTACGGTTTCCGTTGGGAATTGGCGAGCGCGCCAGTGGCCAACGATGTAGCTCGCCCCGGAGGTCGGACCGGCAAAAATGGCGTGCCGCTCGTGGAGGGAACGCGTTGCCGCAAATGCCAGCGATGCCGATGTGAAATGCACCTCGTCGTATAGTTCATGCTTGACGTTCTTGGGGACAAGACTGTTGCCCAGCCCTCGCAGTTTCCTTTCGCCGTCCGGCTGGCAAAAAATGACGCTATTGAAGGTGTCCACTCCGATTAGGCGGGCGTCCGGCGCTGTTTGGCGGAGGCTCTCTATCGTTCCGCAAGTAGAGCCGCCTGATCCCACAGAACCGACCAAGGTAACGGCGGCGCCCAACGTCCCCGATATTTGATCGGCGAAGAGCTTATAGGCTGCCGGATTGTCCGGTGTTTCGTATTGACGAGCCCAGAAACACGAGTTGCCCATCTTTCTCATTCTAGCGTGCAATGCGTCGAGACGGCTTCTTTGGTATCCACCCTCTCTCGCCTTTTCCCTCACTATGAAAACCTCCGCACCCAAGGATCTCAGCCTGTTTTCCAGTCCCTTATCCATTACTGGGTCAGTGAAAATCTCAAGCTGCAATCCGAATTCCCGGCAGACTACAGCCAACCCTAGGGCGAAAGTCCCACTCGAGGTCTCCAAAACTTTCGCGTCACGCCCTAACGTCCCTCGCTTCAACGCTTGCTCGATGATATACTTCGCAGGGAGAAGTTTCATGAATGCGAATTGCGCAAGATAAAGATTTTTCCCACACTTAATAATGCGGGGGAGCGCATAGGCAGCAGAATAGCCGGAGAATGGCAGGTGTTTGCGAACTGTGTTCATGAGACTACTCATCGGTATTAATTCATGGTCAGATATATTTTTGGCGAGTTATCGTACGGCGTTAGATGGTCCACCACAGACTGAAGCTTCCGTGGGAAGTCAGGCGCCAATCTATCAAGCAGAATTCCAATCATCGTACCGCTGTGTGCGACTATGACTCCGAGCGCGCCGGTGTCTGCGCATGCTTTCAACATCGAATTTAGATGCTCCTTCGGTGCCCGTTCCTGATGCAGGAGCGCGCTAGCTGTAGCTATGCTGCCTACTGCAGCCGTGTCGGCTTGCGAAATTGCTGTTTGCGCGCGCTCGAGCAATTCGTGATACTGTGTTCTCTGACTAGCGGAGATTTCGCCTCGCCGTTGATCATAATCAACTGTCTCGACCGTGCCTCCTTCATCGAAACCGACGATAGCAAACGGCGGCATCTGCCCGAGAAAGGAGAGAAGGCTACATGATCGCTGTTGATATGCCACCGCGCCGGGGTACATCACCCCATCGGATGGCTCGATCTCCGCCATCAGCTTCTCGATCAACGATGTCCGGACTTTACGTTTGAAGCAGGAGGCGATTGACCGTGCAGTCGCAACAAGATCTGCGGACGAACTCGCCAGGCCTTTACCTTCAGGGAGCTCAGATTGCAAAAGGAGGGTTCCTCCCGAGACACCGAGTGCAAGCACAAGATTCTCCGCCAGCCGTTTTGCTTTGAGTTTATGTGACGGATAAACGCTTACAGATTGTGTACCTTCGATTGGCATAAAGTGGGCGCGCGCAAAAAGCGCGATGGGCATTGTGACTAAGAAATTGGGGTCCCCGGGAAATGAGCCGATCGGCAACTGGCCTTGCAGCAGCTCGCCAAATGTGCCGCAACAAAGACCGTCGCCATGACGAAGATAATTCCCTGGCTGTGCGCGCTCTCCGAGCATTCCAGCAAGATCTTCGCCATAAAGCGTCGGGTAATACAAGTACGGCTTCCAAACCTCATTGGCGGCCGCCTTTATAAGTTCTGGAGTCGTCATGCTTTCAATGCCTCCGTGGGCCCGACTGAATGGTTAGAATGCTGGATCAACATGTCACCTCCCCGCTAGTGCATTGACGTGCGATTGGCTTTTTGGAGACGAGACCCGGATCATCAGCATAAGGGGGTCGCGTTCAAACGAATACTTCAGCGCGTGCGTGCTAGGTTCAGGCGGGATATCGCGGCCAGAGTGTTGTTGGCCACATCGCTGATCTCCGCATCATGGATCAAACGCTATGCATTACATTCTGCCAGGGCACCATCCGTTGGACTTCGTTAGAATTAAGCCTCACGATCCGTTCGAACTAGCTACCATTATTGGTAGTGGCATAGACTACACGAATTGCTCTAAACAGGCGCACCCCTTTGGAAACCGTTCGCTATCGGCAGCAGCAGGTGTCGCATGATATTGTTGCGCAGAGAAAGCGCCTAAACAATAAGCGGTGAAGCTACCCCATCTGGCGGGCGCATTGTGGCGAGTTTATTCGTAGCTGAGAATGAATGAGCTCGGGCGTGTCTGTTCGGACTGATAGCGGTCGCCGGACTGCGCCATTCAGAAGCGCTCGATCTGCTCCGGGACGACGTCGATCTCGATCAGGGCATCCGCAAAGTTCGCGAGACGAAGTTCGGCAAGTCGCGACTGGTGCCGCTGCATGCCAAAGGCGAGCCGTCAGCGCGAAGCTTCCTCGCCGGACGCTTACGTTGGACATGTGCCAGCCAGCCTGAAGACGGGCACGGCATGGGCATCATCAGCCGCTTTGGCGGTTATCTCGATCAGATGCTGGTTCACGGCATGAGTATCGCACCATGGCATGCAGCCTTGCCCAACTTCGGGCAGATCGCTCCAAAGATACGGGCGGACCTCGCCCGCTGATCATGGGGAGCAGAAGGCCGCGTTCCTCGTTTGGCTCATCGCTTTGTAATCTTGTTCTTCTGGCCGATCCAAGCCTCGTCCTGGAACCAGATTTCTAATCGCTTGTCTTTGGCGGCTCCGGCGGCGATTTCCGCCACTGCGGCGGGGAAGTTTTTTAAAGTCCTCAATCGCATCCTGGTTCTGCGCATGATGCTTCGGTCGAGCCGTGAGTTTGCGGTAGCCCATGGCATTCAACTCACGCCCAAGCGCCTGCCGATGACGCAGATGCGATGCTCCTGCGAAAGCCATTGCACCGGATCAACCAGCCCGCAGTGCACGACACACAGCGAGATAGGGACCGGACCCTTCTCAACGGCCTCGCAGGCGCCTTGCGCTGCTTGTCGCTCAGCAAGTGCTCCCGGCCCTTCGCCTTTCCGGTCTTCAGGCCATCGGGACTTTGCGGATTGAAACGCTCGACCCAGTCGCGGACAATCTGCAACCGACCCCCGCCAATAGATGCCGCTTGGCTGCGCGCGAACCACCCTCATAATGACCGACAGAGCCAACAGCCGACGTGACCAATCCGCATCTCGGCTTTGCTTCGCCAGCCGACGCAGGTCATCAGCCGTGTAGTCTACCCGAATTGCCAGTGCCGTTCCTATGGCGAAATCTCCCTTCGCCCGTTGAATCATGATTTGGCCCAATTGCCAATCCCGTGATTCAAATTCATCAAGCGCCGGTTAACACCCGCATTCGTCGCGGTCGAATGTCTCCTGAAACTAGTCGGCGTCAGACGCGGCGATTGCGCGCTTCAAGCTTTTGGAGGCCAACGAACGGCATCTTGCAGAGTTGCTTATGTCGTGTAGATACCGAGCATTCACGAACTCCGATTGACCGAGGCAGAGCCGCAAATGCCAAATGCTCATTTGTGCTGGACATGAGGATGGCAGATTTCAAAGTTCGAGCTTCATCGCCCATAACTCTCCTCCTGCTGAACTAAGCGGATAGAAACGTCACGGTCGAGGACGCGCTTGCCCGGTATGGCGAGCCCGACATATTCAATACGGACCAGGGATCGCAGTTCACCTCCATCGGCTTCACGGCGGTGCTGAAGAAGGCCGAGATTGAAATCTCGATGGACGGCAAGGGCGCATGGCGCGACAACGTGTTCGTCGAGCGGCTCTGGCGCTCGATCAGATATGAGGAGGTCTATCTCCACGCCTACAAAACCGTGCCCGAGGCCCGCACCCATCCCTTGACCGGCAAACACCGGATCAGGCTTACTTCAACGCGCTGACGCGAATGTTTAACGAAAACGCCGCAAACCGTTCAGACAAACCCAGCCACTCTGTTTGACCTCCGCATCCAGCGTTAGCCGTGTAGACTTGAGGACGTTTCTGTTCGGAACGTGAGGCACGGGAGACGGAAAGTGTTCGTCGCCCGCGTCGTAAGCGGATAGTTTTCCATGTCTTTCCCGCCATCCTCGTCGTGGCACGCCGATTGCAACGGGCGGAGGAGCCGTTACGATCATTACGCCTCACACCTCTAGCAAAGGGAGGTTGCATGAAGACCGCTCGAACGATCCCAGGCAATGTGATAGATGCTTCGCTGATGAGTGCGCCTCCGTCCGGCAGCTCGGGTCGACGCCCCGCGTCCGAGGTCATAAATTTCATCGAGGGGGCGCGCGTGCTTACCGCCGGTGAGTTGGAAGCTCATAGCATCACGCGCTATCGGGTCACCAGATCCTATCGTGAACAGATCATCAACAGTGGTTACCACGAGCAGCTGAAATTCATCGTCGAGCCCTCATTCGAAGAGTTTGAGAGTCCCGGCAATCTAGATACGAGCGGCGAGCACGACAACACGGTCGTGCCCGGGTTTCAGCACAAGTACGCCCAGACCGGATTGTTGCTGGCAACGGACCGCTGCGCTTCATACTGCCGTTATTGCTTTCGCAAGCGCATTGTCGGCAAGGATTCAGATGAAATCGCAGCTGACTTAGGGCAGATTGCGCGCTACATTGGAGGTCATCCTGAGATGACGAACGTGCTGGTGTCGGGAGGCGACCCGTTCGTGCTCAGCACCGGCAGGCTTCATGCGATTCTCGATCATCTGTTGCCGTTCCCACATTTGGATTCCATTCGTTTTGGCACAAAAATGCTCGCCTATGCGCCTGAAAGGTTCGAGGATCCCACTCTAGTGGCGTTCTTCCAACGGATCAGTGAGGCGCGTAAGGCGGCAGTAATCGTCACACATTTTGATCATATTGGCGAAATCTCGGTCGATGCGGAGCGTAACATTCTCTCGTTACGCGCGCGTGGTGTGCAGTTTCTCAATCAATCCGTGCTTCTCGCGAAAGTCAACGATGATCCCGAGATCTTGGCTGCGACCTTCGCCAAATGTCACCAAATGGGCATCCGCCCTTATTACCTCTTTCAAGGCAGGCCGGTGAAAGGGGCATCGCATTTTCAGGTTCCACTGCGCCGCGGACTAGAGATAACGCACGGCATCAACCAACGCCTGAGCGGAATCCAAAAGACATTCAAATACATCATGTCGCATTACACAGGAAAAATCGAGATCCTCGACATTGGAGCTGATGACCGCGTCTATATGCGATATCATCAAAACAAAGCTCCGGAAAAGATCGGAAATATTTTTTCTCGGCCGTACATCGAGGGCGCATGCTGGCTAGATGAATTGCCCGAAGGATCAGATCGGAAAAGCGCTCAGCGCTAATTTCCGATTTGAGTCGCAAACAGCCGCCCCTCTCAACGTGGCGGCGTCCTTGAGGCGGTGGCAGGCACTCTCCCTGCGGAACCTGTATGCCGCGTGACAGATAGGACCTGGGGAGCTCAGACGCCCATCGAGCTGTTTCTCTATCAAGAGCTGCTCTTCCGCGGCCTTCGACCGCAGCTTCATCAACTCGTCTTTCCAGACGGGCGACCTACCCTTCTCTTCACGATTCCTACTCAGAGTGAGACGAGTCACGAGCTGCAGCTTCTTACCGAGATCGACATCTTCTTTCCAAAGGAGACGTTGGCCAATTCTGCGACGGCAGCCACCACGAAAAGGGAAAGCAGCTAGAGCCCGTCCGTTTGAATCGGGGTCATATCCTGCTGCGGCGAAGTAGTTTGCACATTCCTGCGGCTCGAAGAGTTTGACGATTTCGCCGACCGGGTTCCACAACGCATCGACGGGTCGTTCGGCCTTTGCCCCCAGCTGCTGCGAGCCCGCAAAAGGCGGCTTGGAATAGACGACCCACTCGACGCCCCGGCTTTCGGCAAGCATGCGTTTGAAGTTTGCGGGCTTTGAAAGCTGCGCGAATCGCCGAAAAAGCGCACCGACCTCGGATGCGATCTTCAACTCCTCGAGCAACAAACGTCGAAAAAGACGGGACAGAACCCCGTACCGGCAGAAAGAAGTTGGTCCGGCAGGACACCCAACGGGAGCCATCGAATAAAGGCCCTCCGCCTGGGAACGATGCAGTGGATGTGCGGATGGTATTGCAGGTTCTGGCCCCAACTGTGCGATGAATCCAATCTCGGCCCCCAGATGTTTGGGATCGGCGGCGATCCGGCGGAGCGTCTCGGCCACTGCCATGAAGAAAATCGCATAGACGCCGCCTTGTTCTCGAAGGCAATTCCGGCAACTGTCTGTGGCAGGGTGAAGACAATGTGGAAATAGCCGACCGGCAGCTCACGCGCTTGTGGATTCCGGCGGCAAACCGTGCCCCAACGGCAAGCCGTATGCAGAACCTGAACATGGATCGGTCCGTTTCCGTCGCGTCGCGGAAACAGCCACACCGGTGGCCGCGCCAGCCGCCAGTGGAGAGAATTTCGCAACCGCATGAAGATAGGACCGTTGCGTCGCCGGCGATAGATTCCGGATCATCATGTCCTCGATCATACGCTGGCGCAGAGGGCTGATCTCTGTCATCGTCGTTCTTCTGTTCAAAGGTGGGCTTCACAGGCCAATCCGATGCCTGCCTGACGGAGGCCAGCGGGTAAGCCGAACACCGCCATCAGTTTCTGCAACCGCACCAGATCATAAGCGGCGGCCGCGAAGGTGAAGGCCCATCCGACGCGGTCGCGGCCGCGGAGCTTCGTCTTGTCCTGCCCGCGACTGTCTTGATCCAGCCGAATGCCTCCTCGATGCGCTTGCGGATGCACAAACTGACCCTATAGCCAGAATGGCGCGTCGTGCGCCCGTCAATGGCCGAGCGGCGACCATTGACGTTCTGCCACATGGGGCGTTACCTTTCATCGACCGCAAGTCTTTGACGAAGCCCCTTGTGTCATAGGCCTTGTCGGCACCAAGCATGATTGCCTGTGGCCAGCCGCAGTAAGGTTCGACCATGTGCAGCGATGCGTTTCGTCGTCGTGAGCGCGGCTTCAAACTGCGCCTGATTGGCCGCTGGCGGATCGTCGAGGCCAATCTATGGGATCGGGATTATCTCGAACCTGGTTGAGCATGCCGCAATCACCATCGGGCTCGACGGCATGGCGAAATCGCCTTAGGCGTGATGCAAGCGACGCTCGATTTCGGATACAGCCCGTCCATGATCTTCTTCAGATGGGCCGGATGCGACGAAATGGACGAAGTCATTGGCGACGGTCATGCCGAATTGCTCTACGATGACCCGATGGAGATCACTTTCGCGTACCACAATGGCGACGAGACCGTCCTGAAGGCCAAACCAGAGACTAACATTGGCATTGATAATCCAACTTGGGATCATTCGGTGTTTTAAGAACCGCGACCGGTTGCTGGAAGGCGACATCGCCGCGAAGTTCTTGGGTGCAATCCTTTCGCAGACCAAGGTAAAGCGGCTGCTGTCAACGGACCACTTCTCTGTCGATGGCACGCTGATTGAAGCCTGGGCGTCGATGAAGAGCTGAAGGACGGCTCGGGCGAACCCCCATCGGAAGGCGACGGGGCGAAAGGCGTTCCAACGAGACGCATGCTTCAACGACCGACCCAGATGCAAGACTCTATAGGAAGGGCAAAGGCAGGGAGGCCAAGGTGTGCTTCATGGGGCATGGGCTGATGGAAGACCGCCATGGCCTGCTGGTCAGCAGGCTGTTGAAAAAAGGACCTGGCGTGAAGATTTTGGTCGTGATTCATGGATTTGTTAGTGCCGGTCATCCAATACCCAACAGCGAATCATAGAACGCTGAGGCGGCAACATTTCAAACCACGCCCGGTTCTGCAGTCTGTAGTTCAGTATCCGACGCAATTTGGCGCAAACTAGCCCTCACTAGGCATTAGCCTAGGTCATTCGACTGGAGAATTGAGAGATGCGCCGCTTCTCAAAAACACACTGATGCCGTCGGGAGAGGTTAAGGCCCTTGATCCATACGGCGCTTATTTTGCGAGGCCATTATGAGCAAGATCTTACACCGCTCGACTCGTGCAGATCTGCCTACGGCGGCAGGCGGCTGCGGGATCGAGTTATTCGATGCTGACGGTAAAGCATATATCGACGCCTCGGGAGGCGCCGCAGTGTCATGCATCGGCCATGGGCACCCGGAAATGCTTGCGGCATTGCATGCTCAACTTGACAAGCTCGCGTATGCTCACACGGGCTTCTTCACTACGGAAGTAGCCGAGCGTCTGGCAGACCGCCTAGTTGCCGACTCGCCTCGCGGTATCGACTACGTCTATCTCGTCAGCGGAGGTTCGGAAGCTATGGAGGCGGCGCTGAAAATGGCCCGCCAGTACTTTGTCGAGAAGGGCGAAAATCGCCGCAAACATATTATCGCGCGGCGTCAAAGTTACCATGGCAATACATTGGGAGCGCTCGCCGCAGGTGGCAATGAATGGCGGCGCGCCCAGTTCAGACCGCTGCTGATCGAAACCCATCACATCGCCCCGTGCTACGCATATCGTGACCGCTTGCCTGCCGAAAGCCAGCATCAGTATGGAGAGCGCGTTGCCAACCAACTTGAGACCAAGATACTTGAACTCGGACCAGACGACGTGATCGGATTCGTTGCGGAAACTGTTGTTGGAGCGACGGCCGGTGCGGTGCCGCCGGTAGATGGATACTTCAAAAAGATTCGCGAAATCTGTGACCGCTACGGTATTCTCCTAATACTCGATGAGGTCATGTGCGGCATGGGGCGCACCGGAACTCTACACGCTTTCGAGCAGGAAGGCATCGTGCCGGACATAATGGCGATCGCAAAGGGGCTGGGCGGAGGCTACCAGCCTATAGGCGCGGTCCTGCTTGGACGTCACATCTACGACGCGTTCGCTTCTGGAACAGGATTCTTCCAGCACGGTCACACCTATATGGGGCACCCTATGGCAGCGGCGGCTGGCCTTGCCGTACAGGACATTATTCGCCGGCATTGCCTCCTTGATAACGTTGTGCGGATGGGGGAATTGCTCGATCAGCGACTTCGTGAGCGTTTCGGCAGTCACAATCATGTGGGCGACATTCGCGGCCGCGGCCTTTTTCGTGCGATCGAAATCGTAGAAGAGCGCTCAAGTAAATCGCCATTCGCCCCTGCGTCGAAGTTGAATGTGGCCGTGAAGCGAGAAGCCATGGCGCGAGGGTTGATGGTTTACCCGATGGGCGGCACAATTGATGGTGTACGAGGTGATCACGTTTTGCTGGCGCCCCCATTCATTATAGATGCCGGCCAACTGGACACGATCGTCGAACGCCTAGGCGACGCCTTAGACGCCGCGATCGCCGCTTAGCGTTGGCTGACCGAGTTAGCAAGAAGTCACGCCAGCGGCTCGGAACGTCGTTGCCCAAGCATCTGGAATACGTATGCGAACGTGAAGAGTTCAGCTTCGGTCCGCAAACTGACTGTCGAAGTAATATGAGCAAAATGGGTAGCAAAGTGTATCATGACGCTGAGTCGGCGACGGGACGTTCATTGCCGCGGGTGGGTTCGGCCTTTGTGGTATTCCTACGCGAGCTGCAGCTCGAATTCAATCCGCAGGGGATGCTGGCAGAGCGCATGCGGGTGGGCGGCGCCGGCATTGCCGGCTTCTATGCCAAGACCGGCGTCGGGCACCGTGGTCGCAAATGGAAAAAGACTCAAGATCTTCGACGGCGAAGTCTATATGTTTGCGACTGGTATCGTCGCGGATCTCTCGATCGTCAATGAGGCCGCGCCGCGTGAAGCACAATCGGATCAGCGCCGGCTTGCTTTGACGCCATAACGCAACGAGGGTGAACGTTCACAGTCGCAACGGTGGTCAAGAGGGCAACGGCTGCCCTCAGTTGTGACCGTGGTGTGGGCGGCGGCCCGCCTTAGGCTTTGCAGGTTAAAGCAACCGAGGGTGCTCGGGTGTGAATTGCCCCGTTTGACGGACAGTCGGCATCGCCTCATTTCTGTGCTCGAGCCTTTCTGTGCCGACGATCCCGACTAAGCGGTTAGGGCGTTACCGCGAAGGGGAACCCTCGCGAACATCGAACGTCACCGTTCCATCATCCCTTACCCGAGCATCGTAGAACAAGCGGTCGCGGACAGAATTGTCCCGATCGAACGTCAGCACCCGCGGCTTGATCTCTGTGATCTGATTTTCCTCAATATATGTGGAAGAGCATATGATCATCTCGTCTCCGACCTGACATGTACGAGCAGCAGCTCCGTTCAGCACGCAGCAACGTGAACCCCTCTCACCGTAAATGACGTACGTGCTGATTCGCACGCCTGAAGCCCTATTCCAGATCTCAACGAATTCCAGCGGAAGAATCCCTGCCTCATCGCAGTGATCTGGGTCCAGAGTTATTGATCCGTGGTAGTTCAATTCCGAACCTGTTACGGTGATGCCATGAAGCTTGGCTGCAACGACCTTTTTCATCTGTAAATTTCCTCTTCTTCCATGGATCGCCAGTTCTACGAACGACGGCAGTGATGCTATTCGCAAGGACAGGAATTGATCGACGTGCCGCTACAGGTCGAGGAGCAGACTAGCAGAGGGCATCGGCGCGGCTCTTTGGTGAGCGTCATCATGGGGACAGCTTCTCCTGATTCCGTGACGTATATACAGATGACCTTGCATCTATCGTGCCAGACGAGAAAAGCATTTAAAAAACATAGTTCTGAATCTGCCATGTCGCGGTCGCACATCGTCGGAGATCGGACAACGCCGAAGGTGATTCAATGGCACACGTGAATCTCGTCGCGCGCGGGAATTCTGTCTGCCTGTTACCCGG
Organism: Rhizobium gallicum bv. gallicum R602sp; assembly: GCF_000816845.1. Classification (NCBI taxonomy): domain Bacteria; kingdom Pseudomonadati; phylum Pseudomonadota; class Alphaproteobacteria; order Hyphomicrobiales; family Rhizobiaceae; genus Rhizobium; species Rhizobium gallicum. The sequence goes on along the minus strand of NZ_CP006879.1, from coordinate 285,829 downwards.
CCTTGAACTTCACTATATTCTGCGCCTTCTAAACCGCGCACAGCCGAGGAGGCCGGGGCGCAACTCTCAGCGAGAGCGAAAGGCGCGGCGGGCCGGATGCATAGAAGGGAGTGGCGTCCACCCCGCGCCATCGGCAAAGGCCAAAACAGCAACTGCTTACTGATCCGGCCGAGGCGGCTTTCGCCGCCTGATGAGAGTTCTGCCGTGGAACCACGTTGCCGTCGGACTTGAAGAGCGTCGCGCCTGTCACGGTTGCATTGACCGCGCAACTCGCCGCGATAGCATCAAGCCTCAGCCAAAAATCAGCCGAGTACGGCTCCCTAGGGGTGGCCAAATTTATCCTGATCAATCTGCTCTCTTCGTGCTCTCCTTGTACCAACGTTCGGCGATCACCTCTTATTGGGCGCCACCGGTACTGGTGCGGGAAGCGGGCCATAGATTGCTCTATTGACCAGGGGTCGGAACTGGTGTGATCGACCAATCGATTAAGCCGACCGCGCGCTGAAGGATCTCCTTGCTCTGAGCTGGGCTGGGTGAAACGGCGATTACGTGCCCGATGCGGTCTCGGACATCACCTTTTCTGACGATCGGCGTCTTGGGGGCAATATACAGTTTAACCTCGGCGACACCTGGAATGGCAGCCGCCAGACTGTCGCCATCGATCCAATCGAGTGTACCGTCGCGATCAGGAACGAGAATCCGCGCCGCCGCAGTGTGCGAATGTCTTCTGCGCAAATCCCATTCGTCGCCGATGACAAGCTTGATGTGCTCGGTCACGAGATCGAGACCGCAAGCCAGCCAGACCACTCGCGGAGTAATACCAGTCGCAAGACGCGGATTGACTTCAATGACGACTGGGCCATGTCTCGTCCACCGGAACTCAATGTTCGTTGGTCCCCAGCCAAGGCCGAGAGCTCGCAGACAGATCAGCGAAACATCGGCGATGCGTTTGTGCTCGTCCTCACTCAGCGGGGCCGGAAAGACGCTGTCCCGAAAGACGAAATGTGGTGGACGGTCGAAGTCAGCGGAAGTAATCCCAATGACTGCATTTCCCATTATCTCGGCTTCATAGTATGGGCCTTGTGCGAATTCTTCGACCAGTATTCTTGGCGAAGTCCGCCATATGTGCTTCCCGCCCAGCAGATAGATCGTATGCTCGGTCAACTCATCGACGGTGCGGCACAATCGGACACCGCGGGCACCGTTGCCGACGGCTGGCTTAAGAACCACCGGCAAGCCGATTTCGGCCGCAGAGCTTTCAACCTCCGTTGCATCCGCTGCCAAGCGGTAAGCAGGCATAGGAACGCCAGCCTTCGCGAGGAACTGACGTTGAACGAACTTGTCGAGGCAACGTTCAATCGATGCAGGGTTCGGCCCAGGGAGATCGAAATGGCGGCAGAGCCTACCAACTGTCGCATAGAGCGACTCATCCGCAAAGCCAGTAATGCCGGCAATGTCATAGGTCGCACGCAGCCGGCAACATTCCTGTAGCAGGGCATCGATGTTGCCTGTATCGACCAGGAATGCCTCAAGTCTTTCCGTCGCAAGATAGTCGTACTGAGCTGGATCAGCTGACAGTGTAATTGGATGAAGCCCAAGACGCTGGGCCGCTTTCATGTATAGCAGGCCAATACTCCTGTGCCCTTCAAGCAAGATGAGTGCTCTTCTTTTCATTCCCATTGACCCTCGGTTTTATGCTATGCCTCGGTCCGGGTATCAATTGGCCTCAACTTTTTTCAGCCGAGCCTGACCTTAGACCAGTGCGGTGAAGGTATCATTGTCAGAGCTTCGTGTTGGCAAAGATTCTGTAAATTTACATGAAAGTATTGTTGCGCCGGCTGAAATCAAAACTGAACCGGTACGCACAATCCAAAACACCGCTTCTACGAACATGCGGTTGTCGCGGCCCGGACGAACCGCGCGTGCGCTCATCACCAATGATGTGGTGCGATATCCGCTCCCACTGCTCGTCCCGACGGATCAGACGATCCAAAGCACCCATGACTGCCTCCAAAAGACAGTCTTGATGATGTGGCCCCCGCACCGGCCGATCGCTGCTAGGATGCGAGCGGATCACCGAAGCGATAGAAGGAGCATTCGCGATGAAGATCGCCACCATTGGATTAGACCTGGCAAAAGCGTGTTCCAGGCACCACGTTAGGGAAGTGGCTTCACCGAAAGCAGATGATACCCTTTTTTTCAAAACTCCCGCCCTGCCTGATCGGAGTGGAGGCCTGCGGAACCGGGCACTATTGGGCCCGCACGCTGGTCGCCATGGGCCACGAGGTTCGGCTCATCCCCCGTCCTACGTGAAGGCATATGTTAAGCGCGGCAAAAGCGACGCGTTGGATGCCGAAGCAATCTGCGAAGCGGTGCAGCGCCCGACAATGCGTTTTTGTGCCTGTCAAAACGGTGGAACAGCAGAGTATTCTCATGATCCATCGTGCTCGGTCGTTGTTTGTTCGCCAACGGACCATGGTGGCAAACGCATTGCGGGCCTATCTGGCAGAATTCGACACTGGCACATCAGGCCCTGTCTGAAGCCAAGCGTGGCGGGATCACCAAGGCAGGCATCACAAGGGCGCATTGGGTCCTCATAGAACACATCGCTTCCCCCGCGTGTAAGCCGACGATCCAGGCGCGGCTGGAGGGATTACCAAGTTCGAGACATTGCCTGGAAGGCCAGGTGAGGCTTTGCGCTCGATATCGACTGTCACAAGATGGATGTCGCGGAGGTTCGTAAGGGCCGCGCTTGACAGTCACCTTTGACTTGGCACCGTTGCCAGCGTGGGGACGTGAGGGGCTGTAGATGGTTCCTGTTCGCCGAGGGCCGGAAATGGTGTAATCGACCAACGGATTACCTCGACGGCATGCTGAAGTATCGTCTTGGTCCGAGTACCGGTAGGTGAAGTGGCGATGACATGTCCGATCATGTCTCGGTAATCGCCTTTTCTGATGATAGGCTTCTTGGGCTTAACATAAATTCTGACCTCGTCCACACCTGGCATAGCATCCGCCCGAGTTTCACCATCGATCCAATCGAGGATGCCATCGCGATCAGGAACTAGGTACCGCGCCGCCGCAGTTTGCGAATGCCTTCTTCGTAAATCCCATTCCTCGCCGACAACAAGCTTGATGTGTTCGGCGATGAGATCCACACCGTAGGCCAGCTGAATCAGTCTAGGCGTGGTCCAACCCGGAAGACGCGGATTAACTTCGATGACGACTGGCCCGCGCTTCGTCCATCGGAACTCAATGTTCGCTGGGCCCCAGCCAAGGCCGAGAGCTTGCAAACAACTCAGCGAAACATCGACGATACGTTTATGCTCGTCATCTGTTAGCGGGGCCGGAAAGATGCTCTCGCGAACGACGAAATGCGGTAGGCGGTCGAACTCGGCGGCACCAATTGCAATGACTGCATTTCCCATTGTGTCAGTGCTATAGTATGGGCCTTGTGCGAATTCTTCGACCAGTATCCTGGGCGAACACCGCCATATGTGCCTCCCGCCCAACAGATAGGCCGTATGTTCGTCTAACTCCTCGACATCGCGGCACAATCGGACACCGCTGCTACCGCTGCCTTCGGCCGGCTTAACGACCACTGGTAGGCCAATCTCCGCAGCAGAGTTTTTTACTTCGGTCGTATCAGACGCTAGGCGATAGGCAGGTATTGGAACGCCGGCCTCTGCGAGGAACTGACGTTGAGCGAATTTGTCGCAACATCGTTCAATGGATGTGGGGTTCGGTCCCGGTAGGTTAAAGTACCGGCAGAGCTTGGCGACGATCACATAGGGCGACTCCTCGATCCCCGTAAAACCCGTAATGCCAACAATGCCATAGGTCGCACCCAGCTGGGTGCATTCGTGGATCAGCAAATCGAGATTGCTAGTATCGACCTGGATTGCCTCAATCCCCTCCGCCGCAAGGTAGTCGTACTGAGCTGGATCAGCCGATAGGGTAATTGGGTGAAGACCAAGACGCTGGGCCGCGCGGACGTAAAGCGGACCATTACTTTTGTGACCTTCGACCAACACGAGCGCTCTTCTTGGCATTGCGATTGACCCTCCGTTGCATGCTGTGCGGCGATCCGACCGTGAGTGGGCGTCAATTTAGCCGTCGCTGGCGACAGGCTTCGCGGAGAACATACCATTGTCAGCGACTTGCATTTGTAAAGGTTCTGTAAATTTGGATGAATGACGTAACGGGATACAAATCGGGAGCTCTCTGTCGGTAATCGCAACGATGCCGATCCATTTCTCTCGAGCGAGCATCGGCGAGCTCAAGTGTGTGAGGCGCGTAAAGGTTCATTGAAATGGCGGAGCGGCCACTGAGGTGCGGTTGCATGGGGCAGAAACCCGATCGAAACCGAAGCTGTCGTGCCAGCGATTCTGAGCGATACGTTTAAATTACCTTTCAACTTGCAACGTATTCTAAACAGCGAGCCGGGTCGGCTTTAACATGGCTCTGGGATCGGCACCGCTCAGCGAGCTGATCGCAAGGCCTCTCAAATCCTATGCGTCAGAGAACATTCCTTGCTGATATCCAGCCGATTGACGCCCTTCAACACCCGCTGTCAGCTTGTCGGATGCGCGACAAAGGCAAATTGGGCCGATCTCTTATGTTGCATCTGGGTAAACGTTTGAAGCCCAACGATAAAATTTTCTGTTAACGCGATCAGCCAATTTGGCACGAGTTTTGAAACCCTTCAGTACGTCGCGCCCGTACGCAGACGATTAGAACTGCGCCGCGCCTCGGTTCCGCAGGGTGCTGGCCGGGGAGGCGCCGCTGGGAATGGAGCAGGGGTAGCGCTGATGAAGCCACGAGTTCTGATCTGTTCGCAAGACGTTGACTTCTATCTAGTCTTCAGTCACATCCTGGCGGTCGACGGCTTCACGATTGAGCTGGCCGGCGGCGTGGAGGAGGCGCTCGCGTTAGCCGGCGAACGGGAGCTACAGACCGTGGTGCTGGATTGCCAGCCGGCAAGCGCAGCTGGGCCTACAATTTGCGCCCGACTTAAAGAGGAGCCCCGGACCGGCCTTCTGCTTGTGGTTGCGCCGATCTCGCCCGGTGCGGAAAGCGACCACCTTGATCTCTGGAGGGCCGGCGTCGACGAGAGCTTTGTGCGTCCTATCGCGCCAGCGAAGCTGGTCGACTACCTGCGAGTAAAGCTAACGCCGGGGCAGCCATCAATTAACGAAGTTGAAAGCGGCAGCTCGCTCGGCTGTGGAGACGTTGAGATGAGGCTCGATACCCACCGGGTTCACCACAAGGACCATGAGATCCATCTCGGACCGATCGAGTTCAACCTTCTGCGGCATCTTCTAAAGAACCCCGGCAAGGTCTTTAGCCGAGACGAGCTGATCGGTGCGGCCTGGCCGCAGAATATCCATGTCGGCGAACGCACCGTCGACGTCCATATTAGCCGACTTAGAAAGACGCTAAAAACGGCCACTCTCACAATCCGCACCATCCGGTCGGTCGGCTACTCGCTTGAGAAGTCGGACGACTGAAGAGGCGACGAGCGCGACCATTTCCCATGTCTTGGGGAGTGCGTTCGGGATAGACCACGCATGAAAGGGCGGCTGAGTAATTCCCACTGGCCCGGAAGCTTGTCGCGCGAAATGAAAAACTGCCCCTATTGCCTCATGGAAGAATGCTACCAAACGATTTGGCGAGTGAAAGAGCCGGCGTGATCGTCATCCAGTTACCAATGCGATCTCAAGGGCCGACTCCTGACGCCAGGCTTTCACCGCCATCTGCACCGTCCGCAGGCTTTTGTTCGTGAACCGTGTCTGATCGACCTTGGCGTAAATCGCCGTTGTCTGCACATGACGATGTCCCATAACTTTGCCGATTTCCCCCAACGACGCGACGCACGCAGCATCTCTGAGGCAAGCCTATGGCGGAATTGGTGGGTTCCCTTTGTTGGAGAGTCGATGCCGGCCCTCTTGAGTGAGCGTCGGATAATGGACCCAAGGCCGCTCGGGCCCACGAAGCCTCGGATCGGAGCCTTGTCCCGTAGAAAGACACGGGCTGCTGGCATTGCGCGGACGTGCCTTCCGAAGGTAATCGGCGATCGCCTCGCTAACGTCCGCCGATTGTGTCCACGGAGGTTCTCTAATCGCGGTTGTCAAGCTGGGCTCAGTTGGTATCGCGGGTCAGGCTGATGGTTCTCTTCGAGGTCGGTATTTCGACCGCCTCATCATGGCGTTGGATAGGCTCAGTCGACCAATGTGGTGTTCGCGGTTATCTGAACGGAACCAGCACTCGCATTCCTGGGATCGGTCTTGACTGCGCCACCGTCCTGACCGGACGATTTCGCTGATCTCAGCAAGGCATAGACTTCGTTGCGATCATGCAAGCTCGTTTGAATCTTGCGACGACCAGCGGAACGGCTCGCCGGATATCCACATGGCATGAAGGATCACGGCGAGTTTTCGAGCCACGGCAACTTTAGCTTTGCGATAGCCGCCGCGCCGCGCAATGCGCAGCCCCCAACTCTTCAAGGCAGAGAACCGCGGAATACGTTGTCAGTAGCGCGTTGGCCGCCTCATATAGGCTGCGTCGAAGAAAGTCGTCACCCCGCTTCGAGACGCGGCCGGATTTCATTGTCTCGCCGGAGGCATAGATGCGGGATGTCAGGCCAAGGTATGCTCCGGCACTGGACGATCGTTTAAATCGTGCCGGATCATCAATGGTTGCAGCGAAGCCGAGTGCGGTTATCACCCCCACACCAGGCACTGACATCAGGCGTCACACCACAGTGTTTTGCCGCGCTATCGAGCGAACTTTCCCATCGAGAAGACGGATCTGCTCGGCGCGTGCCCTATCAGCGCTTTCCACCACAGCTCGGATTGTTGGAGACGCATGCAATCGCCGTCGACGATCTCCTCGGCACGCTTGGCAAACCCGCCGACGCATTTGCCGAACAGGATGCCAAAGGTGCGTAGAACACCTCTGGTCTGGTTCTCAAGGTCGCAACGGATTTGTACGAATTGGCTGCGGGTGGCAAGGAGCGCCCGCGCCTCGTGGCTCGCTGTCGATTTTACATGAACGCTCTTGCACCAGCCGTACGAATGATCTGCGCCAGGCCGATGGCATCGTTGCGGTCCGTCTTGGCAGGCATCATCTTCAAAGCTGCATTAGCGTGGCGAGCGCCCATGCAGATGATGGGAACGCCACGCTCTCTCAACCCATTTCAAAGCCAGACCGACAACGGACCGGTCTCAAGTCCTGCACGGGTTACGGCAAACGGCTTCAGCGCCTCCCCAATCGCGTCCGGACAGGATGCCACCTTCCGTTCGGCAATAATGCTGCCCTCGTCATCAACAATGCAGATCGAGGTCGTTTGCTGGCTGACATCCAGCCCGGCATAATACTTCATGGCGGTTCTCCTCATAGCTTCGACACACTGGCCGCGGTTAACAAGGGACAGTGTGGAGAGCCGCTGCCCGGAAGGCTAGGCCCTGAGCGATTACGCTATGTGGTGTAGCTCGCGACTGATGGCCGTGGTTTGACATGGGTCGGAGGGAATATCAGCGAGCCACACCGCGCAGACTGATTTGCGGATCATCGCTCATTGTGGCGATGGTCCAAGGGTAAATATATAACGCGAGCGCTGGACCGCACATTTCATCATTCTGCTCCAAGAGTCTAGGCTGTTCTACGTACGAATGAAAGCATGTCAATCTGCGTTAGAATGCGCCGCAGCTCCCCGTCGATGTTTTCGGATCTGAACCTTGAGTCTTACAATTCGATAATGCCGAGGCTTATTGCTTTCATAGCAGCGACGGTTCTGCTGGCCGCATCCAACTTCCGCATCACGTTTTTTATATGAAAATTAACAGTATTTGCAGAAATACTCATGATAGTTCCGATGTCCCACGACGATTTTCCTCTTGCCACCCACAAAATACACTCTTTCTCTCTTTTAGAGAGGTGAGGAACTGTTTTGATGACATTCGAATTAGCGACCTTCACAACTCTTAGATGGAAATGTATCGCGGCAAGTTGTAAGTAGTTGATGGTTTTATTTTGAAATTCACGGCCGCAATGCTGAGCAAAGCTGATGATGGCGAAGCTGCCATCCGGGGCCTGCAATGGAACAGTAACACCCGACCTTAAGCCATACGTTGCGGCCTCGTCAAAGATGCGCCGGTCGTATTCAGTCGTGCTTGCGTCACTGTACACCTCGCTCCATCGAATGGGACCTGCCCTCATTCGACTCTCCTTGATGACGGGGGCTATCCTGTCATAACCCATTTCGAGGCATCGCTCCTGCCATTCATCAGGATAATTCAGGATCTCCTCCGAGTCGCACCGGACCGGCTTCAAAACCTTGCGGTCAGTTGTAAGACGACCATAAGCTATCCGTGTGCAGCCAAAATTCAGCGCAAAAGCCGACAAAAGGTCGAACAACTGCTTGGCTTGAGCGACACCGTCTGTCTCGTCGATAAATCGGCCGAACTCGACCGCAACCCGTCCTTTGTCTGCACATCGGAAATGTGTCGACGGTGGCAAAGAAACCTCATCGGAAACTCCGATCGCCGGTCTGCACACTTCAGGGACGCCGCAGTCATCCGCAAGCGTTTGATAGTCTCTTTTGGACAACCAATTGCACCGCATGTTATCACCGGTGCACCGAGCCGCTGGCCATGAAATTCTGCGGCTCTGCGCACCTGCGGCCGCCGGTATCGCTAGGGCTCTCAATCCGGCTCGACGCAGAGCAGACATTTTGATTTCCTTCCTTCGTCCCGTTCGGTGATGCACGTCGCCGTCAACTCCTGCCACGTGAACAATGACTCAAAAGGCGTGCCAACTTTGCAAAAAGGAACCTCAACGGGATCTTCTTATTGTTTGTCAGTTACTTAAAATCTGGATCAACAGCAAATCAGCCAAAGTGCCGTTTATGTCGTGGCTCGACTAACCCGACAATAATGTCGGTTGCGGGGATTCCCACCTCGTTGGGCTATGCCACTACACAGCGGACAAGCCCTAGCCGTCGCAGAGGCCTAGAACCGGGCGAGACCCTTGTGTGAAAGAAGATAATCTCAGGGAGGTTTGGAGCGCGGGTTGCCGTTCCAGGCGCCCGATCTATGAGGCTGTCGACGATTTGGCGCGAAAGGGATGGACGGGGACCCTTGGATTTGATTCATTCGGTGAACATTGGTTCGAGAAGGAGCCTTGGCGGACAGGCCGCGAGCTGCTGGAACGGCTTCAAGCACTTCATCCCAACGAATACCCCGACGGCCTCCTGCGAACAGTGCAAAGGCTCGTCAAGGAGTGGCGTCGAAACAAGGCACATGCAATGATCTTTGGAATGAATTCCGAAATCGCTCAGCATTCCGCTGACTACGCCGGTGGCGAAAGGAGCAGTCTCGTGAGGCAATAATCGGATCGGTCGGGAGCATTCCCCAATGAGGCAATACGCGTCTCACCGTGATTGCCGCGCTGCAGTCGTCTTCGTGGTCGACACACGGTCGCCGCATGATGGGGCTTCGCAGGTCGAGTGCTCCAATGTGGACGACGCAATTCGCCATTTATGCGCTTGCACCCCAACAGGCGGAATCACCGTGCCTATGTCCCGGCAGGGACGTTCTGACACCGGTCCATCAGGACACTGGCGGAAGGTATTCGGATCAAACTAGGAAGCGTTCAGAACAGCTAGCCGTTGAGCTGACCAGTCTTGAGCATCGCGTGCATAATTACAGACAGTCTGCGCGCAACGGCGACTGCGGCCGTCTTTCCCTCAGCTTCACCCCCCAAGAGCGCAGGCCGCTATCAGCACTGCTTCGCGTGAGGATAACAGTTGCGGCGTCGAACAGGAGACCGCGAAAATGGGCGTCGCCACGGCGCGAGATATGACCGTCATAGTCGACCTCGCCTGATTGATAGCGGCGTGGCGTTAGTTCCAGCCAGGCTCCCACGGACCGTGATTTCTTGAAGTTCTCAGGATCTTCAATGGCGGTCACGAACGAAGTTGCAGTGACAACACCAACACCGGGAACCGACATGAGTAGCCCTGGCTCGTCCGGGCGATCCCTATCAACTGCCTACCGAGTTCGGCCGGCGGCTCGCGCATACTATACCAGGCCTTCAAGAGCGGGAGAATGATCTGCGAAAGAGACTGGTGGCCGTCTAGGAGCATACGGACGTTGTTTCCGAAGGTGATACCATTGCCACTCGGAATGACAAGCCAACCGTCTTCATCAAGCCTCGGATCTGATTTGACAGCTCGGTGCAGATCGTCACCAACCGCGTTCGTGCCGCCACAAGCGTCCGGGTCAACATGCTATCGTACCCTTTGACCCCGACTTCGCGGTAGAAGCCGACCTCAGCAAGATGCGCAAGGCCATCGGCGTCGTTCGCATCTGTTTTGTTCGCAGCCCTGTCGAGCGCCGCCTTGGCATGCCGCGCGTCGATGCAAATCACCGGACCCCCTGCATCGGTCTGCGCATGATAAAACCATATCGAAAGGGGACCGGTCTCAAAGACGACCCGTCTGGCGTCGGGCGCATGCTTAAGGAGCAGGTTATGATGCCATCCGGGTCGGATTTGCATTTACCTCGCCAGATCCTTTTGCCACCGCGACGAATGGAAATGGTTGTCTCTTTCAACGACACATCAAGCCCGATATACTCTTCCATGGTTGTTCTCCGTTAGATGCCTGGGCCTGACTGCGAGTCTTGAGCCCGCACTTTCATCTGATCGGGGAACAGCCCCCAGCTTCCACTGTCGGGACTGCATCAGGGCGGCTCGCTCCCGCGATTACCCCATGTGGACGGCTCCCAACGGAATCGCAATGTGCCAGAATGAGTTCGTTGAAAGCTCAATCGAGGGAGACCATCCGTGGAACAGATTATCCGAATTGGTATAGACACGTCAAAGAACGCTTTCCAATTGCATGGGGTGAACGCAGCCGAGCAACCAGTCCTTCGCAAGAAGCTTTCGCGTAGGAAGATGGTGAAATTTTTCGAGAACGCGCCGCCTACTACCATTGCACTCGAAGCCTGCGGTGCCCCTCATCATTGGGCGAGGTTGTTGAGCGTCTTCGGGCATGAAGTGAAATTGATCGCGCCGCAACTGGCAAAGCCGTATGTCAACCGCGGTGAGAACGATGCTGCGGTGTGAGGCGATGAGCCGCCCGACCATGCGCTTTGTGCCAGTGAAAACCGCCGATCAGATCCCTTGACCGGCAGACGCCAACGCGCTGCCGCCAATGCAGGTCGCAGCATAATCGAGGCCAAAATCCACTTAGCAAAACGCCCGGAACTGTTCAGACAAACCGACCCACCTCTTTTCACCTTAGGGCGCAAATGTTTCAGAACGAAGTGGCAGTCTCATCAGATTCTGCGCGAGCCGTTGGACTCATTGCGTATTTTCCGACGCATCATTTGTACCGATGAGCAACGAACTATGAGCGGAACACTGCTTAGCCGCTCTCGGCGCAACTGGTTCGCCGTCCGTTCCGGGTACATCCGTTCATGGATCTCACGCGCCCAGGGAAATCGCCAGCTTATGTTCACCGGCCGTGAGTCGCTCCGCTAAATCGAGCGACTCGACCGAAGTCTTCAGGATGCCGAAAACTAGAGCCTCCGAATTTCAGAACCGTTGCGTTCATTGTCCACCAATCACGTTGTTGGAAATTGCAGGCTTTGCGATGAGAAGTGCGTTAAGCGCCGCGCCAACCTGAAGATTATCTGCGACGATCCAGAGCCAGAGCCCGCACGGATTCTCGGGGTTTACCCTCACGCGCCCGACGTGAACAACCGTAGGGTCTTTGAGAAGGCGCGGCGTCGGATATCCTTCGTGGGTTCCGTCTGCATAGAGCCGAACATCAGGCTCTATCGTCAGCAACTCATGAACCCGCTCCAGGGGAACGGGCTCTTGTAGCTCGAGATAAACCGCCTCCGAATGGCCATTTACTACGGGAACCCGAACACAGGTGGAGGTTAATCGCAGATGAGGCAGACCAAAGATTTTTCGAGACTCTTGAACGAGCTTGCGCTCTTCTAAAGTCACCCCCTCCGAGGCGATCTCACCAACTTGCGGTATTACATTGAACGCAAGGGGAAAAGGGAAATGCTCCGCGGTTGGCGGCGCTTGTCCAACCAGTGCGGCTCTGGCCCCTTCCAATAGCTCGTCGATCCCTTTCAGGCCGCCCCCCGAGGCGGCCTGAAAGGTGGTCAAAATGATCTGATGGACATCAAATCCAGTTACCAATGGTCTGAGAGCGCGGACCAGCTGAATCGTTGAACAGTTTGGATTTGCCACTATCCCCGAACGCGGGCGAACCGCGAGCGCATCAGGATTAACTTGTGGTACGAGGAGTGGTACGTCCGGGTTCATTCGAAAGGCGTTCGAGTTGTCGATCACGAGGGCGCCCTGGGCTGCGAACAGAGGTCCATATTTGGCGCTTACGGCGCCCCCTGCGGAAAAGAATGCAATATCGGCTTGGGTATCGTCGATCTCGTCGAGTGGCTCCACGATGCAGATTTCATCTCGAAACCTTGATTGGCGACCGGGCCGAGGTGCGGGACGCTAGCAACCGCAAACGAGAGACCGGAAGCTGGCTCGACTCCAGCAACTTGATCAGTTCAGCTGCGACAGCCCCCGTGGCTCCGATGATAGAAATATCTAAGGTTCTCATGATACTCGACCTCCAGAGGGCAGTTCCGGGCAGCTCGCTACCCGCGTGGCTATGTTCACTGCTCCTATAGAGGCTGTGTCGGGCTCCTGACTGGGGTATGGTGGACGATCACCGCCCACACTCTATGTGATGATGGAATCATCAAAAACTACTAGGTTCGGTAGGGGCAGTATTGAATGCACCTGCTATGCATCACATGAAAAAACATTCAGCATACCGTATTTTTTGTTGGAGGTGCCCTGTCGCTCAGGCCCGACGTTGGCTCAAACTGGAGATTTCCGAGACTCGCAAGGGCACCTTCGTGGAGCAGCACGACCGCATAGCGCGTGCGTTCGCCGCAACATCGCCTGGCTTCAGCCGTTGCGAAAGGTATAGCTGTAACCGTTGATCGCCGGCGCGCCACCCAGATGCGCATAGAGGACCTTCGATCCCTCTGGAAAAAAGCCCTTCTGCACGAGGTCGATCATCCCTTGCATTGATTTGCCCTCGTAGACGGGATCGATGATCATGCCCTCCAGCCGCGCGCACAAGCGGATGGCCTCCTTCGTTTCCTCGGACGGAATGCCGTAACTAGGATACGCATATCCCTCGAGCAAAAGCACGTCGTCGTCGTCGATTTCCTCGCCGAGCTCAACGAGCGTTGCAGTATGCCGGGCAATTTTTAGCACTTGCGCCTTGGCTTTGGTGGGGGTTGCGGAGGCATCGATCCCGATCACGTTGCGCTGTCGCCCGTCTCTGGCGAACCCGACCACCATGCCGGCTTGCGTCGAACCCGTCACCGTGCAAACCACGATATAGTCGAAGGCAAATCCAAGCTGCTTCTCCTGTGCACGGACTTCCTCCGCGAAGCCGACGTAGCCGAGACCACCCAATGTGTGAACGGATGCCCCGGCTGGTATTGCATAGGGTCTACCTCCTCTTGACTTGACCTCGTCGAGTGCCGCTTCCCAACTGCCGCGGATGCCGATGTCAAAGCCCTCATCGACCAGCCACACCTCTGCTCCCATGATACGGCTCAAGAGAATGTTACCGACTCGGTCGTAAACGGCATCTTCATGTGGTACCCAGCTCTCTTGGACAAGCACGCATTTCATGCCGATCTTGGCGGCGACCGCCGCGACCATTCGCGTGTGGTTGGACTGCACGCCGCCGATGGAGACAAGCGTATCGGCTTTCGACGCGATCGCAGCAGGGATGATGTATTCGAGCTTGCGAAGCTTATTTCCGCCGAACGCGAGACCGGAGTTGCAGTCCTCGCGTTTGGCGTAAATTTCCATCTTTCCCCCTAGATGCTTGCCGAGGCGGTCGAGCTTCTCAATGGGCGTAGGTCCAAAGGTGAGCGGGTATCGTTCGAACTTTTTCAGCAATGTTCTCTCCAGTGACGTACCTTGATCAGACTTCGACTACTCGCCGGCTACCCAGGGCTCTGATCTGACCGGTGGGAACAGTTTCCGCCGACGTTCCAGCTCTCGGATGAAGCCTCAGCCGCCGCATCGCACCCGACGGCAAGTGGAACCAATCGTCCTCCGCCCGATAGGCTTCAAGATCGACCTGTACCGATTGTGCCAGCCGGTCGCTGTGTAGTTCAAGGAACCAGTGATCGTCCTGCTGCGCGACGGAAGCCGTGATTTCGGCCTCATGAAAGGCTTTCGTCCTGCCCAAGGGGAAATAGAAAGCTTCGGCGATCAGCGCCTCGGTCTCGGGCGCTGTGAGACGCGCCACCGTGACGTCATGCGACGGCGGGCCGAAGCGGAAGGCATAGGTGGTGTCGAAGAAGGCGCCGAAGAGATCGGTGCAGGCGATCTTGCGCTTGGCGCGGGCTTCGATCGGGAGGCCAAGCTTGCCGCTCACCACTTTTTGCCAGCCATCGCGCAGGCAGTGGACCTCGAGATCGAGGTCGAGCGTCACATTGCTCTCGTTGATCACATGGACATCGAGGCCGTTGGTGCCTTCGTCGGTGAAAAGCACCTGCACGGGCCGAAAGGCGCGGCGCAGCGCATACCATGTTGGCTTCGGTTCCCCGGTCGAATCGATCACGCCCCAGCCGGGGCCAGGCAATAAATCCTGCAGCGTCCAGACCAGCGCGCCGTTGCAGCCCGAACCCTGCCGCCGCCACTCGGCATAACACTCTTCCGCGACTTCGCCGGTGACCGCCTGCGACAGAGCAAGATAGAGATCGGGATCCTCCCGCCGCAGCCGGTCCGACTCGAAACCATAGAGCTCGCGGAGATAATGATCGCGCACATCCTCGAAATCCCAGGAGGCGCCACGATCGCGCGGCACACGCTCCTTCCATAGCGGGCTTTGGACTGGAGGAACCGACAGATGCCGCGACAGCGTCCGGGCCTGTGGTACATGCGCGAAACCCAAGCTTTCCGCAGCAAAGCGGACATCAGCGCGGCGTGAGTCATCGAGAGGACGCATATAGGCTCCGACGCCGTAATAATGCGTCACCCCTTGATTCGGAGAAAACGGCATGGCGCCGCCGAAGGGCGAATTGACGACATAGGGGACATCCGGCCGAACCGATCGGGCAACCGCCGGTATGATCTCCTCCACGATCGGGCTCGCCCACAATCGCTCCGGCAGGCCGAGCATCGCAGCCTGCTGATGGATTTCGCTGCCGCCGCAAGCGACGGCGAGTGATGGCGACAGCCGCGTGGTGGAAAGAAACTGCGCCACTTCCGCCTCGACATGGGCGTTCCAAGCCTTATCGCCTTTCGGATAGTCGAAATTGGCGAACATGAAATCCTGCCAGACCAGCAGGCCGAACTCGTCGCAGAGGCGAAAGAAATCCGGCGTCTCATAGGCCATGGTGCCGCCGATGCGAACCATGTTCATGTCGGCCTCCGCCGCCAGTCGCAGCCACGGCTCATAATCGTCGCGGCCGCCGGGCAGCCGCACGATATCGGCCGTGGTCCAGACCGCGCCACGGCAGAAGATGCGTTCGCCGTTGACCAGGAGGCCGAAATCCCGGCCATCGGCGCCGCGATCGATTGCCAGCCGGCGAAAGCCGGTGCGTCCGAGCGGATGCTCGACGTCATCGATGATCAGCGTGACCTCATGGAGATGCGGTATTCCATGCGTGTGCGGCCACCATGGCGTCACGCCAGGGATCTTAAGAATCGCCGTGCAGCGGCCGTGGCTGTCCCGCTCGAAGGCCTGCTCGATATCGCCGCAGCGAAGGGTAACCTCGCTGACATACCCTTCGATCGAAAGCGAGGCATAAAGCCGTCCCTCTCCATCCTCCAGCAGATCAGGCCGCAACGAAAGGTCGCGAACGATGGGCTCATGCGGATGCAGCAGCGACACCGGCCGCCAGGGTCCGACCGCCTGTATTTCCGGGCACCAGCCAGGCATATGGCCAAGCAGCGTTGTGCGCGCCAGCCGCAATCCCTGCGGCGTGATCATCTGTGGCCGCCAGCGGGCGCGCGGGCCGGGTTTTCCAAGGCGCGGCTCCAGCGCCCGGAAGCACAATGCCAGTTCGTCGCCGCCATGCAGGTGAACGGCAAGATCATGCGTTTCGAACATGCTCTCGGATTTGAGAATTTTCCGGCCGTTCAGGAAGACTTCGCAGAGCGTTGCCAGACCTTCCAGCCGCAAGACGGCATTGCCGGCATTGGCATCGACCAACCGGCAGAGATACCAGGCATCGCGGTCGTTCAACGGATGCGGATGTTCCCGGTCGAAGAGCCCGGCCTTTTCCAGCGCTTCCGCCACAGTGCCCGGCACCGGCGCCGGGATGACGGCCGAAAGCGACAGGTCCGAAGGCGAGGCGCAGGCGCCTGCATCCGTCAGAACCAGATTCCACCCTTCGACCTGCAGCGTGTTGCCGCTGATATCAGCCAAACGCTTTTGCATTGGATCTCCGGTTCAAAACATGATCCCAAAAGTGCAAGCGACTTTTTGAACGAGATCATTTTCACTAAAGCGATTATTCAAGCAGCGCCATCATGGCATCCCATGCATCCGCGGCCGGCTCAAGCGCCGTCTGCAACGGCTCGAATTTCTTGCGCGTCACGGCTCGGGCAAGCTGAAACTGCACCGATTTCGCCACTTCCGAAATCCGGCGCGCCTCAAAAGCCGCCTCGGCGAAATCCGCCGACAGCCAATCGAGATGACTGCCCGCCAGCTCGAAATTGGCCCCGAGCTGGCGCAGCGTGTTGAAGGCATATTTATGGAAGAAGCCGAACGGCCGCTCGGCCATGACTTCAACCTGCGCCGGAAAAACCGCCGCGAAGGCGCGGATGGGATTGGCGACCGGACGGCGGCGAAAATGGAAGGCCAGAAGCTGGCGGGATGTCTGCCGGATGGCAGCCTCACCTGGTGCGCTGTCCGGAAACTTCGCGAACTCGGTATAAGGCAGGAAGGGCAGATCCTCGTCCGTAAGGTGCAGCTCGAACAGCCCGTTGAAGTCATCGCCTGAGAGCCGGAAAAAGCCACCATTGTGGAAGTAGTCGAGTTCGCGGCCCGCCATATCGAGCCGGTTGATGGCAACGGTCGTCTTGCCGTGCTCCCGGCGATAGCCGACGCCCTGCGTGTCCGGCATGTAGAAGGAATCCATTTCGACCAGGCAGAGCCGGCCGCGGCCAATCTGCTCAAGGACATGGCGCTCGACCTTGTCGTAGATCGCCAGTTCCGTGCACCGAATGCCATAGAGCGCTTCGAGATCATCGAGCGGCACCTTGAAGAAGGTAAACTGATCGCCTTCGAAATCCTGCGTCAGCGTAAAGGCGAGCATCGCTTCAGCCGGCAGCCTGAGCGTGTTCAGCACTTCGATCCAGAGGTCGAGATAGCAGTTGGTTTCCGGCCACATGCGCTCGCTGGCGTGCAGCGCGTGTGGCATATGGGTGGCGGGATCGAGGTCCCTGAAGACGGAAGCCACGATCAGCCCCACAGCGCCTTGCGCACGCTCTGGGGCCATTCCGCGGTATTGAGCCCATGATGATGGAACAGCGCCAGCGCGATGCGCTCGAGACCGAAGGCGACGCAGGCCGTATGCGCGACGCTGCCATCAGCGAAATTCAGGCCCCATTTCGCGCCGAACGCATCCTGATGATAGTTGAAGCTCATGCAGGCGGTCGGATTGGCGGATGAGGTGATCGGGATCAGCAGCTCGAATTTCAGGTTCTGGTCGCGCTGGTTATTGGCGAGCATCTTGCCGGCGCGGCCGAAGAACGGATCGTTGGCGACATCGATGACGACGTCGAGGCCGACGGCCTTCATCATCTCGAGGCCGCGGTCCATCCAGCTCTGGCGGAAATCCGTGACGTGGCCTTTGGTGCCCATGCAGACATATTCGCGCATGCGGAACAGCTGCTGGCGGGCCGGGTCCTTCGAAGGCTCATGGCGGAAGCAATAGGATTGCAGGTCGAACAGCGCGCCGCTCTCCGGCAAGGGACCGCGCTTCGCGACGGTCGGGTAGAGCGGATAGCAGGCCGCCGGCGTCAGCACGATATCGGTCGCCTCCTGGTCTTTCGTCCAGTCTTCGCCGACTTCCATGCATTTCAGCAGGCTCGTGTGGTCGAACTCGCTGCCGCAGAAGCTGTGCACGGTGCCGGCGAGCTGCGGAAAGCTCTTCATGTAGCCGCTCGCCTCAAAGAGGGCGCGATTCATGCCCGGCGGGAAGCGGATTGCTTCGGCGCCATCCGCACCGCCGAATCCGTAGATCAGGCGCTCAAAGGCAGAGATCACATCTTCGAACTGACCGCTGCGGCCATAGAGGCCGTCAATGCCGGTGTCGATCAGAAGACCGGATTCGAAAAGGCGGTCGAGAAACGATGTTTGTATATCCATGACAATTACCCCAACAGGCTGGTACCTTGCTTATGGACGAGCAGCATCGGCGACGTATTGCCGAGAATGCGGTCGTTCGAGATCATCAATTGAGCGGAATGCGCGTCGCGCAGATGGCGGCCGAGGCTATAGGGCGTGCCGTTCTTGTAGCCCATGATGCCGCAGATCAACATGGCGTGGTTGATGATCGGCAGGATCATCTCCGACGACGCGATCTTGACGTTGTTCATGGCGACGGCAAAGGCCATCGAGGACAGCCGGTCGGCATCGGCCTTCGCCTCTTCGTAGATTTTCAGCCCGGCGAGGACATTGGATTTCACCATCTGCAGCAGGCAGGAAACCTCCGCCAGACGCAGCGCGCCGGGCGGCGGCGTGCCGGGCGATTTGCGGGCGGCAGCGCGCACGAAAGCCTGGGCACGGGCGACGGCATCGGCGGCTATGCCGTACCAGACGCCGCTCCAAAGAAGATGAGAGGTTGCCAGCATCGACTCCGCGGCGATCTCGGCAAATGGCTTCGGCAGGATCTGTGCGGCCGGCCCCTCGCCCTTGAAGAGGAAACCGTCGGAGCAGGTGCCGCGCATGCCGAGCGTGTTCCACTCGACCGTGCGCTCAAGCCTGTATTGGCCCTTGAGGAAAACCGTCAGCACCTGGTCGGACGAGGCGGCCTCGGTATGGCTGCGCGAGGTGATGAGAACCGCATCGGCATGGGCGCCATAGGATATCACGGTCGCATCCTTCTCCAGAAAGCAGGTGCCGTCCACGACCTTGATGGCGCAGATGCTGTTTCGCAGATTGCCGCCGATCCCGCCTTCCGTCGTCGCCGAGGCCAACAGAAGCTGTTCTTTAGCGACATGGCGCATGTAATCGCGGTGCCAGTCGCTGCCGGCGCCGTGTTCGACCAGGCTCGACAGCTTGATCTGGTGCATGGCGAAAACCATGGCGCTGGCCGCACAGGTCTGCCCGAGGATCGAGCAAAGGTCGGCGATCTCGGTGATCGACGCACCCTCCCCGCCCAGATCGGCGGGAATCTGGATCGACAGCAGCCTTTCGGCGCGCATCGCATCCACAGCCTCGCGCGGGAAGCGGCCTTCGGCATCGACTTCATCAGCATATTTGCCGGCGATCGCCGCGACGCGCGCGGCGCGCACCGCCGCCGCGTCTTCGGCCCTGGCTTCAATTGAAGCGCCCGCGACATTCATCAGATGACCTTTCGGCTATCCAGGATCATGCCGACCGTCTTTTCGATGGCGACGATGCTGGCGAAGGATTTGCGGTTCAGCAGATTGTCGGGAAACTCGATATCGAAAGCCTCTTCGATGCGGAGCATGAGTTGCACCGACGCAAAGGAAGACAAGCCCGCCGCATAGAGATCGGCGTCGTCGGCAATCTGATCCATCGTGACGGGGAGCGCACCACACTTGGCCAGCAAATCGCGAATAGTCTCATTCATCCTGGAGTCCCTCTAGGGTAATCGCAAACACGATGACAGTGACGCCGTCTTATCCTGAGCCGAGAAGTAATAGGGAAAGCGCACCTAAGGGAGCGCCGATACGCGGAGGGTTTGACCCAGTTGGAGCGCGTCTGAGCATTCATTTATCGCCCTCATGATACGCTTGCGACTGATAGCGTCCTTCCTGGCAATGATCGAAACGCTTAGCCCTTTGGCGACCGCTCTGAGCGCGGCTAGATCG
Source organism: Rhizobium gallicum bv. gallicum R602sp (assembly GCF_000816845.1). Taxonomy (NCBI): domain Bacteria; kingdom Pseudomonadati; phylum Pseudomonadota; class Alphaproteobacteria; order Hyphomicrobiales; family Rhizobiaceae; genus Rhizobium; species Rhizobium gallicum. The sequence goes on along the minus strand of NZ_CP006879.1, from coordinate 265,693 downwards.
CCAGATGAGAAAGAGCACGCTTGCGAAATAAGCCACTTGTAGAAGGAGCCAAGCACCCATCGTTGTGACCATTACGCTGCGGATGGAATGCGAGACTAAGTAGCTCGTTAGGGCGCTGGCGCCGACGACGAGCAGCAGGAGGCAGAAAAAGATTCTGAAGGGCAACACTGTTCTCCTGATTTGTTCGCAAGATCACGCGGCAACCTTGTCTGCGGCAACATGAGTCTGGCAGTTCTTCGGGCAGACGCGGGCACAGGCTCCGCAGCCAATGCAACGGCCGGCATGGTCGATGACCATGATCATGCGATTGAGCTCGCCATCGAAGTCGTCGTCCTCGTCGTCGCAGATGCCGAGGATTTCACCCGCGTCATCGATGCCGTAAAGGTGCATGACCTCGCGCGAGCAAACCTTAAAGCACCGGCCACAACCGATGCAGGTCGTGCCATCGATAGCGGTCAGATACTCCGGCACCCAGCTGGAGCCATCGCGCGTGACGAAACGGCCGGTCATCGTGAATTCTCCAACGTGGAAAGCTCTTCCTTCGCGCTTTCCAACTCGGCAAAGGCGTCGAACGTTTTCCGTGCGACAGTCTTGATCCTAGTCCAGTTGATCGGAAGATCCTCGGCAAGATCGTGCAACTCCATTTTCGCAGTTGCCGCACGTGACTGCAGTTTGCGGACTTTCTTAAGCTGCTCCTCAAGATTTGACATGATCTCTTCCTCGAAAACCAGGCCCATCCGCAAGCGCCACGTTGGGATAGTTTTCGATGGCTGCGACCGCATCGTCGACCAGTTTCGTGCCGGCGTCGGCGAGTTTGCGAAACGTCTCAAAGCCGAACCGGTGGACATCGCGCAGGGTCTTCGACAGAACGACCAACCGCCCGGTCGTGAGAACCACGCGGCCAAAGCCCTCGTGGCTCATCGTCATGATCGGCGATGCCACCAGGCCGGAGCGCTCTTCGATCACCAGTCCCACGCAACTGTAAAAAACCTGGAGCCTCCACAGCACGTCCGGATCGGGATCGCCGATGATCGGGATGTCACGGCGCTGCTCCTTGGTGAGGATGAAGTCGGCCAGCAGGTCGGCGTCCGATTTGTCTTCCCACGCCCCATGGGTATCCTGAGCGCGAATTAGCCGTATGAGGCATCTGAGGAAAGGAGTGGCAAGATCCCACTCCTCGTTGACAGCAGGGCCATTCGCAATACCAGTCAATGTTCCCATGATTTAGTCCTCATCGTCGAAGGGTTTCTTGTCAGTGGCGCCTGCTTCCGTTAGCACCTTGCGCAGCCAGGGCGGAGGAGCCGTCCGGAGCATCGTCCGGGTTCGCGACAGCACCTCTTCGATGGACTGAGGTTGCGGCACTTTGATCGGATGGATTTTTGCCGAAACAACCTTGGCTGCCGAAGGCCCGCCAATCGCCAGACAGAACAAGAGGTGACAGCCCTTCAATGCCTCCACCTTCGGGGTAATGCGGTCATCGCCCTCGGTCCGATGCTCCCCGCTCTCGTCGGAAACGTCTTCGAAGTCCAGGACTTCCACGAGTTTCCAGTCGTCGCGGCTCACGTCATAGACGGCGAAACGCTTGGCCGACCCGAAATGGGCGTCGAGAGTTTTCATATCTTGGGTGGCGATTGCTACGCGCAACGCGCCGGCCTTCCGTTTCGGGACCGGCGAGTGAACCCCGTCAGGGACGAGGGAGAGGCGACGGGCGGCGGTCATCTGGGCATTTCTCGTTTACGAAACGGATCAAGTGATTCAGGCCGCGGCGCGCGCTGGTTGGCCTGGAAGATGTTGGCAACATCGAAAATCAGGTCGCGCGTTCCCTGATAAAGTATGGAGAGCTTGTGCTGGCTCCCGAGCCGGTCGAAAATCGGGAAGCCGACGCGCATAAGCGGAATGCCAAGGCGCTCCGCCGCCTGGCGTCCATGCGAATGGGTGACGAGAAGATCAGCGCCGGCGGCAAGACCCTCGACATCGCCAAGATCGCCGACCTGGAGCGATTCGGCCGGCATTTCCTCGAGAATTTTTGAGGTGCCGGTCGTGGTGACGGCCGCCGCGATCTCGGCGCCCATGCCGGTGAAGAAGGTGGCGAGTTGGTAGAGCTGGTCCGGCTCGGCGGCGATTGCAATCTTCTTGCCACCGAAATGGAAATGCCCGTCGAGCAATGCGTCCTGCAGCTGTGCGCGGTGACGGCGGATATTTGCTGGCACCGGCGCACGGGAGATCGCGGAAAGCAGTGAGACGAACCGGTCGGCTCCCTTCAATCCCGTCAGCGAGTGGAACAGTGCGTAAGGCACTCCGGTCTGCGTCTGCAGCAGCTCTGCCGGGCGGCGCATATGCTCGCCGATCGCGATACACTGCACCGCCGTGCCAAGCTCTTGGATGTCGTCAAAGCGGGTGCCGCCATAGGTGGTAGGCACCCAACGATCGTCGGGCACTGTGCCGTCGAGCGAGCCGGAGATGTCCGGTAGGATAACCGGCTTAAGCCCGAAGCTTTCGACAATCTCGCGCAAATGCTCGATATCAGCGACCGTGAGATTCCAGCCGGGCAGGATCACTATCTTCTTCGATTGCCGCGCCTGCTCGCCGCGCAGCGTAATCCTTTGGATCATTGCGGTGACGGCCGTGGCCCAGCCTTCCTCGATCGCGCCGTCGAAATCAGGCGTGTTGGCCAGTACGATCTCCGTACCTTTAAGTTCTTTCGCGCGCAACAGCTTGATCTTCGCGAGATCCCTAGCGAAGTCTTCGCCACGAGTTTCCACCAGCGCCGTGGTGCAGACCCCGATCAGCTTCGGGTTCGTTCGGGTCTTTAGGTTGAGGATTGCCTCTTCCAAATGATCCATACCGCCGAGGATCGCCGCAACCTCATCTATCGCCGTTGTCTGCAACGGGATGGCCTCCTTGAAGTGCCGCACGAAAAGTACCAGCGCGAAGCTGGTGCAACCCTGGCTGCCGTGGAACAGCGGTATCGCACGATCGACCCCAAGAAAGGCGAGTGCGGCACCGAGCGGCTGTGACGATTTCAGCGGATTGACCGCAGCTGATTTGGTCTGGGGAAGGATATGGACCATCGACTTTCCTCAACACTTGCCGAAGCCGTCGGCCGTCGTGCCGACAAATTTCTGAAAGGCGTACACAGTCTCGGTCTCGCCCTGCATACTTGGCAGTTCTTCCTCTACATCAGGCTGACGCTCCCACGGTGCCGGCTCCCGCACCTCACTCCAGATCGGATTGTGAATGGCAAGGTCGATCTGGCGTACGAGTTCCACCATGCCGTCATAGCCGGCATAGGCGTGGTGCCGCTCCTGGTTGATATCGAGCCAGGGTGTCTTGGCCTTCAGCGCGATGAATTGCGTGCGCCCGCCCGACAGCATGATGTCGGCTTTATGGTCTGCGAGCATGTTGTAAAGCTCGCGCGGCGCCATCGACTCGAACATGTGGTTCTCGTCCTTGAGAATCTGCTTGATGCGTTCCTTGTCTTCGACCGTCGATTTCTTGACGGAGGTGCCGACCATCTCAACGCCGATCTCCATCAGCGCATGGAGAACGGACCAGGACTTCACACCGCCGGTGTTGAGCAGCACGCGCTTGCCTTGGAGCCTCGGCCGGTATGCTGCGAGCTTCTGCCACGCAATCGCCTCTTCCTGCGCGATCAGTGCCTCGGTGCGCTTAAGGATTTCCGGATGGGCGCCCTTTGTCACGAGCAGTTTGGCGATCTGCCTGAGTGCTTCCGAGGTGTCGGTGATGCCATAGAAGGAGCCCTCGAAGAATGGAATGTCCCAGCGCTCCTCCATCTGGCGGGCGAGATTTATAAGTGCCGTCGAGCATACCAACATAGACGCCCGGGCGCGGTGCGCGGAGGCAACATCGCGGTAGCGCGCGTCGCCCGGAATGCAGGCGCGCACCCGGATGCCGAGGCGATCAAGGAGCGGTTTCACCAGCCAGAACTCGCCGGAGAGGTTGAATTCGCCAAGGACATTGATGTCGTAAGCACCGACATCATCAGGTTCCACGGTGCCGATGACGTGGTCGAGCAACGCTTCGCCGGCGAGCTTGTTGCCAAGATTCTTGGAGCCGACGAAGCCCGGCGCATTGACCGGCACCACCGGCAAGCCGAACTTTTCCGCAGCGCGCTTGCAGACCGCCTCAATGTCGTCGCCGATCAACGCGGTCACGCAGGTCGAATAGACGAAGATCGCCGGCGGCGCATACGCTTCCTTGATTTCGCGGATTGCTTTGAAAAGCTTCCGCTCCCCCTGCGCCATTACCACGTCGAGTTCGGTGAGGTCGGTTGTGAAGCTCGTGCGCCAAAGCATTGGCCCGGACGAAGCCGTGCCGCGGTTGTCCCAGGAGTTGCCCTCGCAGGCGAGTGGGGCATGGATCAGATGCGCGACGTCGGTGATCGGCTGCAGCACGATCTTGGCGCCGTCGAAAGCGCAGCCGCCGGCTGCCGCCCCGGGTGTCAGCGGCTTCGAACAGCCGCTTTTGCGCGCCTTGGAATCCTTGCTGCGATTCTTCTCGCAGGCGGGCTCGTTGAAGACATCCTGGATTTTAGCAGTGAGCGAGGGCATTGCGCCGGGTCTCCAAGTCCAAATGAAGTCGGCCGGCCTTAACAGGGCCGACCGCCGCTCCTAGCGAGTCAGGTCATAAGAATAGTCCGTCACACCCGGCTCGCTCGTCTCGCGATCGAGCTTGTCGAAGATCTTGTCGAGGATCGTCGTTAAGACGCGCAGTCCGCCCTGGTAGCCCATGAGCGGGAAACGGTGGTGATGGTGCCGGTCGAAAATAGGAAAGGTCAGTCGGATCAACGGGGTGCCGGTGTCGCGCTCGAGATACTTGCCATAAGAATTGCCGATCAGCAGGTCCACCGGTTCGGTGAAGAGCAGCGAGCGCAGCGCCCAGAGGTCCTTACCCGCCCAGACCTGGGCATCCTTGCCGAAGGGCGAGGATGCAAGCAACTCCTTCATCTCGGCTTCCCAGGCCGACGTTCCGTTGGTGGCGAGGCAGTGGGTCGGCTCACCGCCGGTTTCCATGACGAACCGGGCAACGGCGTAGACGAAGTCGGGATCACCGTAGATCGCGTATTTCTTGCCGTGCAGCCAGGCCTGACTGTCCGCCATAGCGTCGACAAGTCTGCCGCGCTCCATTCCGATTATCCCGGGGATTTCCTTGCCGGAAATTTCCGAGACCTTCATCAGGAATTCGTCGGTCGCCTTGACACCCAGCGGATAGTGGAACGAGGCCGTCGCCTGACCGACCTCGTTGCAGTATTCGAGCGTTTTGCGGGTGTTATAGTGCTGCAGCGACAGTGTCGCTTCGGCGTTTAAAGCCGACTTCACGTCCTCGATCTTCGTGCCGCCGTCATACATGCGGTACATACCGTCCGAGGGCGTGTCGAACTGGTCGGAGGCATCCTGGATGAAGATGTAGAATACGCCCATTATGTCGAGCAAGCGCTTCAGTTCGCGGTTGTTGCCGACGCAGAAGCCGTCGAAGCCGGGAATGATGTTGATGGCTTTAGCCACTTCCTTGCGCGCGCTGCCGTTCCAGAAGTTCTCCAGAATGCCCTTGATCATGCCATCATAGCCATCGACGTGGCTGCCGACGAAAGCGGGGGTGTGAGCGAAAGGAACATCGAAGTCGGGCGGGACCGAGCCCTCGCTCTTGGCGTTTTCGATGAAGCTATGCAGGTCGTCACCGATGACCTCCGCCATACAGGTGGTCGAGACAGCAATCATCTTCGGGTCGTAGAGCGCATAGGTGTTGGCGAGCCCGTCGACCATGTTCTTCAGGCCGCCGAACACCGCCGCGTCCTCGGTCATCGAGGACGAAACCGCCGATGAAGGCTCCTTGAAGTGCCGCGACAGATGCGAACGGTAATAGGCAACGCAGCCCTGGCTGCCATGGACGAAGGACATGGTCCGCTCGAAGCCTGCGGCCGCAAACACGGCGCCGAGCGGCTGGCAGGCCTTGGCCGGGTTCACGACGAGGGCTTCGCGGGCGAGGTTTTTTTCGCGGTATTCCCAGGTCTTGGTGTATTCGCGTTGATCGGTAACGATCTGGTCCGGGTGGGGGCATTCAAAATTCAGCTTCTTCTCGGCGAGCATCTGCCTGTATTCCGGCTCGCGGAACAGGGGAGCATGGTCGAGAACTTTTTCGGCCGACTGCGGCATGGTGGTCACCTTTTCCTTCTGGCGCGCCAGGCGGCGGCACAGGACCTCGAGACGTTTCTGGTTTCCCGCAGATCAAGGGTCGCGGGCGTTCATTGGCCCCCTGCTCCTGGGAGGCCAGCTTTTTATTCGGCCGCTATCGCCATCGGCGGCACGGCTTTTTTCTTCCAGGGAGCGTCGTAGAGGTCCCAGACAGGGTTGTTGATGGCCAGATCCATGTCGCGGGCGAAAATGGCGAAGCCGTCATAGCCGTGATACGGTCCGGAATAATCCCAGGAGTGCATCTGACGGAACGGGATGCCCATCTTCTGCACCGGGTACTTCTCCTTGATGCCGGAGCCAACGAGATCAGGGCGGATCCCCTCGATGAATTTTTCCAGCTCGTAACCGGTGACGTCGTCATAGATCAGCGTACCCTTATTCACGTAATGGCCGGTGCGCTGATAGTCATCGTTGTGGGCAAACTCGTAGCCGGTGCCGACGATCCGCATGCCGAGGTCCTCGTAGGCCGTGATGACATGGCGAGGGCGCAGGCCGCCCACATAAAGCATCACCGTCTTGCCTTCGAGGCGCGGCCGGTACTTGTCGATGACCGCATCGACCAAGGGCCGGTACCTGGCGATGACAGCCTCGGTCTTGTCGACGATTTCCGGCCCGAAATGCTTGGCTATCTCGCGCAGAGAGGCTTCGATCTGGGAGGGACCGAAAAAATTGTATTCCATCCAGGGGATGCCGTACTTTTCCTCCATGTGCCGGCAGATGTAGTTCATTGACCGGTAGCAGTGAATGAGGTTCAGCTTGGCCTTTGGTGCACGCTCTACCTCAGCGAGCGTCGCGTCCCCCGACCAGTTGCCGACCACGCGCAGCCCCACCTCCTCCAAGAGAATGCGCGTAGCCCAGGCGTCGCCGCCGATATTGTAGTCGCCGACGACGTTAACATCGTAAGGGCCGGCCTCGAACTCGACTTCCGTCTTGTCGAAAACCCAGTCGCGAATCGAGTCGTTGGCGATGTGGTGGCCGAGCGACTGCGATACGCCGCGGAAGCCTTCGCAGCGCACCGGCACGATCGTCTTTTCGTGCTCCTTGGCTTTCTTGCGCGACACCGCCTCAATGTCATCGCCAATCAGGCCGATCGGGCATTCGGACTGCACCGAGATGCCCTTGTTCAAGGGAAACAGTTCTTCGATCTCGTCGATGATTTTCTCAAGCTTCTTGTCGCCGCCGAAAACGATGTCCTTTTCCTGGAAGTCTGAGGTGAACTGCAGCGTCACGAACGTGTCGATGCCCGTCAGGCCGACGTAGTAATTGCGGCGTTGCGACCAGGAATATTGACCGCAACCGACCGGCCCGTGTGAGATGTGGACCATATCCTTGACCGGGCCCCATACCACGCCTTTGGAGCCGGCATAGGCGCAGCCTCGGATCGTCATCACGCCCGGAATGGACTTGATGTTCGATTTGACGTCGCATTCGGAAAGGGCCTTTGCCTCCTCGCCGGGCTCGTCGCCGCTCCTTGCGACGCTGAGGTGCTTCTTGCGGCGCTTAGCCGCCTTGTCTGGATATTGTGACAGCACTTCCCCTATAAGCTTCTCATGGAGAGCGCTGTCATTCTCGTAATCAAGGCTCATGGGCCTTTGCCCCCTTTCAAGGTTCGGATAATGCCCCGCCGACGAGGCATCGTTCGTGGAAGGGCGCGCCGGGTGGTCAAAGGGCCGGCGCGCCCTGTCGACGGCGGCGTTATTGGGCGGCCGCCACCGTCGCTTCCTTGGCCTGAAGTTCGGCAAGCATTTGCTCGTCGGTCTTCATGATGCCGAAATCAAGCAGCATGTCCTCGAGCTCCTCCATGGTGATCGGGGTCGGAACGGTGCCTTGGCCCGAATTGGCATGGATCTTCTCGGCTAGCGCGCGATATTCCCCGGCCTGCTTGGAGTCCGGCGCGTACTGGATCACCGTCATCTTCCTGAGCTCGGCGTGCTGGACGATGTTGTCACGCGGCACAAAGTGGATGAGCTTGGAATTGAGCCTGGCAGCCAGCGCCTCGGAGAGGTCGAGCTCGCGATCCGTCTGGCGCTCGTTACAGATCAGGCCGCCGAGCCGCACGCCGCCTGAGTGGGCATATTTCAGGATGCCCTTGGCGATGTTGTTGGCGGCATAGAGCGCCATCATCTCGCCGGACATGACGATGTAGATCTCTTGGGCCTTGTTCTCACGGATCGGCATCGCGAAGCCGCCGCACACCACATCGCCGAGCACATCATAGGAGACGTAGTCGACATCGTCATAAGCGCCGTTCTCCTCGAGGAAATTGATCGAGGTGATGACGCCACGGCCGGCGCAGCCGACGCCCGGCTCCGGACCGCCGGACTCCACACACTTGATGCCTCTGTAACCGGCCTTGAGCACGTCCTCGAGTTCGAGGTCTTCCACCGAACCTTCCTGTGCTGCGAGATGCAGAACCGTGTCCTGCGCTTTCGCGTTCAGGATCAGGCGGGTGGAGTCGGCTTTGGGATCGCATCCGACGATGAGGATTTTCTGCCCGAGGTCGACAAGGGCCGCGAGCGTATTTTGGGAGGTGGTGGACTTGCCGATGCCCCCTTTGCCGTAGAATGCGATTTGACGCAAATCTGACATATTGCCTTCCTTCCTTCGTTCCATCCATCGCGGAATGCCGGTCGGCAGTTCTCGCCTCGCAAGGAACAGTTTCAAGACGCGTGCCAATTTGGCTGATCGAGTCGAAGGAAAGGCCTTTTTTATTGTTTTTCAGCGATTTAGTCCAAGCCATAACAAGAGATTGGTTAGACAAGCCTGTGTCGCTGACCCGACAAAGCCGACAGACGGTGTCGAGTTGACGTTACTTGAGACCGCTATAGGTTGACCTCGCGGGAGAGAGGACGACGACCGTCAGCAGGATCAACGAGCTTCGAAATGGAGACAATCGCACATCCAAGCTCCCAATGAGAAAAGGGCGGAGCTTTCGATCACGCAAAACGCCGAGGGAGATCAAATCGCGAACATGATTGGATAGGCACATCCTGCGCTGAACTTCTTATCTGGGTGGGAGACGTCATACGACTTGCTCATTGGGCAGGTTGCGCCCTGTTCGGGCGCGGCCCACAACCGCCGAATGAAAAGGAACCAGTCAGCGCCCGACAAACTTGCCGCGATACCGCTTGGTCCCGAACTCGCTGAGGAAAGGCGCGATGATAATGGCCTCGGCTCCGCAGCCGGCGTTCGCGAAAGCCCTCCAGATAAGAAAGTCGCTCGAGCCCATTGCGCCCCGCAGCAGCGGCAGCCACTTCCCAGCGAAGGCAAACAACAAGCCCAAGCCCTGGTCGCCCTGGGCTACAGAGGCTCAGCGACGACGGCAATCAGCTTACCAGCCGCCCGAGACGCTGCTGACGCAGCTGGGCTCTGAATGCATGATTTATATCGAGGCAAATCCACTTCCCGAGCGGGAGCAGACGAATCTTGCGTCCGCCGTGAAGCAATCCGCGATGCGCTCTCACGCTGGGTCAGATTCACCCTCTTCATCGACGACGGTCGCATCGAGAACGAATATCACTTCATCGATCGCTCGATGCGCCCGATCGCCTCAACAGGAAACCCTCTTCGCCGGTTCCAACGCCGCGGCCGAACAATGGGCAATCATCCCTTCGTTGATTGACCCCAGTCTCCGACCAAGTGCCTCAGCGCTCTTCAATGAGCCCGCAGCCAGCGAGGGCTGAGACAAAATCGTGCACGTCACCATTGGTGACGTCATACTGTTCTGCCTTAAGCTCGTTCAGTATCCTTGGCATTGTATGCTCGCCGTCGAGTTTTGAAATCAAAACGGCAACCCAAGGCGGAGGAGACTGGATGATCTTTTTTGATTTTCCGGGGATCTTCCCGACGCAGATACTCCCGTCCTCTGCTACCAACACCTGATGAGAACGCTTTAATAAAGGTTTAAAGTAGTGCACGAGGTGCCTCACTCAAAAAAGAGGTCGACTTCGCCCCCGACTTACAGCCCGGACAAGCACAAAGTCGCCTTTGTCGCTGTCTTGCGTCTTCTTCGCTAATGGCAGAAATGCGCTTTTCAAGGTCCGAAAATACAATGTCGTTCATGCTCCTTTCCTTTCTAATTCAAGCCCCGCACATTCAGCGCAACCCATAGCTGGTGACTTTTCGAGCCTGTCAAAAAAGCATCTTTTTTGGCGCGGCTTCGCGAGGCGCAGACGGTTGTGATGGAGCTGTTACGGATTACGCTCGACCGTTTTCGGCCGAGCACTGCTGACACCAAGCTCCTATCCCTCGCGACAAGGGAGATTCAAAAATCGTGCCAGCTGCGCACAGAGACTAGAAAAGTTTTTCCATATTTATTCAATGGCTTAGTGAGGCTGCATCAGCAAGCTGGCCGAACAATATTGTGTCGCGGATTCGACAAACTCGGCAGCGCCGCATCCTCCTGCGTGCCGATCAACCGAAGACCAGAAGCCTTCGAGCGGCTTGGGCGCTGGTTGGAATGGTACTTGCGCGTGACCTCGAGGCAGGCGCAAGCGGCAGGGCCTCGGGGCGGGCTGTTCGCCGCGGGAATCAACATCCAGAAAGCTGAAAAAAGCCGACATGAGGAGCAGCCACGCATGACGCGCATTGTCGGTGTAATCAATTACGGGTCAGTTCACGTCGGGAGCGATAGCGCTGGGCCTCCGGGAGAATGACGCCGTCGGTGAGGAGCATCGCGACGAGATCGAATTCGCGATGCCGAGCGCGTCGCCGCCACCACGCGACAGGTGCAGGACGCTCTTTCGCGTCTCTCCGGTTCGATTGAGGCGCTGTCCCAGATCCAGTCCTCTCCTTCGCTTGCCGCGACGGCATTAAGTCGAGAACGATCTCCCACTTCGGCTCTGGCTCATGTAGGCGGCGGGCGTTGTTCTGCGCCACATGCCTCTCGGGTTTGCGGCATCTCGCCGGAAACTGTAGAGGTATCGACCGCGGCGGGTAATCAGGGGGACCTTGACCTGTCGACAGTCGCGGCGGGTGTGTCGCGGTTGCCCTCGAACCGCGGCCCACCAGAGCGTGCCAGAGTTCTCGCCGATTGATCGGCGACCCAGACAAGGACCTTCTCGCCATCGATGTCTTCGAGCCAGAGACAAGGATCGTCATCGGGGGCATTCAGCGTCGGGGGAGGATCTATTTCGGTCATGTCCGAACTACTTCTGATCGAAATCACTTCGTTGTCCGAGAAAGCGGCAATTCTGTCACTTCAGGCCCATGACCCAGTGACTTATTGACCTCCGGGATGATCTTGTCTCCCCAAAGCTCAATTTGCCGCAGCATCGTCTTCTGGTCGAAATCTCCCAATTGGGTCTGAATTGCGATCTGGTCCGGTTTCAGGATGTCTATCTCTTCCAATAGCCGATCGATCACACGATTCACGCTACCGATCGGCAGGTTCTCGCGCATAGTCTCGAAGGACAGGTCCTGCTGCGTCGGCGTTTCCTGCAGCAGATAGCCATCGAGGCTTTGCTGGCGGCGTAGAAGCAATGCTTCGGACAGCCGGCGTTGGAAACGGGCGTTATCGAGATAGCTGTTGATCTCAACCTCGTCGTCGCTGGCATAGCAGCAGCGCAGCAGCGATATCTTGGCGTCCGTAACATTCTTACCTTTTGAAACTGCTGCTTTCTCGATGTTTTCGCGCAGCGTGCTCAAAGTGTCCAAGCCGTCGTGGAATGCGGTGACGAACAGATTGTGTCCCTCACGATAAGCCCGGCCCATGCTGTATCCGGACGTTGTAGCGATCCAGATTGGCAGTGTTGGCTTCTGGACTGTGCGCACCGAAATCGCTGTCGGAGGTATCTTCTTATACTGCCCGTCGTGCTCGAAGATCCTCTGATTGAGACCCTTGAGAAGGATGTCCAGATATTCCGAAAAAACAGCCGGCGCCTCATCAACATTGACGCCGAAGCGCTCGAACTCGAACTGCTGGTATCCCGAGCCGACGCCGAGCTCGAGCCGGCCGTTCGAAACAATATCGGCCAATCCGATCTCGGAGAGCAGGCGAAGCGGTTGATAGAGCGGCAGCACACAGACGGCGGTGCCGAGGCGAATGGTGCTCGTCAGGGCGGCGCAGTGCGCCACCATCATCAAGGGCGACGGAACCAGGCTGTAATTGTTGAAGTGGTGCTCGGCGAACCATGCGGTGTTGAAGCCAGCCTGCTCCGAAAGGACTGCCTGTTCGATGGAGTTGCGGATGACGTCGTTGGACGATTGATGATAGCCGCGCCGAGCGGCCAAGAGGAATGTCGCGAATTCCATGGTGTTTCCTTGTTACGGCAGATTAGCGGTCAGGGATGCTCCGGCCTTGGTAGCGGCGTAGTCGATTATCCTCCGGTAAGCCGCTTGCCATTCGGCGATCACAGGCGCGCACCGAAGACCTCGAACGACTGCGTCTCCAATGAGGGCGTTTCGCTCATCGATGGAGAGGACACCCTCGATCGGGAACCGCGCTTCGGGCGCATCGCGCAGCGGGAGCTGGTCGCGTTTGAAATTTTCGGCTTCGATGAGCCGCAGCCAGCCGCGTGGCGCACAGTCGACAATCATTCCGCGGCCTCCGCTAAATGTTCTGATAGAGTTGGCTGGCGAATGCCGCATCCCCGGACGAGGTCCAGCCGCCGTCCACGTACAGGGTAGAGCCGTTGACGTATGATGCGTCAGACGATGCCAAAAAGAGCGCCGCGTCCGCGATGTCTTCCGGCTGTCCCATCCTTCCCATCGGGATGCGCGTCTGATTGCTGTCGAGTTGATGTGGCCGCGCTTTGCCAACTGAGCGATGCCAGGCGTATGAATATAGCCAGGAGCGACGGTGGCTGTGCGAATGCCAACCGGCCCGAGTTCGGCCGCCATGCACCGAGTCAGGATCTCCATCCCCGCTTTGGACGCACCGTAGGCATGGCGCGGTGCGAAGGGCGGGAAAGTGTTGATCGATCCGAGATTGAGGATCACGCTTCCTGGATGCATCGCCTTGATCGCCTCGCGGCCGCAGGTGAAGGCGCCGGCGAGATTCACATCCAGGACGTGCTCAATCTGTGTCGGCATTTGTTCAACCCCTGGCACAAAAGTGTCGGCCACAGCAGCACTATTGACGAGGACGTCTAGCCTGCCGAAGCGCCTCCGCAGCTCCTCGAACAGCGCCACCACGTTGCTCTCGACGGCAACGTCCACGGATTTCGCCATGTGCTTGCCGCCGAGGGATCCGGCGAGCCCTGCCGCTGCAGCGCCATATCTGTCGGCAATTACAACGGTATCGCCGTTTGCGGCAAAGCGGCGGACGACGGCCGCGCCTATGTCGTTCGCCCCGCCCGTGACGAGCACGATCCGCGCACTGGAGTGCTCGGCCGGACGGGAGAGTTCGGCTCGTGGCGTCCCAGGCACTGGCGGATGCGCATCGCCCGGCTGGTTGAAGACATCCAGCCACCATCAACCGTCAGCACGGAACCGGTGATGTAACTCGCTTGCGGGCTGGCGAGAAAGCGCACCGCTCGGGCGATTTCGTCGGGACGCGCCACGCGTCCCATCGGCACCCGGCGGCGCACCGCGACGAGGTCTATCTTGCCCGCGCGCTCAAGTTCCGAGACCATCGGCGTGCGTACATAGCCCGGTGCTACCGCCGTCACGCGAATGCCACACGACGCCAACTCGCATGCCAGCGATTTCGTGAACGCGATGAGGCCCGCCTTCGAGGCGGCGTAGGCGTTGCGTTTGGGATTGCCGAGCACGCCCGCCAGCGACGCGACGTTGACGATGACAGCGCCCCGCTGCATCCGCCGTGCTGCTTCGCGCGCCATGGCGAAGGGCCCGATCAGGTTTACTGCCAAGACGCGTCGGAAGGCGTCGATAGTCGTGTCAACGGTCGCAGCCATAGTCGGCCCCATGGCGGCGTTGTTGATGAGGACGCCAATCTGGGCGAACTGTGCTTCGATCCGTTCATAAAGCGCAAGGATATCCTCCTCTCGCGAGACATCGAATTCAAGCCCAAGATGCGGGGGCCCGAGACTGCGGGCCAGTTCAAGCACGCCGCTGCCAGGGAGATCCACGGCGACCACAATGTCCCCATCTGCGGCAAGAGCATCGACAAGGGCACGGCCGACCCCGCCTGCAGCGCCTGTGATGATGACGATACGTCCTGCCTGATTCATGAGATAAGTTCTCCCGACCAGCGTTGGCAATCCTAGGCCATGGATCATGATGATCCGTCGCGGTACTGCAGCACGTCATGATGGCGAGGAGTTTCCGTCCCAGTAGACGTTGTGCGTTCCGGCGATCAAGCCTCACTTTCATGTTCTTGATGGAATGCAGCGTTTCCCCAAGGCGTAGACCGGGTCATCTGGATGCGATCCTCCGATCGGCTGTCGGGGGCCGAACCGCTCTGTCTCGGATGCCGCGGACAGGCTCTGTTCCTCGACCAAATCATAGACCACCGTCCGTTCGGCAATTCGCCAATCCCCTCCCCTCTTCTGAAACAGATCGCAATAGCGACCGCAGATGAGGACCTGACGTAGCGTCCCGGCACCATCCGGTGCGCGTTGCAGTGCGGCGAAGTAACTCTCGACGGCGGCCTCTGCCGGGCTGATGAACTCAATCAGAATGTTCGTGATCTGATGGATGTTGCGCGGTCCGGTCTTGAAGACGCCCAGCGCGAACTCAACGAAGCCCTCTGCCGAGCCGGAATAGGCACCGTGATTGTCATGCGCATCGGGCCAGTAGGAACTGCGCAGCGCCGCCTCATCCGCGCGGTCTATCCCGCGGCAGTACCGATAGAGACAGTCGCGGATCGCCTCGCGGTCGAGCAATTCGTCAATTTTTTTGTGTTTCATCGCTTTGTCGCAAATCTGAGATTGACAGAGGCGTTTTCGCGCATTCAGTTACGCAGCCAAGGTTTCGACTGTTCGGCGGTTAAGGCAGTCGCACTGTAGGCAAACCCTGCCTGCCGCTTGCACATCGATATGAAACAGCTGCCGTAGAAGTTGACACCACTGGGACTGCTGAACGAGTACGGTGTCTGGACAGAGGCCAGCGCCGTCATGTACCGGTGACGCTCTATTTTAACCCCCACAATGTTGATTGAACAAAAGACGATCAAGCAACGCATCGGAGGTGCGATCGATTTCCAGCGCACGTTCGGGGCAGGATCGAGCGCCTCGTGAGGCGAGCAGTTCGTCTTTCTCCTCAACATCGATATCACCGGGCAGTATGTAGCCCTCGTCATTAAGGTCGAAGATGTCGGGCGCTTGCGCCCAGCATCGAGCATGACCTTGGCATTTGGCATTGTGGACGATGATGCGCATGCGGTACCTCCATGTCTGTGCCCCCGCGCCGATGGTCAGGACCAGTCCAGGATCAGATTCTCAATTCCGAACACATGGCCGCCATAGGTGATGGGCGCCGTACCTTTCTTGATACGGAAGTCAGGGATGCGGGACAGCCACTCCTCCAGGGCGATGACGATCTCCCGCCGGGCAAGGTGCGAGCCAAGACAACGATGGGGACCATAGGCAAAAGCGGTGTGGCGATTGTCTTCTCGTGCCAAATCGATCGTGTTGGGACATTCGAATTCCGCCGGGTCACGATTCGCAATCATCGTGGGGCAGGAAATATAGTCTCCCTTACGGATCGGCGCGCCTTCGAAATCGATATCTTTCGTTGCCACGCGGATCATCTGCACGGTCGAATAGGCGCGTAGCAATTCTTCGGCTGCGAGCACGATTCGATCGGGTTCGCTCCGTAGCAATTCCTGGTCTCTAGGATTGCGCGCGAGATAGGCCAGGTCAAAGCCTATCGCCGTTGCGACTGTGTCGAGTCCCGCGACGAACAGAAGCACGCCAATGCCGCGGATTTCCTCGTCTCTCAGCGGGCGGCCATCGACCTTTGCCTGCACGACGAAGGTCATGAAATCGTCGGCCGGTTCCTTGCGGCGCATGGCTGCAAGATCGTCGATAAACGCCACAATCGTCCGGGCAGCTGCCGTTCGTTTGATGCCGTCGCCGTGGAGCAGATCCTTCGCCCAGCCGACAAATGTGTCGAGTCGCTCATCGGACAAGCCCAGAAAACGAAGGAAGATACTGACCGCAAAAGGAAAGGCGAAATCCTTCATGACGTCGCAACTTGTGCTCGACGCGGAGATCATGTCGATCAGCGCGATCGCTCGCTCACGGACAGCCGGTTCCAGCGCCATCACCCGCTTGGGCGAAAGCAGCGGATTGAGTAGTGAGCGAAACACGCCGTGGGCCGGCGGGTCGAGTTCTAGCGGAATCATCGGCCAGTTTTCTCCGAGTGCGGAGGCAAAAATGCTCCGATGGCTGGAAAAGGTTGCGGTATCCTGCAGCAACTTGCGCTGGTCGTTGGCGCGAGTGATGACCCAGGTACCTCGGCCATCGCGCGTGTTGTAGGGAGAAAAAAAGATTGGCGGCCCGGCATGGGCGCAAGCGACAGCTGCGTGCGGATCCCCGTTTTTTGTGCGTTGCATGGCAGCAGACGTGAACAGGCTGAAGTCCCTTACCATTTCGGGCGGGACATGATCTGGAACCCGGTTACTCGGCACTGCTTTCTCCTGCCGTCAAAGCCCTTCGCCGAAAACGCCTCCCCGGCGAAGAGGGGACGAGCCAAATCGTCGAGCGCGACACTTCCAACCTCATGCAGCGCGACGCCGCCCGATGATATGCTTTCCGGCGATCAGATCGTCGTCCGGCTCGAAGTTCATCGCTGCTTATCGGCTGAGGTTGAAATTATTAGCGGCGTCGCCGCCTTGCCGGTCGGCATTGGCGTTTCACGGGATTGCTCTCTTCCGATAGAATGCGATCTGAGCAAAACTGACATGTTGCTATCCTTCGTTCCATGGCGGTTACCAAAGAAATGAATACCGGTCGACAGCTGTCGCCGCCCGCAACCAGATCTTCCAATATTCGTGCCAGTTTGACTGATCTAGCCGACGAAAGAATTTTGCGATTGCTTTTCAGCTATTTAGCCTGAGGCAAAACAAGAACTGGCTAAACAAGCCCGTGTCGCGGATCTAACAAACCCGACATCAGGTGTCGGATGGCATTACTTGCGGTGCTAATACGTTGTCATCGGAGAGCCACAACAGCCGATAACCAGAGGTCATGAAGCGGAGCGCATAAGGATGCGCTCATGCACAACGAGGCTTTCCGGTTGCACACTTGAGGCTGTGATGGCGTTGCGCGTTGCATCGAACTATGCGGCGGGAGTCCGAAAAACCGGCCGTCTACCGTTAAGGTGGGCGCTTCCACCATCGGCGACGGCACCCGTAAAAAAAGCCCTGAAGAATGGAGCGCAGCCGGCACCCACCGCGCCGGCCTGGACGCCAAGATGTGATGCGAAAACCGGAGCGATTGGCAGACCTCGGGATGGTCCTTCGATCGTCTCGGAGAGGATCGTTTCGACGAGCCGCACGTTAAGATCGCTAGGCAAGCGCCCGCCGATGACGATGCGTGCCGGATCGAAAAAGGCCGTTGCTGTGCGTACAGCTTGCCGAAGCTGCGCGCCGGCGCGCGTGATCCATTCGCTCACGACGGTATCAGCCGCCGCCGGCATTGCGCTCATGTCCTCGAAATCTCGAAGAGGGAAACCGGCCGCCTTCAGCGTCGCGAGAAGGTCCTGCCCTGAGGGCCGCGGCTGATCATAGGGGTAGAGTACGCCGGGCAAGCAGGCATTGCCATTTGCGCCGCGATACGGTCTGCCGTCGATCACGGCGCCGCCACCAACGCCATGCCCGATGTGAATGAAGAACAGAGGATCATCGGCGGCGTTGTCACTTGCAAACACGTATTCGCCGAGTGCCGCGGCAGTGCCGTCGTTTTCGACATGGCACGCAGTGTCGAAGGCGTCACGAAACGCTTCCATTGCCCGGCCGTCTTCAAAAGCGGGAAAGAAGGGGTGCGCTTTCAATAGGTTTGAGGCGGTGCCGAAGTTTCCAGGGACGGAAACGCCAATGCCGATAAGATCGCCTTTCTGGACGGACAACGCAGCGAGCATTTCATCGACGGCAGCCTGAGCCGCTTCCGCCACTTCCTCCGGCCTGCCGGTCCTCACCTCCACGGTCCTCGTTGCCAGGATCGAGCCGCCAAGGTCGATGATGACGACCTCCATGCGCGCTACCGAGAAGGTGACCCCGGCTGCGAAAAAGCGACTGGCCTGCAGCTGCAATAACCGACGTGGTTGACCTTGTGCGCCGCTTCGATTTGGCTCCTCCGAAACCAGGCCGAGATCCAGCAACCCCCCGATCAGGCGCGTCACCGAGGCACCTGTCATGCCGGACAGCTGCGCCAGGTCGACACGCGCCACTCCCCTGTTCTTGAATATCAGTTCGACGAGCCGTCGTTCGTTGAGGGAAAGTTCCGGCAGTGCAGGCATGGCGCAGTCCTGGCATTCGATTCATGGGTCCGGAAAAGCTATTGCAAAGAATATTAAATTGCGCAATGTAATTAAAGTGACACAGAGCCCACGTAAGAGGGAGCGTGTCCTCAAAACCTGGGAGAACATCATGAAACTGTCACTCGCTCTTGCATCTGCGGCTATCGCGCTCGCCACGGCTTTTCCGGCACTGGCCGACGCACTGACCATCTACAGCCCTCAAGGCGGCGAACGCGCGGACTGGATTGCCGAACAGGCCAAGGCCGCGGGCCATGACATAAAGCTGCTGAATGCGGGTGGCGGCGAGCTCTTCGATCGCCTGCTGGCGGAGAAGAACAACCCCCAAGCCGACGTCGTCCTCGGTATGGTGGACACCTCGATGGCCTTGCTGAAGAATGAAGGCCTCTTCCAACCCTATGCTCCAGCCTGGGCGAAGGACCTTCCGGCGCGATATAAAGACGCAGAAGGCATGGTCCACAAGTTCTGGCAGACACCGATTGTGCTCGCCTATTACCCGGACCGGCTGCCGGATGCAGAGGCGCCGAAGAGCTGGCTGGATCTTACCAAGGACGAATACCAAGGCAAATACGTCATCGGCGCCACTGCGGGGCAAACGACGCGCATGTATCTTGCCGGCATCCTCGTCCGGTTCCTCGACGCCAACGGCGAGGTGTCCGACGAAGGCTGGGATTTCCTGAGCAAGCTTTACGCCAACGCCATCGTCGCCAACGACGCGGATTCGCAGACCGAGGCGTTCAAATCCGGTCGCGCCTCGATCGATCTGAATTGGCTCGGCGGCACCTTCAAGCTGGCCAAAGACCTGGGCGCCAAGGTCAAGGTGATCGACACCGACGGCGGCACGCCTGTCATTTCCGAAGGCGTGGCGATCCTGGCCGGGACCGACCAGCTCGTTGAGGCCAAGGCCTTCGTTGATTGGTGGGGGTCGCCCGACGTGATGGCCGTCTACGCCGCCAAGTTCGGGCAGGTGCCCGTCTTGCCGGAAGCGTTGGCCAAGTCGCCGCCCGTCGTGCAGGAGAACGCCAAACTCGTGAAGGCGCAGCCGATCGACTGGGATGCAATCGCTCCCAAGCTCGACGGATGGCTGCAGAAGATCGAGCTTGAAATCCGCTAGTCAGCGGCAAGACCTGAAATGAATTGGAGGTCTAACCATGGCTGACAGCGTTCTGTCTCTGCAAAATCTCGACGTCGGCTTCCCTGGCATGACCGTTGTCCATGATCTGAACCTCGACGTTGCCGATGGTGCGTTTGTCTCGCTCCTCGGCCCGTCAGGCAGCGGCAAATCCACCGTGCTGCGCACCATTGCCGGGTTGCTCCCGGCCTTAGGCGGGAGGGTCGCCCTTGAGGGGCGCGATATCACCACCTTTCCCCCCGAGCGCCGCAACGTCGGTATCGTCTTCCAGAACTACGCACTGTTTCCAACGATGACGGCGTTCGAGAACATCGCATTTGCTCTGCGCGTCGCAAAGAAGCCGAAGGCGGAGATCGAAAAGCGCGTGCATGAGGTCGCCGCGATGGCCCGGATCACCGACCAGTTGGACAAGAAGCCGGCAAGCATGTCGGGCGGACAGCAACAGCGCGTGGCAATTGCCCGCGCGCTCGTGACCGGATCGCGCGTGCTGCTCTTCGACGAACCCTTGTCGAATCTCGACGCCAAGGTCCGCGCCTCGATGCGCCAAGAGATCAAGCGCCTGCAGACGGAACTGGGCTTTACCGCCATCTTCGTCACCCACGACCAGGAGGACGCCCTGACCATGTCGGACGTCATCGTGGTGCTCAATCACGGCAAGATCGAGCAGATCGGCGACGGCCGTACCCTCTACCGCAAGCCGGCAACGCCATTCATTTGCGAGTTCATCGGCGTCTCCAATGAGCTTGCTCCCCAATTGGCGGCTCGCCTCCTGGGCAGCGAAATCAAAGGCCGCAGCTTCGTGCGCCTAGAAGATGTGATGCTTTCGGCCACCGCCGGCATTCCGGCGCGGGTGAAGCACGTCGAATTCCTTGGGGCGTACAGCCGCATCGATCTCGATGTTGAGGGCCATGCCCTTTCGGCGATGCTGATCGGCGACCCGCTTCCGGATCCCGGAAGCACCGTCCCGCTCGCTGTCCGCCCTGGTGCGGCGCATATATTTGCGGAGGCGATCCCATGACCCGCACCGCTGGCTTCGACCGCCTTTTCTACTGTTTCGGCTTAATCGTCATCGCCTGGGCCGTACTGACCTTCCTGCTCGTTCCAATGGTTGCAGCCTTGCACGCCGCGCTGTTCAGGCATGGCGGGCTGGCAATCCTCGATGCTATTGCGGAGCTTGCTCGCTCACGCCGCGTCCGCGCCGCACTCTGGAACACCGCCTGGATGACGGGGATCACGATCGTCACCGGCACGATCGTCGGGATGTTTCAGGTGGCGGTGCTCGAATATTTCCGTGTCCGCGGACGTGGATTTCTAAAAGTTGCCTTCTCTACGCCATTGGTGTTTGGCGGTGTCGTTGCGGCCGCCGGCTACAACTTCACCTATGGCCCTGGCGGCGCCATCACCGCCGGCCTGACGGCACTCTTCCCGTCGATACCGCGTGATTGGTTCATCGGCTGGATCGGCGTTCTCTTTGCCCACACTTTCCTTATGACCAGCTTCCACTTCCTGTTTCTACGCGCCGCCATGCGCCGTATCGACTATTCGACAATCGAGGCGGCCCGCAGCATGGGCGCGTCGGAGCTGACGATCCTTCTGCGTGTCGTGCTGCCGGTCATCATGCCGACCTTGCTTGCCGTCACGCTGCTTACGCTCAGTACGGCCGCAGGCTCCTTTGCGGCTCCCCAGGTGCTGGGCGGCCGGGACTTCCACATGCTAAGTCAGATGGTCTTGACACTGAACAGCCTGCGCAGGCCCGACATGGCGGCGTTGCTGGCGCTGTTGATGGGCATCGTGCTCATGGGGCTCATACTGCTCTCACAGTATGTCGAGGCCAAAGGCGCCTATACCGCCGGCACGAAAACCACGGCCCGCATCCAGCTGCGTCAAATCCGCAATCCGCTCATGCGGATTGTGATGCACGCGCTGGCCTATTTGCTGGCAGCGGTCTACCTGGTGCCGGTCGCGCTCATCGTGCTGTTCTCCTTCGCTCCCGCTTCGAGCATCGGCATCGAGATATTGCCTTCCACATTCACCTTGGCCAACTACGCCCGGGTGCTCGGCGGCGGCACGGCTTTCGTTCCGTTCTTCAATTCGATGCTCATGGGCTCGGTCGCGGTCGCTGTGGCTCTCGCCATCACTCTCTTTGCCGTGCCGGTCATGGTGCGCCAGCGCAGCTGGTTGACGCGAGCCTTGGACATCAGCTTCTTTCTGCCCTGGATCATCCCCACCATCCTGCTTGCAGTTGGATTGATCGCCGCTTTCGACGCGCCCAATCCGCTCGTCGGCAATGTGGTGCTACTCGGCAGCTATTGGCTTCTGCCGATCGGCTACGTGATCTTCAGCCTGCCGCTCATGGTCCGTTTCATGCGCTCGGCGTTCATCGGGATCGATCCGGCCTTTGAAGAAGCGGCCCGCGCAATGGGTGCCTCCGGCTCCTATCGTTTCCGCCGGGTTGTTCTGCCGCTCGTGGCGCCGACCGCCATCCTTGTCGCCGGCATGAAGTTCAACAATCTGATGGCCGAGTATCCGCTCTCGGCCTTCCTTTACAACGTCAACAACAGGCCGCTGCCGATCGCCATCGTCGACGGCGCGGTTTCGGCCGATCCCGACCAGGCCGCCATCAGCCTCGCCTACGTGACGCTGATCATGGCCTTCTCGCTGGCCGTCATCCTCATCGCCGAGCGCCTCAGCCTCGGCCGCACCCCGGAATCAAGCAACCTCTGAATGGACACGCAAATGGATACTTGCATCACCGTCTGGCACTGGCCCAAGCATGAACGCTGGTACGACGAGGGCGTCCGCCAGTCGCTCGAGCTGATCCGGGAAGCCGGCTTCACGCATATCAACTGGAACCCTGATTCCGGCAGCTCCTACTTGCTTGCGGACGCCGAAATTGAGTTCACCCGGTGCATCATCGCCGAGGCCGGCCTGAAAACTCATTCCGTTCACGCCAGCAACGGCGTCAACCCCATAAGCGAGCTAGCTCATGCTGGGCCGGCGCCGTTTGCCATTGAGACGCGCAAGAACATCCTCTCCCCGCACGAATGGCAGCGTCAGAGCGGCGTCGAGCTCTTGAAGAACCGCGTTGACCTGGCCGCCGCCTTGGGCGCCCCGAACGTCGTGCTCCACGTCGACATCACCGACGACACGTTCCGCAACACCGGAGCCGAGCAGTCGTTCTTTGAGCCGCTGTACCGCTCGCTCGACGACGTCGAAGCCTATTGCCTCGAACGCAAAGTGCAGATCGCCGTCGAAACGCTGGTCAAGGCAAGTGCTCAGAACTATCTCAAACTCTATGCCCGGCTGTTTGACCGCTACAAATCCAACTTCATGGGTCTCTGCTACGACAGCGGTCATTGGGAACTGATCGAACCAGGCAAGGTGTCCGTGCTGGAGCTTTATGGCGACCGGCTGCTGGCGACGCACATTCACGACAATTTCGGCGCGATGGACGACCATCTGCTGCCTTTTGACGGCCGGCTGGACTGGAACGCTATCACGAAAGCCATCGCGGCGACCAATTACGCTACGCCGCTCAACTTCGAGACCCCAATGGATCGTTACGTCCTGGCGGAGGCTTCCTACTATCAACAGGCACACACGATCGCTGTGCGGCTTGAAGAGATGATCGCAGCAGCGAGAGGTAAGGCAGCAAATTGAACTACGATCTCGAAACGCGGCTGGGCTTGCTTCGGGACGTCACTGCCAAGGTTGGGGCTTTCGCGCTACTGCGCTTTCGCAGTCTTGCGCAAATCGCCATCGAGACCAAGGGCGAGGCAGACTACGTCAGCGCCGTCGACCGCGAGGCCGAAAGCCTCGCCCGCCGGCTCATTCATGCACAGTTCCCCACCGACGCCATTGTCGGCGAGGAGCAACCTGGCGATGCCCAAGGGGACCATTGGTTGATCGATCCCGTCGATGGCACCGCGAATTTCCTGTCCGGCATACCGTTCTGGGCGGTTTCGATCGCCTATGTCCGCGACAGTGAGCCGGTCCTTGGCGCTATTGCGCTACCTGCACTCGACGCCCTGTTCTGGGCCTCAGTGGACGGCCCTTTGCACGGGTCAGGGTCCGTTTCGCCCGTCGGGACACAGCCCATCGCCTTTGGCATAGGCCGCAACCGGACATGGCCAGTCGTCCACCGGCTCGCAGTCGAGGCGGCGCTTGAAGCGCAAGGTTTTCATATCGTCTGCTTGGGGAGCTGTGCCGCGGCACTTGCGATGGTCGCGGCCGGCCGGCTCGCCGGCTATGTCGAGCACGGCACCAATCTTTGGGATTGCGCCGCCGGTCACGTCTTGTGCCGGGCGGCAAATGCGCCTTCGTCCATTCTCCCCGAGGCAAATGGGAAAGTGGCCGTCATTGCCGCTCCCCAGCATCTGACAGATCGCGTGCAGCTGGGATCGTTGGGCCCAATACCGTCTTTTTTCAGGTGATGGATGGTCCGGTCATGGACTTCTCCACCGATTATACCTGACCTGTCATCCGCCCAAATTATCTGCAACCGTCGTTCGCTCGCAATATTACGCCCTAGCGAT
Organism: Rhizobium gallicum bv. gallicum R602sp; assembly: GCF_000816845.1. NCBI lineage: Bacteria > Pseudomonadati > Pseudomonadota > Alphaproteobacteria > Hyphomicrobiales > Rhizobiaceae > Rhizobium > Rhizobium gallicum. The sequence goes on along the minus strand of NZ_CP006879.1, from coordinate 241,433 downwards.
TGATATTGGTGCTGATCCCATCCTGAGCGAGGGAGCTTATGTTCGGCGGCGGATTGCCAGGACCAGCCGTACCACAGGGAGTTCTTATCTCGCCGGAAATATATTGGCCGCTGTTGCAGGGCAGGTTGTTCACGTCGAGAAAATAACTTCCTCTCAGAGAGTTCTGGTAAGCTACAACCTCTTTAACCGACAGCGGCGCCGAGAATATCGTCACTCCCTCAAATCCGGGCAATGCCTCTGTCGGCTCGATCATCGGCCGGGTTTGCCCGGGCACACCGGCAGCGCCAATAAGCCACGGCCCGACCGATCCGAATATGACGGCCTTCGGCCGGCCGGTCGGCGTACCAGTGTCGAAAGGGAAATGCGGGAAGCCACCGTCAAGCACGGCCTCATCCCACTGGTAAGCGGTAAACGCCAGAAAATAGGTATACGGCGCGAAACGGTCGATGCGAACCTTGCCGTCTGGTGTGAAGGTATAGTAAATCCACTCGGTTCCCGAGAACTCGCCTATTGGTCCCAGGAGATTCATATCCCAGGGCTTCTGCCAATAAGCGGTTTGCGCCATCTTCCCTTGAAGCAAGCTTTTGGCAAAAGACCACTTTTGCCCACTTAAACTGGGCTTGGCCCCCAAAGCGAATGATAAGTATGCGTCGTTGGAATTGGAACTCAATAGGGATAGCGCGCTACCGCCATTGTCAACGGTATTATCACGGGTCTTTTCGACCAAAAGGACTGTGAAACCCGTGGCCGGGCTAATCGACGCGATCTCCCTTGTCTCGATCGACCAGCTTGGCGGAAAGTTAAAAGACGTCTTATTGGTATAGAAGTCAAATGCCTGCTTTGTATTATCAGGCACCGGATAATCTGCCTCTGCCGCAGAGTCGTGTATATACAGCTTCGGATACTCGCCAAAAACAGGCACGACCTTGGGGGTGAGTGTCTGAGACACCTTTACCGACGCGCTTTTAAGGCAGTCAGCCTGATCGGCGCATGAACCAGCGTGGCTTGCACCAGCAGCGAGACACGCCATGATGAATAGCGGTAGAGAGATTGTCTTTCCAGTTTTCATTGGAAGTTCCTCTTTGAAGCGTAGGTCTTACATTCAGCGACTCAGTTCGCTGGTGTTGCGGCGCCCTAACGCGCGCAGCATGTCGCCAACCACGTCGGGCCAGTCAGTGGTGATCAGATTGGTACGATTGACGATCGCCATTTCCGGATCGCCGCGATAGTCTGGCACGATGCCTCCTGGAGCGGTCGATGTGGGATCGGAGTTGTGCCCGAAGCAGCATTTTCCAGCGCTGTTAGCAACGCCCTCCGGATAGTAGTTACTTTCATGATAGGTGGCGAAGCCCTGCTTTTGATCGACATAGTCGAAATACGCCTGAAGACCGTCACCTTTGTAGAATTGGTTCATTTCAAATTGCACGGGGAACGGCGCCACATTCCACTGATCGTAGATTGTGTCCTGGTGAGGATCATTATTGGAATCCTTCACGTTCTTGTCGTCCGGGTTTTCTACTATGATCAAACCGCCAATGACATTGGGATCGTAGGTGGTCCGATTCAGAAACGTGCCAATATCCACCGCATCTTTGGCTTTCAGCTTGAATACCACAGCCTTGCTGAGCTGCGGATTTTTCTTGGCCGCGAGGATGTCAAGGCAACGTTGAGTGAGTTCGATGGGATCAGTGGGATCCTGATCGTCCACCGCCCCTTTCACATCGACGATCATCACATACCCATGCCCATCATCGGCGACGTATTGGGCGAGCAGATCAAGCGCTGCGGAGAACGTCAGGAACTTCGCCGTGCGCCCCTGCGAGTCCTTAAACACGCGTCCATGACGGTCGCGCAGATCGGCTTGCTGTATTTGCGAATAGTTCTGATTGTACAGCAGGCCGCTTCCGGTAGATTCCCGCTCGATCCTGTAGTCGTGAGAAAGAATGACTTCCTTGTCCGCGGTAATGCGGGCATCGACCTCCACGGTCTCGATCTGTGAATTCCAGGCATCTTGCAAGGCGTAGGCTGAATTCTCGGGATAGACCTCCCAAGATCCGCGATGCGCAGATAGCAGAACCAAGTCCTGGTCGGGTTTTGGCAATCTGAACATGTTTCTTGTGATGGCGCTGACGAGATATGGTGAAGGCTTCACCGGAAGCAACGCCTCTGCCCCGGCATGGGATGAGAAACACAAGGCAAAAATTGACGTGGAAATAAGTGATGCATGCATGATCAATCCCCAGAAAAATAACGTTCGCAATCGCGCTGTTTTTACCTCATTGCTTTCAGCCGTCGTCCAAAACGACGTCAAGATAGTTTCCTTCTCGGCCACAACCTTGCAAGGGTCGTCGTGGCTGTATGCGACATCACGGCGAGGCCCACCCTTGTTTGAGCAGGTCTGGTCTTATCGCTCGGGACAAGCGGCCCGGAGTTGCACGCTCTCCTGCGCATCAGAATACCCTTCCCTGCGGTCTCACCTCCACTGCTCTATCCGGCGGGGACACGGCCGTCATGGCTGCCGTACGAAGCGCCCTCACCACGCACCGCTCTGCGAGCCGATTGGAGATCTGCCATCGCCGTCCGCCGTGACAAAATCACCAAAGCAAGTTGTATGCCGGATTGGCGCACCGTTTGCGCTGCACCACTTGTCGGTGCCGGCGGCCCGAATCTGGCGACCCCTTTGGTCGGGCTTCCAACATTCTTGTCCAGCTTCGGACAAAAGTAGGTTTGCGGGTAGACACACGCACGGGCAGAACCTCAAAGCATGCAAACACCGCGACCCGAGCCGGATTCAATTCTCACCGCGACCGGACCGGTGGGCGCTTACTGAAGTGCTGGAAGGTGGCGCAAACCCTGATCGAGATATGGTCGGGAATAGCAACAGCGCGCGATCGTCGGTGCTGCGAGAGGGGTGTCTCCGCAGATCACAAATCACCATGCCTGCACACGCACGAGCACGGCGGCGGCAAAGACTTATGCAGGCTGCAGTCCTGCCGGTGGGTGCGGCAGAGCATCGGCTCGGTCTGTCCCGAACGGTTTCGTCTTTCCCGAACATCCAACGTTTCTCAGTTCACGAGCCACAGGCCACCGTCGCAGGGGCTGGCTTCGACGTGATCCGGGCCGATAAGTTTAGCGCGATGAGATCGACATCTTAGCCGGCAGGCTTCCTTCGTGGCGATGGCAGTCCGTGCAAGTCGCGCGATCGCCTCCTTCAAGTCAAATGGCATGGCGCTTGCTTGCCCGGCATATGGGCCGAGCTCGGTGTCGCGCTAGCTGCAACCGAGAAGCCGCGTGCCAATTTTCCTAGAGGAGCAACATTGATGACCATGGACAGGAGAGTTCCCTCAGTCACCTTTCGCACGCGGGTTCGCGACGAGTCTATCGAGGGGCCAAACCCCTACCGCTGGGAAGACAAGACATCCGACGACTATTTCAGCAGCAAGCGCGTAATCCTTTTTTCGCTACCAGGCGCCTTCACCCCGACCTGCTCCACCTATCAACTGCCTGATTTCGAGAACCTTTATGGCGAGTTTCAGAAGAAGGGCATTGACGAAATTTACTGTCTCTCCGTCAACGATGCATTCGTCATGAATGCCTGGGGCAAGGCCACGGGGCTTCAGAAGGTCAAGCTTATCCCCGACGGCTCGGGAGAATTCACCCGCAAGATGGGCATGCTGGTCGCCAAGGACAATCTCGGATTCGGTCTGCGCTCCTGGCGCTACGCTGCCGTGATCAAAAATGGCGTTGTGGAGCAGTGGTTCGAGGAGGACGGTTTCTCCGACAACTGCGAAACCGATCCTTATGGCGTGTCTTCGCCGCAAAACATTTTGGAAACGCTCAAGGCCTCAGCCTCCGCATGACCAGAGGAGCCACTCCCAGCTCCCATTATGCGCGCACAAGTGCGGCGCTCGATAGGAGTTTGCTCGAACCATGAAGTCTTTTACAAGCCTTCTTCAGCGTCAGCAGCAATCGCTGGTTATAACACCCCAACTCATCGAGTCGATTCGCTTGCTGCAGCTGGCGCATACCGAACTGCATCAGTTCGTGGAACAGGAAATAGAGAAGAACCCATTTCTCGACCTAGCGTCAAATGATGGCGGGGCTTCTGGCGATGTATCGTCGACTGTGGTGGATGATCCGAATATCGGTGCGCGGGAAAACCACGTTGATGGGCCGACCAGGACCGACATGCCTGAGCTGCCCAGTCAGTGGAAATCAATCCGCGACACAGCCAATATCCGGGCGGGGGAACGCCCTGCCCTTGACGAGTTTGTCGCCTCCACCGAAACATTACACGACCATGTCGCTCGTCAGATCGCCCTCACTGCATTCACACCGCGAGAGCGGCTGATTGCTGGCGCGCTTGCCGATCATCTGGAAGACACCGGGTATCTGCAAGTGAACCTTTTGGAGCTGGCCGGGAGGCTAAATATCCGGGAGGCTGATGTGGAACGTGTTCTCGGAGCCTTGCAGCTCTTTGATCCACCGGGAATTTTTGCGCGAACTCTCAGCGAATGCCTCGAGATACAGCTGCGCCAGCTAGATCGGTTCGACCCGGCGATGGCAGCTTTGGTCGCAAATCTTGAGCTGCTTGCGCGACGCGATTTTCGGGCATTGAAGCGACATTGCGGAGTCGATGAAGACGACCTTCTCGATATGTTGCATGAAATCCGTACGCTCGATCCCAAGCCTGGAAACCGTTTCCAATCCGGAGGGCCGGAATCCATCATACCCGACGTCTCCGTCCTGCCCTCGCCTGGAGGTGGATGGCAAATCGAACTTAATCCGGACACCCTGCCCAAGGTGCTGATCAACCAGACCTATTTTGCGGAAGTCTCTCGCCTGACCGCCCAAAGTTCAAAAGATCAGTCGTTTCTCAACGAATGCTTCCAAAACGCGAGCTGGTTAATTCGCAGTCTCGATCAGCGCGCCACGACGATCCTTAAGGTCGCGACCGAAATCGTCCGCCACCAGGATGTCTTTCTGGAAGATGGCATCGCCCATCTTCGTCCTCTCAATCTTAAGACCATCGCTGATGCGATCGACATGCACGAGTCGACTGTAAGCCGGGTGACGTCGAACAAGTACATGCTCACACCCCGCGGCGTCTTCGAACTGAAGTATTTTTTCACAGTCGCGATCCCCTCCTCCCAAGGCGGCGACGCGCACTCCGCCGAAGCTGTCCGCCATCACATAAAGGCAATGATTGCCGCAGAAACGCTCGATGATGTGCATTCCGACGAGGCCATCGTTGCCCGGCTCAAGGAAACCGGCATCGACATTGCTCGCCGCACCGTCGCAAAATATCGCGAGGCGATGAACATCCCCTCGTCCATGCGACGCCGCCGGGAGAAGCGTGCCGGTTTGTATTGATGACGGTAGATGCATGACGGTCTCGTATCCCTCACGAATACGGCCCTTAATCCCAATCCTCCTTGGTCCGCGCGAGGCGGCTTTTGCCTTCCTCTGGACCGAAGCAGTCTTTGAAATCATTGCACTCTCGGCAACTGGTCGCGGTACACAGCGAAAAACCTTCAGCCTCGCAGAGCTTGCGGTAGAGGTACTTCTTCCATCTCATATTTTGGGTATTGCCGGACGCCAGCTTCGGGAAATGCGTGGCAAGCAAGCGGCTCAGTTCGGCCTGGTCGGAAAGGCCGAGGTCCTGCCAGAGATGGGCATTGCGCAAGGCGCGCCGGGCGATGATCTTGGCAAAGCGGGCGCTCGCGATGTCGCCCGCCCGGGCATGCGCCAGCAGCATGCCGCGCAGAAGTTCTTCCTCCATACCAAGCGCGGGATCGCTCACTTCTTCCAAGGAGAAGGCCGGGATGAGCCCAGAGGGGAAACTGCGGGTTAGGATATCGCGCAACTCGGCACTCGAAAGGCCGGTTGCCTCGGTCGCCGTCGCCTCGCCGGCATCGATTTCCTCGAGCGCACGCGAAAAGACACAGGCAAGCACATATCCGTCGAATTCCACCTCTACGTCCATCCGCGGCCGTCGCCCGGTGCGGGGCGATTGTGAGTGTCGTCGCCGATTGGGCTCGTAGGACATTCGTACTCCGTGGATGATGCCCTTTTCCCAAAAACCGCGGATCTGAGGCATATCTGACATTGCGCTTTCGTTCCTTCGTTCCATTGTCGATCTCATATCGGTCGGCTCCAGCCGCCTCGTGACGAGGGAGTTTCAAAAGCTGTGCCAGCTGCGCAAGCAAAGTTTTAGGAAAAAATTATTTACTGAACCCAATGGCTTAAGTGAGAATAAAGCAGGAAGCCGGGGCCGAATACGAGATGTCGCGTAATCGACAATCCGACAGTGCTTGTTGATTCCCCAGCATTTTTCGCGGTGAACTGCTACGAACTCTCCTCCGGCGGTGATGAGAGCCTCGGCCGGAATGGCGCACAGAGATACCTGGCGGAAGTGTCGGAATTCACGCGTTTTCGGGATGTCCGATATTCGACGACGTGGGACATGCAACATCGTGTCGTAGAGACATCCTACTGTTCCCGAACGTCTTCTTTCTTTGGCACGCTACATGCACCGTCATCCGCGAACGCGCCATCGACCAAGGAGAAATCATCCCGTGATCACGCTCACCGAGAATGCCGTCGCCGTCATGAACGCTGCGCTTTCCCGAGCCGCCGAACCGGTGCAAGGCTTTCGCATCATGGTCGAGGCGGGCGGTTGCGCCGGCTTCAAATACCTGGTTGGGCTGGAGAGCTTCCCGCGCGAGGGCGACGCGGTCATCGAAACAGATGGGGTCAAGGTGTTCGTGGACGTAGGCTCCCAACCACACGTCGCCGGCATGACCATCGACTTCGTCACGGATCTCGAATCCTCCGGCTTTGTCTTCGACAATCCCAACGCGGGGGAGAAGTGTGCTTGCGGCAAGTCCTTCGGCTGATCACCCGGGATTAGTGAGAAGGGGCATGTGGGACTATAGCGAAAAGATCAAGGGACGTTTTTTCAATCAGAAGAACACCGGCGTTCGGGAAACCGCCAGTACTTATAGTGAGGTCGGCGCCATCGCCTGTGGCAGTGCACTTGAATTGATGATCACAGTTGATCCGGTGGCGGAAGCGATCATTGCAGAGAAATTCCAGACGCTCCGCTGCCTCTACGCGATCGTCCGCTCGTCGGAGCTTGCCGAACTCATCATCGGCAAAATCGTCAACGAAGCACTCCGGATCACCAATCAGTACTTAGCAGGATTTCTCGATTTTCTGCCGCCGGAGACGATGCATTGTTCAGCGATGGGTTATGCTGCGACCGCCAGTTTACGCGGTCGGGAATACGTCGAGAATCGGAAGGCAGGCGCCTTCGTCTGCAAAGGCCTCGGTGTTGATGAAGGCGTGATCAGAGGGATGCCCGTATCAGCAGGCCCGCCACGATTGAGCGGGTCACTTACGACGCGAAGTCTCGCAGCCAGGTCACATGCTCCAAAGCCATCGAAGCAGTGGTTGTCGGGCTCCGCGCAGCGTTGGTCAACGAAGGCCTCATTAAGGAAGAGGAGGGCTGTACGGCCGGCACAACGGAGGTCCGCGCGCTCAAGAACACGGCACGGTCGGAGCCGCTGTGGGACCGGCGATCGTTTCGGGGATCCGGAGAACGGCGCCGCCCGACATAGTTCAGGTCTCAGCGTGGCGGCCCGGCAAATGACGACGCTGCATCGAATTCGACCGAACGGAGCCGCTGTCAAGGGCATGCATTCTCACCTGCGGGCTGACGGCGGAGACTGCAAACTTGTCGATGTCTACCGCGATCAGGCTACGTCAAACTGTCGGGCGCCTGCACCCGCGGTCTGCTCGCCTAGGTCACCATTAATCGAATCCTCAACGAGACGACCGAGCTCTCCCATCGGCCGAGATTGCACCCATGAGATCTATCTATCTCGATAACAATGCAACGACGCGAGTCGATCCTGAAGTGGTTGACGCGATGCTGCCGTTCTTTACGGATCAATTCGGAAATCCTTCGTCGACGCACGCTTTTGGCTCCTCCGTCGGCGTGGCGGTGAGGAAGGCGCGCCGGCAGTTGCAAGCGCTGATCGGCGCGGAGTTCGATCATGAGATCGCATTCACGTCGGGCGGGACGGAAAGCGACAATGCGGCGATCCTTTCGGCGCTCGAGGTAATGCCTGACCGCACAGAGATCGTGACTTCCGCAGTCGAGCATTCAGCCGTACTGACGCTGTGCGCCCATCTTGAGAAGACGCGCGGTGTCAAGGTGCACAGGATCCCCGTGGATCGTCATGGCCGACTCGATCTTGACGCTTACGGGACCGCCCTCACTCATCACGTGGCAATCGTTTCGATGATGTGGGCGAACAACGAGACGGGTACGATTTTCCCTGTGGCCATGCTTGCCGAGATGGCCAAGAAAATCGGCGCACTTTTCCACACGGACGCGGTCCAGGCGGTCGGTAGGGTTCCAATTGACCTGCAATCGAGTGCAATTGACATGCTGTCGTTATCCGGACACAAGCTACATGGGCCAAAAGGTGTCGGCGCACTCTATCTAAAACGGGGCGTGCCCTTCTCCTCGCTAATCAAGGGAGGCCATCAGGAGCGCGACCGACGCGCGGGTACAGAGAACACGCCCGGGATTGTAGGTCTAGGCAAGGCTGCCGAACTCGCCTTGAAATTCATGGACGACGCGAACACGCGGTTAAAGTCGCTTCGAGACCGCCTGGAGAAAGGCGTTCTCCAGCGTGTTCCAGACACTTTCGTTACCGGCGATCGGCTGGAGCGGTTGCCGAACACGGCGAACATCGCCTTCCAACATGTCGAAGGCGAAGGTATGCTTCTTCTTCTCAATCGCTGTGGCATTGCCTGCTCCTCCGGCTCTGCCTGTACCTCCGGTTCGCTGGAGCCGAGCCATGTCTTGAGGGCGATGGACATTCCTCATGCTGTTGCACACGGGACAATCCGCTTCTCATTCTCACGCGATAACTGTGACGAAGATGTCGACCGGGTGCTCGAAGTTATACCTAGCATCGTGGAGAAGCTGCGGGACGTTTCCCGTACTGGGCCACGTCACGAGGCCCTACAATCCCATCTGCGCTGAGGAGAAGAAGTCGGCCCCTGCCTATGACACGTCCAATCTTTCTCAACGATACGACCCTGCGCGACGGTGCGAGGATGCTTCGAGGGCCGATCGGAATCATCTCGCCCGTGTAATCGAGATGGCCGCGCGCGCCGGCGCAAGCCGCGTCAGGCTGGCCGACACGATCGGCGTGCTCGATCCCTTTTGACCTTCGAACTTGTCTCCCAATTGACGGCGCAGTCCCCGATCGACCTCGAATTCCCACAACGACTTCGGTCTTGCAGCTGCCAACACGCTGGCTGCGACCCGCGCCAGCGTGCGCCATGCCTCCGTCACCGTCGGGGGGCTGGGCGAGCGCGCTGACAATGCTGCGCTGGAAGAGGTGGCCGCCGTGCTGGCTGTGCTCGATGGCGCGAATACCGGCATCGACCTCACAGCGTTCCGGAGCTCGCCGCCCATGTGGCGCGCGCCGCCGGCCGGCCGATAGCAGCCATCATGTATGGGTGGACAGTTTAGCATCGAGCTTCTACATGGACCTGATCACGTCAATCAGCGGATCATGCGGAAGGGCGGTCGATTCTATTGTGCGCGAAAGGGTCTTTCCGTGATGAGAGAGGCTCGCTCGCATTTCGCGATCTGTAATAGCCAGCTCTAAGACCGACGCCAACTCGGCCACATTATTGGGGTCTCCGACGCGCAGGACATTTGTCCGATCCGCCAATTCGGCGGCGAAAAACACCTTCGAACAAATCTCACCGCTCAATATCAGCGATGTGCCACACGCAAGCACCTCACGCGGAACCTGAGGCCCATGAAACGTGATTGGAAAATTGTTTTCCAGGAATGTGATCACTGAGCAAGACCTTATAAAAGCCGGAACTCTCCACGGTGGAAGCGGTGGCAGAACAATCGTTCGACCTCGCAGCCGTTTCTTTGACGCAAGATGGTTGAATGCGTGAGCAAAGCGATCAGGCGCGGCACTCCACAGCGCGCGATAGGCGACCGGGACGTTTCGATCCGAGAGAAGGTCCAGCGCATCAATTTGTCCGTAAGTACCTTTGACTGCCCCGATTTTCCCGTAACTGCCGACAATCGGATCTGAGCACCTCAACCCTTCCCTATCCCAATCGGTCAGCATCTTCAGGAAGTCGCGTTGGAAACCGTAGTTGCTGAAGAAAGCCTCCGCCTCTTCGACAAGTACCTCAAAGTCAAGTCCGGTAGGCTCGCAGAAGGAATCGTCGAGCCTCTGCCGCGAGCTTGGACAAGGCTTTCTCGTCTGACGCCCGCATCCAAGAGAATCTGCATCGCCTCCTGGTTATTGCTCGCCACCACACGGCTTGCGGTCGCTAAGCAGTGGTCATAGAGTGGCGCTAAATCGGCAACTTTCTTCAATCGGCCCAGATCGCTTCCCGCATGCCGCAATATCACCTGCGTGTCGGCCAATCGACCAAAGATCGAAGCCGCAACGCCATAGGGTTCAAGATACCATCCAATCACCAAGTCGGGCGTACGCGACTTTGCGGCTGCAAGCGCGTTTCCCAAAAGTTGGCTTAGATACGGCGGTGCCCATGGAATGTAAGAGAGCCCTGGCACCGCCTCAACCTGCCGAATCTCAAGCTTTCCCGCGAAGCGAGCAATCGTCGCCTCTATGCCGGATGCCGACGCCATTTGCCGGAATCCGTAACCCATGCTGTTAGAGATGAAGGTTACCGTATGGCCCGCGGTCACAAGATCGATTGCCGCTACCCAAGTTGCCTTGGAAACACCCCCCTGGATAGGAGGCATCTTTCCGAACATCAAAATATGCATCGCCCGTCCTGCTCGTTCTCAACTGAGTAGCCCCCGGCGAATGGCTCGGCTGATCTGGGGCCGAGCAATTCGACGCGCTCCGTCTAAAAAGTGTTGCTTCAGCTGACGCATCCTGCAGCGCAGCCGTTGCAGCCTTTGCAGGACGCATCTGTGTTGTGGGGCGAGCGCTTCGGGTTCGGCCAATACGCTGGGGGCGGCTCTTCCCGGTAGACCGTTCGGTAGTCCTTCAGGAAAGCGAGGTACCGGTCGATAGTGCCCTGCGTAGCGACGCCATCGGGTTCCGGAATGTGGTGCACGAACCTGCCCCCGCCACCTCTTCGCAAAATCAAGCGTACTCTCTAGTGAAGATGATGAACATGTGCCATAGCCCATCGATTGCGCCCATCATCCCGTATGAGCGGCCATACTGTCGGGCGGTCGCGCAGAGCGCCAAAAAACGGACAAGTTCGCGTCGATGGTCCTTTGCGACGGCTTGTGAGAAGCCGTACTCTCTCCGGTACCTCGCGAGCACAAGAGAAAGATCGAATCGTTCCGCGACTGCGGTCCGACGCAAAGCGTCTTGAACGAACGCGTCGCCTTGGGCGTACCTGTGCGGAGCGCCTGTGGTTTTGTCGTCAACCGATGGGGATTGCTGGACAGCCGCGATGCTTGACGCGTCACCGCTGCCTCCAATGAGTGTTGCTTCAGTCATGAAAATCTCCAATGAAAGAACACAAGGGGCAAAACGCCTTCAACTGTCGGCTTTTCCTTGGTTCCGTTGTGTTTTGGGCGTTTTTGCCGATCGGCTGAATCTTCTCTGCTCGCAGGACAGGTTGTTCCGCCCTTCGGCTTTCGAACCAATCTCCAATCCGTGACCCTGCTGCCTTAGCTTCGGTCACAGAGTGAGATCCGGTTCCCGGTTTCCCATTCTCCTTCAAGAGCGCAGCCCAGACCTGCCGGGCTCGCTAGACATTCATCAGGACAGCCGGGATATCGTTGACGTCCCTTCCACAGTGCTTTCACCGCGCCGCTCGTACGCGCGCTGGTCAGGCGGGATCTGGAAGGCGATCGTCAAAAGCTCGCGCGCGATCTCAACACGCGCCGTGTTCACTCCCCTGATCTTCAAATGCTCGTATTGGGCTCGAAGCTGCGATGGCCAGCGCGACCGCTTCGACAAAGGCCCAGCGCAGCCACTTGTTGCCTTGCTTGATGATCTTGCTGCGAAAGCTCTTGCCGCCGCTCGAATAGGTCGACGGCAGCAGTCCGGCATCGTTGGCAAGCTTCTTCGGCGTGCGCAACCGCGATATGTCGTTGATCTCCGCATCGTTCAGCCGGGCGAAGAACCCGCCAATGCCAGGGATCGTCTTCAACAGCTTCACATTGGCATGTGATCATCTATCGGCAGTCTTGCCGCCTCGCCAAAATGGAGCTTCAAAAGTCGTGCCAATTGCGCCGAAGCAAGCTCAGAAAAAATCTTCTGCACGCTCGTCAATGGTTTACGTGAGATCCAGCAGTCACTCATGTCGAACACCCTGTGTGGCGGACTCGACAAATCCGACGGCACGTGTCAGTTGCCCGACATCTTCCCAGCAATGGCGCACAAGATTCATGGCAGTGCCAGAGAGATTGCGCAGTGTTGAAACGGTTTTTTCCTTTGGCACGGTCCATGCAACGTGATCCGAAAACACGTCACGGACTGAGGAGAAATCGAGCCATGAATACGCTCACGGACAATGCTGTTGCCGCCGTCAAGAGTGCTTTTTCCCGCGCCAGCGAGCTGGCGGAAGGCTTTTGCATCCTGGTCCAGGCCGGATGGGCCGGCTTCAAATACTTAATGGGCTTGGAGAGCGTCTCGCGCGAGAGGCGATGCGATCACCGCGACAGATAGGTCAAGGTGCACGTGGACGCAGCCTCCCAACCCCATGTCGCCGTCATGACCGCGGTGGGCATATCGGTTCCACCGCTCGATTGATCTCGACCATCAGCCAATACGCGCCCGATTGCCGACGCGATTGCTCGCTGGTCGACCGCCTCGAAGCGCGCACTTTGCGGCTGAAGCCTCAGCTTTGCGGGAATGCACTCGAGACCACCGTTTCCGACCGGAGAGAATCCAATGTGCCGTTGCTCCGCTGACAGCAGTCCCATCAATGTCAACGACATCCTCGAGCGGCTGAAGGGCCTGTCGGCTGCGGAGGAGTTCTTCGCAGTCCTTGGGGTCTCCTATGACCGGAAGGTTCTCGATGTCTCACGACTCCATATCATGAAACGTATTGGGCAGTACCTCGCTGCAGAGGACTTCTCCGATCTCCCCGACCAGGTGATCGCTGCTCGGGCGCGCGCCATGCTGGAACGCGCCTACGATGATTTCGCGACGTCCTCGCCGCTCACGCACCGGATCTTCAAGGTGCTCAGGGACCACGATCCGGACAAACCCGCCACACCGGGCCGCACCTTCGTCCCGTTGGACTCCTTCCTGAAGCCGTTCGAGAAGGACTGAGCGCGTCACGGTTGCGACACGACAATGTCGAGAAGTCGACAAATTCTGCCATACGCCAACACGGCTAGAACAAAAACAGCTACATTTCAAATGGATAGCGGAATGCAACACGGTTGGCACAAATGATGCATGCAAGGATATGAACTGCCAAGCCCGCCATCCATTTAGGGAGGAAGTAAGAAACCGCCATGCACATCGTAATCTGTATCAAGCAGGTGCCGGATTCCGCACAGATACGTGTCCATCCGGTGACGAACACAATCATGCGTCAGGGTGTGCCAACCATCATCAACCCCTATGACCTCTTCGCCTTGGAGGAAGCCCTTGGATTGCGCGACTCTCATGGCGGCGAGGTCACCGTGCTCACCATGGGGCCGCCCATGGCAGAGGACGCGTTGCGCAAGGCGCTCACCTACGGTGCCGACCGCGCGGTACTCTTGACCGACCGCTATTTTGCCGGCTCCGACACGCTTGCGACCTCATTCGCTCTGTCTCACGCAATCGCGAAAATCGGAGAGTCCTTCGGCACGCCTGACATCGTCTTCACGGGCAAGCAGACGATCGACGGTGACACCGCCCAAGTCGGGCCCGGCATCGCCAAGCGGCTCGACCTCCTGCAGCTCACCTACGTCGCGAAGATCGCTTCCATCGATCTCAATGCGCGTGAGATCACGGTAGAGCGCCGCTCGGAAGGCGGCACGCAGACGCTGAAGAGCAAGCTTCCTTGCCTCGTTACCATGCTGGAAGGCACCAACGAGATCCGCCGCGGCTCGCTCGACGACGCGCTACGCGCCGCGCGCAGCCAGATCGTGAAGTGGAGTGCGGCCGACGCCGGCATCGAGGACCTCACCAAATGCGGCCTGCGTGGCTCGCCAACCGTCGTCAAGCGCGTCTTTGCACCTCCTGAGCGGGCGGAAAAGGCGGAGCAAATCGACACCACCGAAAAGACGCCGCGCGATCTCGCGGATGAGTTGATCGCCGGGATCTTCTCGCGCCAGCCGGGGCTGGAAAACGAACTCGCCTTTAACGGCGGCGCGTGACGGCAAGGAGCGACGAAGTTGACCGCAAAACGAAAAACCCCTCCTCCCGCCGCCGGCCGCGCCGGAATGAAGAAGGGACTGCCCGCGCATTTTAAGGACTATCGGCACGTCTGGGTCTTCATCGAGCTGGAGCGCGGCCATGTCCATCCCGTCTCCTTCGAACTGCTCGGTGAAGGCCGCAAGCTCGCCGACAAGCTGGGCGTCCAGCTCGCCGGCGTCGTTCTCGGACCGCCGGGAGAGGCCACCTGGTTTGCCATCGCCGAGGCCTTTGCTTATGGCGCCGACCTTGCCTACATCGTCGAGACCCCACTGCTCGCCGACTACCGGAACGAGCCTTTCACCAAAGCATTGACGGATCTGGTTGCTACCCACAAACCCGAGATTCTGCTTTTAGGTGCGACGACGCTCGGCCGCGATCTGGCCGGTTCCGTGGCGACGACCTTGTTGACAGGGCTCACGGCGGACTGCACCGAACTCGATGTGGATGCGGACGGCTCCCTCGCGGCGACCCGGCCGACCTTCGGCGGCTCCCTGCTATGCACAATCTACACGCTCAACTGCCGGCCGCAGATGGCAACAGTGCGACCGAGGGTCATGGCCATGCCGCAGCGCGGGAATAATCAGGTCGGGCGCGTCGTTCAACACGAGGTGCCGATGGTCGAGGAAGAGATCGTCACCAAAGTCCTCGGCTTCCTGTCCGATGGCCAGTCGGCAAAGGCCAATCTCGCCTATGCCGATGTCGTGGTTGCCGGAGGCCTCGGTCTCGGCGCGGCGGAAAACCTGAAGCTTGTGAAGAATCTCGCGCGGGCGATCGGGGCCGAGTATGGCTGTTCGCGCCCGCTCGTTCAGAAGGGCTGGATGCCGGCTGATCGGCAGATCGGCCAAACTGGCAAAACGATCCGGCCGAAGCTCTACATAGCGGCCGGCATTTCCGGCGCCATCCAGCATCGCGTTGGCGTCGAGGGAGCTGATCTCATTATAGCGATCAACACCGACCGCAACGCGCCGATCTTCGATTTCGCGCACCTCGGCGCCGTCACCGATGCGATCCGTTTCCTGCCGTCATTGACGGAACTCTTCACCCATCGGCTGTCGCCGCACAGTCGCGATAAGCTTGCGAACTGAGGGGACACGGCCATGACCGAGGAAAAGTTCGACGCCATTGTTATCGGGGCCGGCATGTCCGGCAACGCAGCTGCTTACACCATGGCAAGCCGCGGGTTGAAGGTGCTGCAGTTGGAGCGGGGCGAATATGCGGGATCTAAGAATGTCCAGGGCGCCATCATGTACGCGAACATGCTGGAGAAAATCATCCCGGATTTCCGAGATGACGCGCCTCTCGAGCGCCATTTGATCGAGCAGCGCTTCTGGATGATGGACGACACGTCCCACACCGGGATGCAATACCGGTCGGATGACTTCAATGAGACGAACCCCAACCGCTACACGATCATTCGCGCCCAATTCGACAAATGGTTTTCGCGCAAGGTGCGCGAGGCCGGAACAACGCTTCTGTGCGAGACGACTGTGACGGAACTCGCCCACGACACAGAGGGCAAGGTGATCGGCGTCCGCACCGACCGTGCCGGCGACGTGATCCTCGCTGACGTGGTCGTTCTCGCAGAAGGCGTCAACGGGCTGCTTGGCACGCGGGCTGGTTTGCGTCAGACGCCGAAACCCGAAACCGTGGCGCTCGCCGTCAAGGAAATGCATTTCCTGGCCGAAGAGGTGATTGACCAGCGGTTCGGCCTTAAGGCCAATGAAGGCTGCGTCATCGAGGCAGCTGGTACTATCTCCCGCAACATGGCCGGGCTCGCCTTCCTCTATACCAACAAAGAGTCGATCTCGATCGGCATCGGCTGCCTCGTCTCCGAATTCGCCGCGACAATGGAAAGTCCTTATGACCTGCTCGAAAACTTCAAGAACCATCCATCGGTCCGGCCGCTGATCGCGGGTTCGGAAGTCAAGGAATATGCCGCTCATCTCATTCCGGAAGGTGGCTACAAGGCAATCCCGCCGCTCTTTGGCAACGGCTGGGTCGTCGTCGGCGACGCGGCGCAGCTCAACAATGCCGTGCACCGCGAGGGATCCAATCTCGCCATGACGTCGGGGCGCATCGCCGGCGAAGCTATCGTCCAGATCAAGAATCGCGGCAAGCCGATGATCAAGGAGAACCTCGCCCTTTACAAGTCGATGCTGGAGAAGTCATTTGTCATCAAAGACTTGCGGAAATACAAGGACATGCCTGCCCTGCTGCACACCAATTCCCGCAATTTCTTCACGACCTATCCAAAATTGCTGTCGCAGGCCGCGCAGAACTTCATGCGAGTGGACAGCACCCCGAAGATCGAGAAGGAACGGGCGACGACGGCCGCCTTCATCAAGGCGCGCTCGCGCTGGGGGCTGGTCAGTGACGCAGTCCGCTTTGCATTCGCCTGGCGCTGAAGGAGAGATGAGATGACGATCGCAGTGACCAACATACGCGTAGAGGACAAGCTTTACCAAAACCGCTATGTGGTCGATTCAGGCCGCCCGCACATTAAAGTGCGACCGCACCAGTCCCCGAGCGTAAATCTGTACGCCCTGACGAGTGTCTGCCCGGCCAAATGCTATGAATTGAACGACCAGGGCCAAGTGGAGATCACAACCGACGGGTGCATGGAGTGCGGCACGTGCAGAGTACTGTGCGAGGCAAGTGGTGAGATCGAGTGGAATTACCCAAAAGGCGGCTTTGGTGTTCTCTTCAAGTTCGGGTAACCGCTTGCATATGCCCAAGAGCCTGGAACCAACACCGCGATTGCAGCCAAGCGCTGCAGCAATTTTGCTAAGATCGGCTTGTAATCTTGAAAACCCGTATCACAGGTTCATATGAATATGTACAAACAGAGGTTTTTGAGATCCGTCATAGACAACTAAAGGCTTTATAATGGTTCACATGCCCGCGCGATCGGTCGATGGGGTAGAAGCTCTGCCTGCACTCCCTGCTAAACCGATGCGCCAAGCGGACATCCTGCTCAGCGGAATCTATGAGATATCGAAGGTCCTGACCGCCCATGCCCGGCTAGAGATCACGCTTGCCAATGTCGTGAACATCCTCTCTTCGTTTCTGCAAATACGGCACGGAGCAATCGTTGTCCTGGCCGCAGAAGGACAGCCCGAGATTACCGCAACTGCCGACATTCCCCGCCCCTCTCAATCAGCCGATCGCGGCGTCATACCGAAGGCCGTAATAGACCATATCGTCACAACGGGTGCGCCCTTCGTCATAAAGGATGTTGGCAAGTCCGAACTATTTCAGGCTGATCTTCAAACGTCTCGGAGCAGCGGCACCGTCCCAATTGCCTTTATTGGCGTCCCGGTAAAGGCTGAGAAGAAAATTCTTGGCACGTTATCGATCGACCGCGTCAGGAATGGCACCACCATCTTCCCCTCCGACGAGGACGTATGCTTTCTAACCATGGTCGCCAACCTCGTCGGTCGGACCATCCAGCTTCATCGCATTCTGAACCTGAATGGTCAGCCGCTTATCGGGGAACAACAGAAACCGGAGAAATCGCTCATCGCGGAGAGGAGCGCCCCGGGCCGGCATCCACACGTCAAAATCGACGGGATTATCGGGGAGAGTCCTGCCCTCAAGCAGGTGGTCGAAACCGTCTCAGTCGTGGCAAGGACGAATACCACCGTGCTTCTGCGGGGCGAAAGCGGCACCGGCAAGGAGTTCTTTGCACAGGCGATCCATGAGCTTTCACCTCGCAGGAAGAAGTCGTTCGTCAAATTGAACTGCGCCGCGCTGCCTGAGAGCGTCCTGGAATCGGAGCTGTTTGGGCATGAAAAGGGTGCCTTCACCGGGGCTATCGCGCAGCGCGCGGGACGCTTCGAATTGGCGAATGGCGGAACCCTGTTGCTTGATGAGATCGGCGAGATTTCGCCGGCCTTTCAAGCCAAGCTGTTGCGCGTCTTGCAGGAGGGCGAACTGGAGCGGGTCGGCGGCACCAAGACGCTGGAGGTTGACGTCCGGCTCATATGCGCCACGAACAAGAACCTCGAGATGGCTGTTGCAAACGGCGAGTTCAGGGCCGACCTTTATTACCGCATCAGCGTAGTGCCAATTGTCCTGCCGCCGCTTCGAGAGCGACCCGGCGATATTCCACGCCTTGCGAAAGTTCTCCTTAACCGATTCAACAAGGAGAACCATAGCGAGCTCGCATTCGCGCCGTCGGCGCTTGACGTGATGTCGCAATGCTACTTCCCTGGCAACGTCCGCGAGCTCGAAAACTGCGTGCGAAGGACGGCCACGCTTGCGCGTTCAAGGACGATCGTTCCGTCGGATTTCGCCTGCAAGAACAGCCAGTGCCTTTCTTCGCTCCTCTGGAAAGGCATCGACGGGTCGCACGGCGGCAATGCCATCGATGAGCTTGCCAAGAACAATGTGATGCCGGCTGCATCGCCGCACTCGGCCCGGTGCATCGGCGTTTCGCCCGTCAAGGCCTGTGATCCGAACGATCCCGGTTGTCCCGCAATGGGGTCGCGTCTGACGGAACGGGACCGGCTGATCGATGCGATGGAGAAGGCCGGCTGGGTTCAGGCCAAGGCGGCTCGTATCCTCGGCCTGACGCCGCGTCAGGTCGGCTATGCTCTGCGCCGGCATCGTATCGAGGTGAAGAAGCTGTAAGCGTGCTGGTGACATGTTGCCCTTCTTGCATTTTGTGTGATTGAGGTACTGTGGCTTTCACGAACCAATTCGCCTGTCCATTGTCGAAATCCTGACAAACCTGTGTCGAAGCAAACGGACGGAATCGAACAAGAAAAGCTAACATATTGAAGTAAAACTATTCTTTAAGTTGGCATGGCTCTTGCGCTTTGAATGCGACGTTACCTACCAACGGAGCCTTCAATGTCTGCACCGACGATTTCGCTTGAGAGCCTGACCAGCACGACATCCTTGGATCAATTGCTGGCGACCGCGAAGTCCAGTGGTTGCACATCCTCATCCTGCGGCGCGTCCACAAAGCCGGATGACATGGACTCGGCTATCTGGGCGAAGATCAAGGATCATCCCTGCTATTCAGAAGAAGCCCACCACTATTTCGCGCGCATGCACGTCGCGGTCGCACCAGCCTGCAATATTCAGTGCAACTACTGCAATCGTAAATATGACTGCGCCAACGAAAGCCGGCCTGGAGTCGTCTCGGAAAAGCTGACGCCAGACCAGGCGCTGCGCAAGGTCATTGCGGTCGCCAACGAAGTGCCGCAGCTTTCCGTGCTCGGCATCGCCGGACCAGGCGATGCCTGTTACGACTGGAAGAAGACGAAGGCAACGTTCGAACGAATCGCCAGGGAGATCCACGACATCAAGCTGTGCATCTCCACCAACGGGCTTGCGCTGCCGGATCACGTCGCCGAGCTTGTCGACATGAATGTCGATCACGTGACAATCACCATCAACATGGTCGACCCGGAAATCGGCGCAAAGATCTATCCTTGGATCTTTTACGACAACCGCCGCTACACCGGCATCGAAGCCGCCAGAATCCTGCACGAGCGGCAGATGTTAGGCCTGGAAATGCTGACTGCGCGCGGCATCCTCACCAAGGTCAATTCGGTGATGATCCCAGGCGTCAACGACGAGCACCTGATCGAGGTGAACAAATGGGTCAAGGAGCGGGGCGCGTTCCTGCACAATGTTATGCCGCTGATTTCCGATCCGGCCCACGGCACCTACTACGGCCTGACCGG
Organism: Rhizobium gallicum bv. gallicum R602sp; assembly: GCF_000816845.1. Classification (NCBI taxonomy): domain Bacteria; kingdom Pseudomonadati; phylum Pseudomonadota; class Alphaproteobacteria; order Hyphomicrobiales; family Rhizobiaceae; genus Rhizobium; species Rhizobium gallicum. The sequence goes on along the minus strand of NZ_CP006879.1, from coordinate 221,332 downwards.
ACAGCGTGGCCCTCGGGCGCTCGAATTAAAGGCGCTACAGGATCGTCTTGAAGGCGGCGCAAAGCTGATGCGCCATTGCCGGCAGTGCCGGGCCGATGCAGTCGGCCTGCTCGGCGATGATCGCGGCCAAGAATTCACCCTCGACCAAATTCCCGGCGAGATCACCTACGACGCCCGCAAGCGCGAGGCATATCGGGAAGTGGTCGCGCGCGAACGAGGCGATCACGTGGCGGCCAAGAGCGAGGCGATCGAAATAGTCAAAGCAGCCTGCGGCGGGTCCCTCCACGTCGCGGTGGCGACGAAGGGCGGCGGCCGCATCAACGAACACTTCGGCCACGCGAAGGAATTCCAGGTTTATGAAGCTTCGCCGAAAGGAATCACCTACGTCGCGCATCGTAAGGTCGAGCAGTATTGCCGTGGAGGCGTGGGCGAGGAAGCCACCCTCGACGGCGTCATCGCTGCGCTCGATGGCATTGACGTCGTGCTGTGCGCCAAGATCGGGGAGTGCCCTAAGAATCAGCTCATGGAGGCTGGAATCCGAGCAACGGACGCTTATGGCTACGACTACATCGAGACCGCCATCGGCGCCCTTTACGCCGCCAAGTTTGGGGTCGAACTGCTAGCGGCGACGGCGTGAGCGGTCTTATTCTAACATTCTCAGGAGTTGAAAAATGGCCTTCAGGATCATCGCATCCCAGTGCACACAGTGCGGAGCCTGCGAGTTCGAATGTCCCTCGGACGCGATCGATTTCAAGGGTGAGACCTATGTGATCGATCCGGACAAGTGCACCGAATGCAAGAAAACCTTCGAAACGCAGCAATGCGCCGAGGTCTGTCCAGTGCCGAAGACCTGTGTTCCCGCCGCACCTTCAATTTAATCGCCAGCATGGTGGGGGCTCCTGCGCAAGAGCCTGGAACGCCTTTATTGACATCCTGCCGCTCGGAAAAGGAGGAACGGTCATGGGCCTTGGACGTGAACAGGAGGTCGAAATCCGCGAGCCTCCGCGATTTATACCGGGTGAGCGGGTGCAGGCCACACTTCACGTAAAGAATGACGGCAGCTATGCTGGCAAAGAAATCGGCGAAAATCTGGTGCGGAAGGGCGACGAAGGCTATGTGCGCGATATCGGCACCTTTCTCCAGCAGTTTTACATCTATGCTGTCGAATGGGTCGATCGCGGCACTGTCGTCGGCATGCGTGCGCGTGAACTTATGAGCCTCGACAAAGCCGCGGCTTCCGGCGCTGTTGAAACCGCCAGGGCCTCAACGAAGGAATAGCCAGATGAAGGTAATGATCCGCAGATCCAGCGCTGGCTTGTGGGCTTACGTTCCCAAGAACGATCTCGAAGAGCCGATTATCAAGGTCGAGAATGAAGAGCTGTGGGGCGGGGCTATAACGCTCGGGAACGGCTGGCGGCTTGCCCTCCCCGACATGCCGCGGGATACGCGTCTGCCGATCACCGTCAAGGCTAGGAGGATTTTTGACGAGGACTGATGCTGCAGATAGACGAGGACAATCGGAAAGAGAAAACAGCATGAACACGATCCTGACCTCGGACCCTCTCTTGGTTGTTCGCGACAGTGACGCCGAAAAGCGGCTTGACCTTCTGAAGAAAGCGCTCGCCGCCAACGAGGTCGTCCCCTATCTCGGTCCCGGACTCCTTCGGCTCGGATCCGCGGAAACTCCTGTACCGCCCACGCCGGAAGCCGTCGCCGCCGCACTCAACGCACACGCGCGAGCCCCCTCCAAGATACGCACCAATATGTGGTCGGTCGCGCAGTTCATCGAACAGCGCCGGCATCGCCGGACGCTTCAAAGTTGGATGGCCGAGATATTCGGAGCGCCCGTGGCGCCGAGCGTGCTCCACGCCTGGCTCGCAACGCTGCCGCTCTCCCTCATCGTCGATAGCTGGTACGATGGGTCGATGCGCGCGGCCCTTGCGGAAACTGGCCGAACGGACGTCGTCGAGGTACAAGGCGTCACGCGGGCGAACGAATTCGGCGACATTTGGACGAAAACCTACGATTTGTCCGGGAGGGAAGTCGAACTCGCGCCAGCGGCAAAGACGGTCCTCTATACGCCGCACGGGAGTCTTCGGCCAGCCGCAAACTTCCTCGTGTCCGATTCCGATTATGTCGAAGTCCTAACCGAAATCGATATCCAGACGCCGATCCCTGAAGTGGTGAAGGAACGGCGTACAGATCGTGGCTTTTTCTTTATCGGCTGCCGCTTCGACGATCAGATGCTGCGGATCTACGCTCGACAGATCATGAAGCGCTCCCACGGCCCACATTTTGCAGTGCTTGATGCGGAAATGCTGACCAGAAACGAACGCCGCTTCCTTGCAGCAAGTGCAATCACGGTTGTCGACCTGCCGACCCGCGAGGCCACGGCTCTGCTTGTCCCATCAGACATCGGGGCGGATGGTAGCCAGGGCCATAGAGCGGCCAGTTCGAATTTCTGTTGCCGCTAGAGTCGGAAGAAGCCATACGTCTACGACAAAGCTCTCTATCTTCGCAGGTCGAGAACCTATTCGCCACTCAAGGATTGGAGGCGCATCGCAACACGCTATGACCGATGTGCCCACACGTTCTTCTCAGCGATCTGCATCGCAGCTTCCGTTATCTTCTGGCTTGGGATTGGCGAAGTCCTGACCTAGGTTTCGGGGCGTCGTCGCAACGAGCAAGTTTTTTGGTCGCGTTCAATAGCTGCTCATGCAGGAGTGATGAGTTTAGCAGGAGTTTTGAACGGATTTAAGACGGCCACTCCCCGGCCGACGAAATCCTCCTCGTTTCTAGTGACGACAAGTAGGCCGTGAACCTGTGCCGTTGCCGCCAAGCCCACATCATCGATATTCTTGTCGCCGCGACCGAGATGGCCTCCCCAAACGGTTGCGACCTTCTGGTCGACAGGAATGATCCGACCTTCATATGCGGTGAAAATTTGCTGGGCCGCCGCAGCAAGGCGATCAGCAACAAGCTCATCGGTCTTCCGCTTTTTCTCGATGCCCTTGGTTATTTCACGCACGGATATGACACTGATGGCGAGATCGAGATCATCGACCTTCGAAAGCCAGGCTTTGGCGTTGTCGTGTGGCTTCGGTCGGCTCAGTTCCTTCAGGACGTTTGTATCAAGCAAATACTTCAATCAAGATCATCCAACGCGCTGAGATCAGCTTCGCGCATCGCCGCTTTTGCTGTCTGCTTTGGGTAAGGCCGGCCCGCCTTTGGATGCGCTTCGGCGTAAATTTTCGCGGCGATGATTTGAGACTCGGCGAGCGAGGGATAGTCTTGCTGGACCTGACTAACGGAAACTCCGGCATCGAGAAGTGCTGCAATTCGATGGGCTTCGATTTTGGTCCCCCTGATGAAGGCCTCCTTACCCGACGAATCAATATGCGCGTTCAGCCTATCGAGCTCTTTTACCTTCTTCTCGACATCACGGACGTGGCTGGAGATGTCGTATCGATGATTTCCAAAGACGACCACTTTCTCATGACGGCCTTGGAGCGTCGTTCGTAGCGCGTTGTAAAGCTCCGACTGAGTTTTCGGCGTGAACGCTTGTTTTAGTTCGTCATAGGCGTGCAGAAACACTAGCTCGGCGGTACCGAACTGCCGTATGCGCCGACCGCCTCTCGTCACCAGATGAGGCTTGACCGGCGAACGCTCGACGACTTTTTTGAAGCTCTCCAGCGGCTCGCCGAGCACGAATGCGGCCTGAGCTGTTGTCAAAGTTTCCATTCTTCCTCACTAATTCAACCCCAATAATAGGGTTTAATTAGAAACCTTTCAAGATGTGAGGATCATCATTGCCGAGCATCAGAATGGCGATCATCCCAACTGGATGGAATTTCATACGCCACCTTTGGAAAGCAATGGATCGTCGGCATCATTCCGTTACGACCGCAATGCACCTTGGGCAAAACTTCGACGAAGACGACAATGTCGTTGGCGTTCGTCCGCAAGCCTTCGAACTACGACCTGATGAGCCGTACCTTTCGTCAACTTGGTGTGAGTATTTCTCTGGCGCGCAGGATCAACAGTTGAGGTGTGCCATCGAGGCAATCCGTAACAGTAATCTCAAGGTTGGAGGAAAAGCGCAGTTCGCTGTGGGGCTTGTGCGAGAGATTAGGCAACTCGTCGACGCTAGACCAAATGCCAAAAAGATCCGGATCATTCACGAGCCTGAAGAAGATAACGAGGCCCATGCCGCCATGCGCCATTGGCCCGAAAGTGATGTTGAACTTTTCGATCTCCTCGCTCAGTCTGTATGGTCAATGCTCTACAACTCGGAAGCGGCGGACGCACTCCCAACCTCAGAGTGCGCATGCAGTGAGCGAGGCCAAGGCAAATAGCGGACAAATCGGCCACTTCACATTAACTCATAAATCCCGGCATTCTCCTCTGGCGCGGCCCCTATAAGAGGCGTGCCGCAGTTTCCCGTCATGCGTCCCGGCGCGATATTCGACCTCCGCCACCAGCGTCGGCTTCACCTAAACGATATATTTGCGCCGACCTGAATATTCGACAGGCGGTTTCTTCGCCTTGAGTTTGTCGAGAGCTTCGCGCAGCTCATACGCGGTGCGTTCATTGAATCCGGTACCGACCGATCCGACATAGATCAGCTTCTTGCCCTGGCGTGCTGCGAGCAGCAGCGAACCAATGCCAGCACGCGCTACGAAGGAATGCTCATAGCCGACAATCGCGAAGCCGTCGCTCTGGATGCATTTGATTTTCAGCCAGTCGCCGATGCGACCGGAACGATAGGTGCTTTCTCGGTCTTTGGCGATGATGCCCTCGAGGCCGTGCTCGCAGGCAGCTACAAAAACCGGTCTCCGTCAGCTTCGATCTCTTCAGAGAGCCGTATGACGTCGTCTCTGCTCTTGATCAGCCCTTCCAGGAGATGGCGCCGCGCCGTGAATTCCAACTGCCTCAGATCACGACCGTCAAAATAGAGCAGATCGCAGGCCATGAAGATCGCGTCGTCTGAGGTTCGCTTGCCGCCCCGGCCGCCGAGCGATTGCTGCAGCAGCCCGAAATCGGACCTGCCTTGCTCGTCGAGCACGACCGCCTCGCCATTAAGGATCGCGGTCGCCACGTCGAGCTTCTTGGCCGCTTTTGCAATAGCCGGGAACCGATCCGTCCAATCATGGCCGCCGCTGGTGATGATGCGAACGCCTTTCGGGCTCAAGGTGCACGGAAAGGCGATAGCCGTCCCACTTGATTTCGTATGCCCACTGCGGCCCTTTTGGGCGGCCTTGGCTTCAGCAGCGCCAGGCACGGCTCTATGCGTTCTGGCATATGGTCGAGGGGAAGATTGGGCTGCGCTGGATCTCGTGGCTTGCGCGGCCGGGATCGCAGTTGTTTGTCGGTCGCCTGAAGAGGCCTGGAACGCGGGGACTTCGCCATGCGATAATTACATCATGCATAGCGCAAATATCCACCGCGAATTCGGCGAGGACTATTCTACCGGCCGCTTGTACTGCTCGATCCGCGTAGCGTGGCCGTGCGCCTCGGCGAGTGCTTGAGGCGAATGCTCACCGCTGATTGCGAGACTGACGGCGGTCGTCATACCCACACGGCCGCGGCCGCTCTCTATCTCGCGCGAGTGGAGGTTGCAAACCTCGTCCGCCGCCATAGGTTGTTATAAGGACTTGATGATCCGGACTCCTTTCGATGGCCTGGACTGTGAAACTTCAAGATCGCGAGATAACAATCACGACAGCGGCAATTGACGTTCTCAAAGCGCGTTTTGTACGCGATGAGGAGCTTCTTTCACGGATGTCAGAATCGTGGTGGCGCGACATCTTCGTACACATGGTCGCCTTTGGCATCGACCCAACCGAGATCATCCAAGCAGTCCACAACGTAGAGGCCGGCAAGCCGAACAGCGATGTCACTGTGACCAAATTCAGAGACGAGTCGCTTAAGGCCTTATGGCACAAACATTACTTCACGGCACGCTATCTCCCTGCCAATATCTTCCCAGCGCGTGGAAAGAACGGCCTCAATACCATTGTCGATGAAATCCTCGATCCGGTGAAATACCCGGTCATAACACCTCAGGCTATTGATGAGCTAGCGCAAGCCGTATCAACTTTGCCGGTCAAAAACCGCAGTGTGGACGGAAAGCTCACCGGCGAATGGGTCATATTCGCCAAGCATGATGGGAAGAACTACTATCTCGGCCTCGCCCGGACGATCGCTTCGACAGGACTTTAATTTGTAGCACCGGAGATTTCCGGAGCTATCAGGTGGATTCCTCGCCCGTTGTAGCCGGACCCGAATTTTCGGCGCGATCCGCGAAGGCCACGGAAGATCGCGATTTCGAATTGTCTGATCTTCTCGGAAGCCTCAGCAGTCATTCGCGAGCACATTCAAGTCCCGACGATGATATTGCTGATCAGGAATTTGAAGCGCACGACTAGGAACATTCCGAGCGCCTCGGATGTTCGGCGGAATGGATCGTGCGGCCAAGTTCTCCTGTAACAGTGCTTCATCCCCTTGCACGTGGCCGTGCGGTCCGCTTCGGTTCTTCGCGCATCGTCTGTTAGCGTACGGTAACCATGATTCTTGATGGCTTCGTTTGCCTTATGCGTTATTTAAGCGCATCCTTATTTATCGGCCCGACAATTTCAACCGGGTGCCCCGGGCCGCTTGAGAGACGATCTGCTCTTGCCTGAAATAGGAGAGCTGGTATGTCTCTTTTCGAATTAGTTTCCTTTACCGATGATGAGATTGAACTCGTGACGTCCGTAGTCGTCCGTTGGTCAGAGAGAAATCATGTCAATGTCAAAAGCGAACACGGCCAGGCCGCGCTAACGCAGGCCATCGCCCTCGTCAGTTCCGGCATGAGTTCGCCGGGTGCCATCGTGGGGAGGCTCGATGAGGTTTGCGCACCGCCCGCCCCCGAGTATCCTAGGTCTCTTGTTGACGAGTGAACGCTAATACTACAGTTGTAGATGCCCTCGAGTTTTGTAATGAGCGATCATTGCTAGCGCTTGGTGCTCGACGACATCAACGAGCTACACGGGCTTACGGCCACGTTTGAAATCAGAAACGGCGACCGCGTCTTCAAGCGGTGGGCGGCTTGATATGCAGGTGCTCGATCTAAAACCCGTCGCTCACCGTAGCGGCGGGAGGATGTTGCATGTCGCCAATTTCGATATGCAACTCTCCGATAACGTGGCCATCTACGGGATGCGGCTTCTTCGCGCGCCGAACGGGGATCATGTTTCTTATGCGCCAACCGCGCTAGGTGGTCGCCGATCGGTGACATTCGGAGGGCCTCTCCCCGAAGCTATTACCGCCGCCGCCCTCAGGACATTTATGGAGCTCGACACAGCCAATGGCGCCACTTCCGCGGAATAAGACTGAGCCGACCGCCGCTTTCGATGAGCCCGCGATCCGTGAACACGAGCTTCTCGTTGATAGCCTGCCGGACGAAACCGGCCGTTCCCATGTCTGCGCAGAAAATATCGCCCTTGCTGCGCAGTTCCCGCTCGCCCTCTGAGAAGCGAAAGCGACGGCGGTCGTCTTCTTTGCCTACGCCCGTCGGGACGAGGACCGGAGAGCCATCGAGAAAGCCGCAGACATTCTTTTCGCCGTCGCTGTATATCGTCAACCCGTATCCGTGAACGGGTCTGCTGGTGTCAGAAATGCGCAAATAATCCTCCTTCGCCGGCGCTCGGCAAACGATTAATGAATGATGATTGATTGTCGGGATCGGCCGTGCCGAAGTCTAGAATCAGGCGATTTAGGCAGCCGCCATCGCGCGAGCATTGTCATTTGCGAATTCGTAGACAGCCGTCCCTCGAGTCCCGGTAAGCCACGCATCGAGGTCTGACCTGAGATACGTGACGGAACCACAAACCTTCAGATAAACCGGGCCACTTCCAATTAAGCGCGTTTTGTTGAGCCAGCTCGCCGACTTCCGAATGTAGGCCGCAGCTTCATTTGTATTGAATTTTTCGCTTGACACTTTTGCCCTCCCTGGTTTACAAAATTTGACACAACAAATAAAATTTCGCTATGCGTCTGATCGTGACATTGGTGTAAACTTACGTTTTTGTCAACGGGTGGCAGGAAGCGTCATCCGCTACCACTTGCACGCGGCGCCAATTTTAGCGGACACTTCTTCAACATTTGATAGGTTGAACTCTGCGTCAACACGATCATTTGCCTCTATTCGAACGGCAAACTTATCATTGTTGCGGAGCTTCTTGATAAACGGAATCGCTTTGGATCCGTCCCAGAGTCCCACCGCCTTGTAGTTCGTCGACCTTGTCCAAAGGCTCGATGCGGCAGGCTCATCACCGATTCTGGTCGTCACGCGAACAGTGTCGTCTGTCATAAACATATTGGCACTGAAGACGACCGTTGTCCTGTTTTCCGAGCAACGCAAAATAAGCAAAGCTTCGCCATCGCCAACGCCTGTATATGAAACCTTCGTAGGGAGGAGACCCCCAGCAACGGTAGAGCTATCGTCAAACGACGACTTGTCCTCCGTCACCTCCCATTTGGCTACGTCTGTTTTGGCCGGCTCCGAAGTCGTTGCTGCTGCACCATTCGCACTCGACGCACCTGGCGTCGAGGAATCTTGCGCCTTTGGAACCAGCTTATCGAAGCATGTGAGTCTCTGCAGGGAATCCGCAATCATTGCGCACGCTTGTGGCGTTTCATCAGCAAACGCTGAGCCGCCAGCAGCAATTGCGAGCGTTACCGCGACCGCCACAAGAATGGCTTTAAGGAGAATTACCACAAAATTTCGCGGCGCATAGTTGTACGCTTAGATTTTGCACCCTTTACGCCGCCCTCACAAAACACCAGCGGCGCGTATCGAGTGAATTCCTCGGTTTCGGTAACTAGATTGGTACGACGAGAGGTACGACGCACCCCGCAAGAGCCCTTATTTCACGCCAAATCGGTCCAGTCTATCATGGGCGCCATTTGCCGACCCGGCCTGCAGGATAATCCTGAGCGTTTTTCGGTAGTCCCCGCAACTTTGCGGGGAGTGTCGAGAAGCGCTGCCGCAATGATAGGCTCACCGAACCGCGAATTTTGTCGTCAGCCGAGTTGAGCCATAATTTCGGATTGAATGGTGGCTGCGGTGTATAGGGAAGCGTCCAGCGGCAGACTCCCAAACGCAAGTTGACAAAGAAGATAGTTGGCGCCTGCCTCTTCCAGCTGATCAAGAAGAGTTTGTCGCACCGAAGCCGCCGTTCCTGCCACGCATAATTCACTCTCGACCGCCTCGTCAAAGGTCAGCGGCAGGTTTGGGGGAGTCGGGAGTTCGTTGAGCTCATAAAGGAATTTAAAGCTCCTAAGCCAATGTTCGTAGGCAGACGCTGCGAGCGAACAGGCATGCAGGTCAGAACGTCCAATCACGACCATGCGGAGCAATCCACGAAATGGCGCTTGATCGTCTGCGCTCGTGTCGTGCTCTCGATGGGCGCGGAAGGCATCAGTAATTTTGCGGACGGAAGAGGAAGGTCCGACGCACGCGATATTCGCGCCGTTCGCAGCGGCCCAGCGGGCTGATTCAGGTCGGTTGGTGGCGATCCACGTCGGCGGATGCGGACGTTGATGAGGTCGTAACGTCAGAGGAATGTCGCTCAGCTCAAAATGCTCGCCTTTATGGGATAGCGTGCCGCCTTTCATCGCATTAACAAGGATTTCACTGGCTTCCGCGTAGCAGCCTGGCGCCGCCTCCGCACCAATCCCGAAATAACCCAACTCGACCGGGAGAGAGCCGCGCCCTATCCCGAGTTCGACCCTACCACCGCTCAATTGGTCCAGCATGCAGATTTCTTCGAACGCCCGCAGCGGATGATAAAGCGGCAGCAGCATGACGAGGGGCCCGACACGAAGCCGACGCGTGCGCTGTGCGACACTCGATAAGAACAGATTTGGCGATGGACCTCTCCCATGCGGGGTGCAGTGGTGCTCAGCGAGATGGTACGCATAAAAACCAAGGTGATCGCACACCTCTGCTAACCTTAGGCGATCTGAATATTGCTGGGCGATGTCGCAGCCGTCCTCGTCGAGATGATCGAAGATGCCGAAGGTTAGATTGGAAGGAAAGGCGTTTCCCATGTGATTGTCTCCAAATGTTTGACTAAAAAATCTAAATCCAGGTGATCAAAGAGGTTGGTTTCGGCCCGTTATCCACGTGCGGGCCTCCAAATGGTGCACCGGGGACAACCAGTCCCCGACACGGTTGCGTCGACCTCGTGCTGTTTTAAAATCTCAGGTCCCGCAATATCGTCTTGGCTGTTGAGTGGTGTCTGCGCGACAAGCAGCGACTAACGGTGCTTAACCGGCAGACTCTGCATCTTCAGGCTTTCAGAAATGTCACGGGCGGCGGAAAGGAATGCATCCATTTGCGTTTTCGTACCGATGCTGACGCGGATATAATTTTCCAAGCCATCATCGGGAAAGACGGCTACAAGTATCTTTTGCCTTTCCAAAGACGCTTGCCACCAATTGCCGTCTTGTCCCGGTGGCACACGCGCAAGCAAAAAGTTTGTGTGGGACGGGATCACAGAAAATCCGAGTTGAGACAGGGCAATGGTTGCTCGGTGTCTTTCATCTTTGATATATCGGTGGTTCTCGTCGTAGGCGGCGCGGTGCGAAAGGATGCTAATGCCGACCGCATGGCCGATCAGGTTCATGTTGAAGACATTTTGGAGGTTGCGTAGCCTCCCAATAAGTTCAGGATGACCGAAGCCGAAACCAACGCGAATGCCGGCGGCGGCATAGCTTTTCGAAAATGTTCTTAAGACTAGAAGGTTCGAATGGCGATTGATAAGCCGCAGAGCATCATCGGGTGCAAAATCGACATACGCCTCATCCACCACTATCAATCGGTCGGATTGCGCGGCTAGGCTATCGATATCGGCGACCGGAACAAATGTCCCAGTCGGATTGTTCGGATTAGCTAGCAGGATGAACTTTGCATCTTTTGCGGGACCGAGAAGCAATTGCCCGATTGGCAACGAATAAGCTTCGCCCCATCCGATTTCGAGAAATCGAGCACCCTGCAACATGGCAAGTTTGCGGTTGAACGAAAAACCTGGCGACATCATCGCCACGCTATCGCCCGGAGCCAGGAAAGCTCTGTAGATGAGCCCCAGCAGTTCAGACGAGCCGTTGCCAGCGATCACCTGATCCTTGGAGAAGCCATAGGCATTGGCGGCTGCGTCCCGCAAGCTGAGATTGTCATCTTCGGGATACAGATAATGCCGTTCGAGAGCCGCAAGCGCACTTTGCATCACCATCATCGGCAACGGAAATGGATTCTCATTCGTGTTTAGTTTAACGCAATTGGCATCCGGGCCCGGTTGATTGGACGGCACCGCACTTAACTGTCTCGCCACCTGCGAAAGAGCCAAAAGCACGCCTTGCAGTTTTGCATCAGACATATCTTTTCTCCGTTCCAGTTAGTTAGCCGACCCGTGAGCACGTGATCGGCTGTCTCCTGCTGAAGCCAATATGGCTTCGGACGTTCGTGCCCCCGATCGGGGGTAGCAATGATCATCCCGTCGTTAGATAGCCAGGGACCGCCGTGGCCGCCTGCAAAATGCTCAAGCCTTCGCATTAAAGCGTCATTTCTCCTCCATTCTCCTCTCGAGGAACTGTTCGATCTTAAGCGCCAGCGCCGCGGGCTCGTGGCCAACCGTTTCGAGACGCAGCTCAGGGCTCTCAGGGACCTCATAGGGCGAGGACACGCCGGTGAAGTTCGCGATCTTGCCCGCGAAGGCCTTCTCGTAGAGGCCTTTCGGATCACGCCGGGCGCACTCGTCGAGCGGTGTGTCGACGAAGATCTCGATGAACTCGTCCTCCTCCATCAATTCGCGCGCCATGCGCCGCTCGTCGCGGAACGGCGAAATCAAGGAGACGAGAACGATCAGGCCTGCGTCAGCCATGAGCTTGGCAACCTCTGCCACCCGGCGGATATTCTCGACGCGATCGGCTTCGGTGAAGCCAAGGTCCCGGTTCAGTCCGTGGCGCACATTGTCGCCGTCGAGCATATAGGTGTGTTTGCCGCGGGCGTGCAGCAGGCGGTCGAGCGCGTTCGCGATCGTCGACTTTCCCGAGCCGGAAAGGCCCGTGAACCACAAGACCCCGGGCCGCTGGCTCTTCGTCGCCGCGCGCGCCCCCTTGTTCACGTCGGTGACCTGCCAATGGACATTGTCGGCGCGCCGCAGTGGGAAGTCGATCATGCCGGCGCCGACCGTTGCGTTGGTCGCCCGGTCGACCAGGATGAAATTGCCGGTCGACCTGTTGTCCTTGTAGGCGTCGAAGGCGATCGGCGCCTGTGTCGAGATGTTGCAGACGCCGACCTCGTTCATCTGCAAGGATTTCGCCGCCTCTCGGGCAAAGCTGTTGATATTCACCTGGTGCTTCAGCGCCGTGACCGTTGCGCTGACGCTGTCCGTTTCCGTCCGCAGGATATATCTTCGCCCGGGAAGCATGGGATTAGCGCCGAACCAGATGACATGTGCCTGGAACTGATCCGCTACAAACGGTCTCGATGAGGGTGCGACCAGCATGTTTCCGCGCGAGGCATCGACCTCGTCCGAAAGGACGAGTGTCACGGCCTCGCCCTCGGCCGCGGCGGCCAAGCTCCCGTCGAAAGTCACGATCGCCTTGACTGACGAACGCTGCCCGGAGTTTGCAACGACGACCGGATCCCCAACCGAGATCCTGCCCGAAGCCACCTGCCCGGCATACCCGCGGAAATCCGCATTGGGCCGCATCGCCAGTTGAACCGGAAAGCGGAACGGCCTTTCCTCAACGGGCGGGTCGAGTTGCACCGTTTCGAGGTATTCGAGAAGTGCTGGCCCCGTGTACCAGGGTGTGTTCTGTGATGCCGAAATGACGTTGTCGCCGAACCGTGCGGAGATCGGGATGGGCTGGATGCTGGCAAAGCCCAGTTCCTTGGCAAAGACCATGTAGTCGGCGACCATTTCGTCGAAGACCAATTGCCGGAAGTCGACGAGGTCGATCTTGTTGACCGCCACGACGACATGGCGGATGCCGAGCATCGACGCAATATAGGAGTGGCGCCGCGTCTGCTGGAGAATGCCCCGGCGGCTGTCGATCAAGATTATAGCCAGGTCCGCCGTCGACGCGCCGGTCACCATGTTGCGCGTATATTCCTCATGGCCGGGAGTGTCGGCGACGATGAACTTTCGCTTCGACGTGGCGAAGTAACGGTAGGCGACGTCGATGGTGATGCGCTGTTCACGCTCCGCCTCGAGCCCATCGAGAAGCAGGGCGAGGTCGATCTCCTTCCCGTTGGCGGCACCGACGCGCCCGAGATTTGCCAACTGATCCTCGAAGATCAGCTTCGCGTCGTAAAGCAAGCGTCCGATCAGCGTCGATTTGCCGTCGTCGACCGAGCCACACGTGATGAACCTCAGGATCGACTTTTTGTCGTGCTCGGTCAGATGCGCCTCGATGTCATGCGGCGGCACAGTTTGAAGATACGACATCAGAAGTACCCCTCCCGCTTCTTTTTCTCCATCGCCCCGACTTCGTCCGAGTCGATCAGGCGGCTTTGCCGTTCCGACGTGCGCACCGTCAGCATTTCCCGCAAGATGTCCGGAACCGTGGCAGCGTCGGATTCAACTGCGCCGGTCAGCGGATAGCAGCCGAGGGTGCGGAAACGCACCAGGCGCTCCGCGACCTCTTCTCCAGGCTGGATCGGCATGCGGCCGTCATCGATCATGATCAGCGCGCCGTCGCGCCGCACCACCGGCCGGCGCGCCGCGAAATAGAGCGGCACGATCGGAATCGTCTCGCGCAGGATATATTGCCAGATGTCGAACTCGGTCCAGTTGGACAGCGGGAAGACTCGCATCGTCTCGCCCGGCCCGACGCGCGCGTTATAGGTCTTCCACATCTCGGGCCGCTGATGCTTCGGATCCCAGCCATGCTGAGCGTTACGGATCGAGAAGATGCGCTCCTTGGCCCGCGACTTCTCCTCGTCGCGCCGCGCTCCGGCGAGCGCTGCGTCAAAACCGTATTTCTCCAGCGCCTGCCTGAGCGCCGTCGTCTTCATGGCGTGGGTGTGGACGTTGGACCCGTGGGTGAAAGGCCCAATTCCCTGATCGATCCCGTCCTGATTGACGTGCACCAGAAGGTCGAACTCGAGTTCGCGTGCCATCCGGTCACGAAACTCGATCATCTCCCGGAACTTCCATTTGGTATCAACGTGCAGGAAGGGAAAAGGTGGTTTGGCCGGGTAGAACGCCTTCATCGCCAGATGCAGCAAAACCGATGAGTCCTTGCCGATGGAATAAAGCACAACCGGGTTGGAAAACGTTGCAACGACTTCTCGAAGCACATGAATTGCTTCCGCTTCAAGACGTTGGAGGTTGCCAAGAGACATATTGATTATCCCTTTGGGACTAATGCGTCATCATCTCGAAGAATCTCGCGTAAGGTCCGTCTGCGAAGTGGCGCCGCAACGCGTCGAAATTCTCTACCGTTTCGTTCAGCGGCCGCGATTCCTGGCGCTCAAGGATCGCGCGGCCAGAAAGCTGATGCGATGGAACGCCCAAAAAATCCCAAATCGTTTCCAAGCATGCGGCGGGTTCACGAAGGAGCCTCTCGTACTCGATCTCAAGTAAGCTGGCCGAAGCGAACGCATGCTCGACCCGAGCGTGGAAATCGTCGGCGGCCTTGAAGTAGGCCTCGCAGGAGGCGATCGGCAACTCGACCCGTGGCGGCGGAGCCGCATCGTCATCCGAACTGAATTTCAGCCACTGGCGGGTTTGCCTTGCCTGCACCAGGGACCGCAGGGACTCCAAGGTATTTCTGCGAGACAAGAAAATGACCTTGAGCCCCGGCCAACGGGACAGCTCGTCAAAAAAGTCCGGACGTTCCTGAAACTGAGGTTCGTTGATCTTGCACCCAACATGCGTCACCTTCTTGTCGCTACGCATCGGGAAACGCAAATAGGCGAGCTCGAGGAGCTCGCAATCGCTCAGTAGCAGGCGATCCTTATCGGGCCAATTTGTATCATACGTGTTGAGTAACTCGCCGTTGCTCAACACGTTCGGATGCTCATTTAGCAACGCTTCGAGATAGTGCGTTCCAGTCCTTGGCATCCCAAGGATCGCAAATGGTTCAGGTGATAATGCGGAGTGGGTCATTGCATGTGTTCCCAACATAGTTCGCGAAGGTGTGGGTGGCGAGCCAGCACTAGAATCTCGGGCCGCGCAGATCGGCGCGAGTTCTCAACCCGCGTGTCTCCTGTGGCAGTTCTCAAAAACGGTCACGAGACCAACCGGCGGCGTCACTTTGAATGAGGAGGCCGACACCCGGTTCATGGCGACGGCGTTCCATAACGCTGATAGATCGATTGGATTCCATCCAGGACTTCGCGCGACAGGCTGACTTCCACGCTGGCGATGCTGTGCTTTAGTTGCTGCACGGAGGTGGCGCCTACCAGGGTGCTTGCAACAAACGGCCGGCTTCTGACGAATGACAACGCGCCGTGCACCGGATCGATGCCATGTTCCCGGAAGAGCGTCGTATATGCGAGTGCCGCGTGCTGCGCCCTTTCACTACTGTAGCGGAAGAACCGTCCGAACAGGTTCAGGCGCGAGCCAGTTGGTCGCTGACCCCCCAAGTATTTGCCAGTCAGCGTGCCCATCGCGAGCGGTGAATACGCCAGGTGCCCCACCTGTTCACGCAGCGCCATCTCGGCAAGGCCGTTCTCGAAATCCAGGTTGAGTAGATTGTATGGATTCTGCATGCTTATCACGCGGGCTAACCCCCATGAGTCGGCGTAATGCAGGAACCGGGCAAGGCCCCAAGGTGTTTCGTTGCAGAGCCCGATGTGACGAACGCGACCGCTTTTGACGAGCGCGTCCAAAGCCTCCAGCGTCTCCAGGATAGGGACCGTGTCATCGTCGAGTTCATACTGGTGGTCGATTGACTGGAAGACGTTGGTGCTGCGGTCAGGCCAATGCAGTTGGTAGAGGTCGATATAGTCCGTCTGGAGCCTTTGGAGGCTGGCGTCCACGGCCTCGAACAGATTGGCGCGCGTATAGCTGACGCGGCCGTCGCGCACGTATGGTAAGTACGCTTTGCCTGCGCGAGCAGGCCCTGCGGCCTTTGTCGCAAGCACGACGTCTTGCCTGCGACCACTCTTGCGTATCCAGCTCCCGATATAACGTTCCGTCAGTCCATGTGTCTCGACGCGGGGTGGCACAGGGTACATCTCTGCGGTATCGACAAAATTTATGCCCGCATCCAGGGCTGCGTCCAGTTGCGCGTGCGCCTCAGCTTCCGTGTTCTGCTCTCCCCAGCTCATGGTGCCCAGACCCAGCATGCTTATTTTCAGGCCGCTGCGGCCCAGTTCGCGGGACTGCATCGCGCATCTCCTTCTTGTATGGGTGGCGTCAAGGCATCAGACGCCGACGAAACAGTGCCGCCGACAGGAAAAACGGCAATACCGCGTAGATGCAGAGCGCGCCGATATGCAGGCCCATGCTGTCGGCCGGACGGCCAAGCATGGCCGGACGAATGAGCTCGATTGCATGTGCCAGCGGCAAGAAACGTGCTGCCTGCTGAAAAACGTCGGGCAATTGAGTGATTGGAAAGACCGCGCCACACAGGAACAACATCGGTGTGAGGACGAGCGTCTGGTAAAACACGAAGTAGTCGTAACTGGGAGCAAGCGCGGTGATGACCATTGCCAGGCTCGCGAAGGCTAACCCGGTGAGCGCGATGACTGGCAGCGCATAGAGGATGGACGGCCACGCCGCATAGCCCAGCACGGCGGCAACAATTGTTATTCCCGTACCGGCGAGAAAGGCCTTTGTGGCTGCCCACGCCAATTCGCCAAGAACGATGTCGCCAAGCGTAAGCTGTGTGTAGAGGATTGCTTCCCATGTGCGCTGAGCGTGCATGCGAGCGAAAGCCGCGTAAATCGTCTCGAAGGTCGCAGAGGTCATTGCGCTTGTCGCGACCATGCCGCCTGCCAAAAACGCCACATACGAAGTACCGTCAACGCGACCTACGATGACTCCGAGGCCAAAGCCGAGACCGAACAGGTAGATCATAGGATCGGCCAGGTTGCCGAGAATTGACGCGAGCGCGACCTTCTTCCACGCCAGATAGTTGCGGCGCCATACTGCGATCCAGTTCCAAGCGTTGGCGGGCAGTGCCGCAGCACACAGTTCACGCATCGTTCATTTCTCCATCTCGCGCCCGGTCAGCCGCAAAAAAACATCCTCGAGATTTGGCGGCCGCTGCAGAAGACGCAAACCCGCATGCCCGCGCAGCTGCAGGCGCACCTGTTCCGGATCGGGCGCATAGCAAAAGAGTGTCTCGCCACTCACCTCGATGCGCTGCGCATAGGGGCTGATGAGCGAACGCAGTTCATGCGGATTGCCGCCGTAGATCTCGATCACCTGGCACCCGATCTGCTCGTCGATCAGCGCATGAGGGCGGCCTTCGGCGATCTTGCGACCTCTTTCGAGCACGCACAGCCGATCGCACAACCGCTCGGCCTCTTCCATGAAGTGGGTCGTCAAGATAATCGTTATGCCGCGCGCCAGTAGGGAACGCAGGCGCTCCCAAATCAGGTGGCGCCCGTGCGGATCGAGACCGGTGGTCGGCTCGTCCATTACAAGCAGCTGCGGATCGTTGATCAACGCACGCGCCAGCGTCAGGCGCCGCTTCATGCCGCCGGACAGTTCAGAGACGCGCGCATGGGCCTTGCTCTCCAGGCGGGCGAACTCGAGGAGCGACGGGATCACCGCTTCGACCTCGCGTGTGCTCATGCCGAAGTAGCGCCCGAACACCAATAGATTTTCGCGCACAGTAAACTCGAGGTCGAGATTGTCGAACTGCGGGACCACGCCGATGCGCGCGCGGGCCAAGCGAGCGCGAGCCGGCACCGGCACGCCGAGCACCGTAATCTCCCCCGCATCAGGCGATGTCATGCCGAGGACCATTCGCGCAATCGTGCTTTTGCCCGCGCCGTTCGGTCCCAGCAGGCCGAAGCATTCCCCTGCGGCAACGCGGAACGACAACCCGTCGACAACGACCTTGTCCTCATATGTCTTGCTTACGCCGGCAAGATCGATTGCTACCGTGGACATTGCGTTCATCTTACCGTGAAGGTCGCGTCGTCTGGCGATCGCTCAGTTACCTGCGTTTTCGTGAACAGCTGGCCGTCGCACCATATGTGTTCAACGCGTCCCCACTCGCAGGCTGCAGCTGCATCCGGGAAAAAGCCACGTCCATGGTAATTGGCACTCGTGTTGCAAAGCAGCGGAATGCCCGTGAGTTTTTCATATTCAACGAGTAGCTCGGCGACTTTGTGTTGAGAGCTTCTGGATATCGTTTGAAGTCGCGCAGATCCGTCGAGATGGACAACAGCGGGGATTTTGTCCTGCCATTCCATTCGCGTCTCGTGATCGAACAACATGTAGGGATCCGGCGTTCCGGGGCTGAATATTTCCGGCGCACGGTCCTCCAGGCATATCGGAGCCACCGGACGGAAGTGTTCGCGAAGTTTGACTTCGTTCAGAAAATCCTTCATTTCCGGCGAAGTCGCGGCTGCGAGAATGCTTCTACCGCCTAACGCCCGTGGTCCAAGCTCGGCGCGCCCGGAAAGGAAAATAACGGGCTTGTTGCCGGCGAGGATGCTGGCGAGTTCCGGCATACTGCACGGCGTGGCCTCCCATCCGGGCGGCACATGGCCACTTTGCAGGACCGAGCCACTGTAGACCGACCATTCCAGCGGTACGAAGCCTTGCTGCGCCACCATGGCGCTGCAAGCGGCACCGATTGCCGAGCCGCTGTCATTCGGAAAAGGCGGTACCCAGACGGAATCGAACAGGCCCGCCCCGCGCAGTGCACTGTTCCATTTGATATTGAGGCCGCAACCGCCGACGATGCACAAATTTCGCTGTCCTGGAAACGGATGGCGCTTCAAGGCAATTGTCATCTCGCGAACGAGGAGACGCTCGAGAAAGAGATGAAACGATGCCAGCACATCTTCGGGTGGCTTTTCCCCCAATCGAAGGACGCTGGCATCGAAGAAATCATGCACAGCCGCAAGCGTCGTATCTGCGTTGTTGATGTCCGCGCGGTAACGACGGGCAGCCTCGGTGTTGGCCGCAAAGCGCTCCTCGTAGAGCTCCTGAAACACCGCCACGATGTCTTCATCAACCGACCCCAGTGCTATATAAGCCATCAGCTTGCCGGCGACACCTAGATCCCAACCACCGCGGCTCGCCCGCTTATAAGGTCCGAAATAATGGCCCGCGGCAGCGTAGGCTTGGCCTATCACCGGGGACAAGCATTCGAGGAACCGTGCGCCCCGGCCCTCGACGTAATAGAGGCGCGGAAAGATGCAGCCATCCCACACCAAGCAGAACGCGGGTTGTCCGGCCGTCGCAAAGGGGCTGGTGCAGTATGCGGAGGCCACATGGCCCGTCACATGGGGATAGCTCTTATAAGGAAAAACCCGGTCATCGAGCAGCAAGCCGGAGCCGTCGAGGCAATCGAGAAGGCCCTCGGCATGGCGTTCAACATAAGGCGCCCCCTTGAGTGTTAGGGGAACCACGCCACTGAGGACCTGGAACTGCGACTCGTCCTCACCATCCCAGCCGTCGATCACGAACTGATCAACATCGCACGGATTCAGACCGTGTTCCGCCAAAGCGGTGACGACAGCGTCGAGATTGTCGATCGTTTGATATCGTGGATTGTTGTCCCGCTTCTCCTGCTCGACGCAGAAGACGAGGCGTCCCTCTTCGATCAGGGCGATCGCCCCGTCATGGGTCAGCTTGATACCACAGATGCGCATAGTGTCTCCATGTCTAGTCGACAATTCGATTCATCAGGAACCGGATTCCGGATTCCGGAAACGGGCGAGCAAGCAGTCTTCGTTGACCGATTCACCCCGGCACTCGAGACGCTCTACCTCGACCAAGGTTTCGTTCAGCATGGCGATGACTGTCTCAGCGCCGGCAGCGTGACCCCAGCGCCGGCAATTGGCATCGCGTGCCGATCCGAAAACCAGGTGCCCGCCTGGCGCAAGCAGCTGTACCAAGTTTCGGACCGCCGCGCGCATCTCGGCTATGTCTCCGACATAGTAGAGAACCTCCGCCACAACGATCAGGTCGAACAGCTCGTCAGCCGAAAACTGCTGAACATCGGAGACTATCCAGCTGATGTGCGGCGGCTCCCCCATTCGTCGACGTGCTAGAGCAATCGCTCGCGGCACGACATCGATCACCGTGAGCCGCTGGCAGTTGGGCGCTAGTCTCTCCGTGAATGCGCCGGCAGCGCAGCCTACTTCGAGTGCATTTGTGATCGAACCTTGGTTAAGAGACAGTCGGAGCATTTGCGTGTGACGCTCCCGCTCGAACGGATTGCCGTCGAGCCGCCACGGATCGTCTGCGGCCAGTTCCCGACTGAGCAATTCATGATTCATGTTCTGGGTCAAACTCATCCACCTAGGTAAAGTAACTGTCACTCGTCGCTGCAAACGACGTCAGATGCCATCGGCCTCGCAGAATCCCGCGCGAGATTGAACCTGCGAAGCGGAGCCGCATGGCCCGAGTATTCGGTAGTGCTTGATTCAGCGATCGGACTTTGGATGGGGGCCTGCTTTCCCCCCTTGTTTGATGCGTTGGCAGTAGAGCCGCGCGACAGCCAATCGCTATTGCTCAATGTGCACAACGCATAGGCTTTCAGGGGCAGCAGGAGAAAGATGTTGATGAATGTGTGCAGCGAAAAGCAAAGAAATCGAAGTTGGCGAGCACGAAAAGCGACCACGGTGCAGCGAATCATGGTCATGGACACGATCATCAGGCCTGTCCACCAAGGCACGGTGTCTGTCAGTGCGAGCTCTGCGAGCCCCGTTAGTACCGATAGCGCGAGCAGGAGCGGGCCGAGATTCTGTCCGACCACGTCCAGCGTGAGATAGCGATCGAGGCCGGGCAGTAGGCGCAGCCCAAGCAACGTGTCCCGGAACGTGCTGCGTGCCCAGCGAAGTTGTTGGCGCAGATACGGTCCTAGTTTGTCCGGAACGACTGTAGCCGCGATAGCGCCTGGAACGTACTCGGTTCGAAATCCTGCCTTCAGCATGAGGATGGTGAGATGGCGATCCTCGCCGAAGTCGCTTGGCTTGCCCCGAAAAAATTGCGACTCGTACTGATCGAGCAGCGAAAGGAGCGCGGACCGGCGATACATAGCACATGGGCCGCAGCAGCACATAACGGCACCGAAGCGAGCCTGTGCCGCACGCTCCTCGTTGCAAGCCAGCCAGTATTCCATATCGATCAACCGGGTCAACCAAGTGTCGCTCCGATTACTGGCCGTCAACTGCCCCATGGCCGCGCCGACCGCTGGATCTTGCATCTTCGGTACGAGCTTCGCGATGACGTCGGACGCGAGTATTGTGTCTGAGTCGACGTTCAGCACCAAATCTCCAGAGGAGCGGCGTATCGCGGCGATCTGCGCCTTGCGCTTTCCAACGTTCTCGGGAAGCAGAATGACATTGAACATAGGGTCGAGCGCATAGGCGGCATGTACCGGTGTGACAGCGTCGCGATTTCTGGAACCGTCATCAACCACATAGACTCGGACTTCTCCGGCGTATTCCTGGTTTGCAATGGAAGCCAGGCACTCCGAAAGCGTGCGCGGGTCTTCGTTGAAACAGGGGACGATGACATCCACGCTCGGCAGCTGGTCGGAGCCGACCAGGTCCTCCGACGCTGATGAATTGTTTGCCGGCACAGAGTAAACGACCTGCATGCTTTTATAAGCAGTCGAGAGCAGCGCATAGAGCGAGATGGCGACAGTGCTAGTTGTGTCAAGCAGATTCATGGAATATCGCTTTCAGTGGTCTTGAGGAAGCGCGCGGATTACAAATCCGCGGTCATGCAAAGCTGGAATGATGCTGGATAGCGCCGCGATGGTCTGGTAGCGCAGACTGGCGTCAGTGCCCGGTTGCAATTCGCTGGGGGGGCATCCGTCGTGCAAGAGCACAATTGCGCCCGGCCGGATAGATCCGAGCACTGCATCGACAATGGCGTCCACCCCGGGAAGAGACCAGTCTCGCGGATCTACCGACCAGTGGACGGCGGCCAGTCCAGCGCTCGCCGCCGTAGTGAGCACTTCTTCGGTCCAGATCCCATACGGTGCGCGGATGTGCCGCACTGAGGCCTGCCGTGACGCCATGGTGATGGCTCTGTTCGCCTCGAGTATTTGACGTTGCACTTCGCCGGGTCCGCATGTGGACAAGTCCGGATGTGTCATCGTGTGGTTAGCGACTTCGTGCCCTTCTGCAATCATTCGTTGGATCAGTTTTGGCTGATCTGCCGCGTACTCGCCGATGACGAAGAAAGTCGCCGGTACCCGGTGTTCAGCCAACACATCGAGAACTTCCGGCGTGCAAAATGGATGAGGACCGTCGTCGAACGTCAAATAAACGCTGCGCTGGCCGGTGCCGTCAGCGTACTCGCTGGGCACCTCGCATAAGCAATCGCGGTGTGTCATAGTTCCGGTCCGTTCCGATCGATCATCGTACCGGTGGGCCAATCGGACATCGAACGTCCAACTGGCAGAACGATGACCAGTGGATCCTCGACGCGCGTGGGCGGCAGATCGATACGCGCGTGTGGGAGGGTGGACCGCACGCGGATTTCCGACAAAATCGTCACCATACCGTGACGGCCGAACCTTGCGATATGTTTCCGCAGCTCTGGCCGAACCGTGCCGAAAGCGAATGGAACTTGAAGCTCCTGCAGTGTCGGAAACATGACATGGATCGAATGGGCGATTCCGAGTCCCTCAAGATTCGGACGCACCCCATACAAGCCTAGTTCAGCCACCAGCAGGTCGACTCCGTCAACCTTGATGAAACGGCGCAGCAATCCCATATGAGCCGCCACACCACTTGAGTCATAGGCGATTGCCCGAAGTTCAGGTCTTGCTCCGGCCCAGCTTCGACTACCTTCGAACGGCTTTGCATTAAAGACCCCAGTCGGTCCATAGGTTTTGCGAAAGAACTCGGCGAGTTCGACATGGTCGGCGAGTTCCAACTCGTTTTCCCAGCACAGCCTCCACCGCACCTCAGAGCGCATGCAAAGACCTCCTTTTTCTTGGTGTTGTCTTGAAGCACGCATTGTGCGATCGAAGCAGGCGGTCCGTTCGCTGCGCGTCAGACACTGTCGCCAGGGATCGCGATATCAGCCAATCGGGATGGTAGAACTTTTCGACAGTCCTCGCGCTTGAGATGAAAAACTCTCTCAATACTTCCGACCTTCCTTAGCCGCTCGTAGACTTATGCCGACCTACTTGTCCGGCAATTGCCAAACTTGTCGGGTTATCGACATTTCCCTAATGCATCATCGGGAGATTGGTAAAATTGATTGTTTGGATGGCATGCATCCACGTTATGGATAGATGGAAACATGCGTTTCAAGGACTTTGACCTGAACCTCCTCGTTACGCTCGACGCGCTGATGACCGAGCGTAACCTCATGGCGGCGGGACGCAGCACCAACTTAAGCCAGCCGGCCACCTGTGCGGCCTTCGCCCGGTTACGCGCCTGTTTCCGCGATTGAGCTGTTACGATGAATGGCTAGGAATTTGTCCCAACGCCGCGTGCGCAAGGCTCGCCTCGGCAGCCTGCGACGGCGCGGAGCGTTTGGTCTTGGTTTTCTGATAAAACTTCATCCGGGACCGACGCCGTTCTATTTTTTGACGCTGTCATCTGCTTCCCGTTTCGCCATCGACTGCAGTGGCGCACGAAGGCGCGGCGTTCGCCGCACCATCGCCGCTATCGCCACAGGTCTCTTCTATGCGGCTTAGTAAGCTGAAAACATCGCGTAAAATCTCTTCATCGAAGGTCCGCAACTTCTCGATAGTAGCCAACAGAAGAACCGCTTTGGTTTCAGTTTCGCCCCAAAGGTGGGGTGCTGCCGGCGCGATAATCTCTTCCGGAGTTGCATCCAAAACCTCACAGAGATGAATCAGTCGGCCCACCGTGAGACGGGAGACTTTATTTTCGTAGCGGCCGTAGACCTGCTCGCTGATGCCAAGCAAGGGCGCGAGTTTCGAGCGAGGCAGTTTTCGCTTATCGCGGGCTTCGCGAAGACTGATGCTGATCTGTTTTTCCAGTTCGGCGCTAAGTGCAATCCGCCCGTCAAAAGGTTTTCGATAGACCGGTTTGTCGATGCCCGGATCATCGACTTGTTGCAAACCGAGTTCATTAATCCATTGCTTCAATGATGGTCCTGACATTGCTCCGACTGAGGTTAATGCTCCAGAGCCTCTTTATACGGAAAAGTAATGTGCTTGGAACCATTAATATCGCGATTTCGATCACGTTTGGCGCATTTCAATGTGGCGGAACCTCATTCTCTTGGCGTCGCGCGCATAAATTTATCTTTATTATCAACGATATATATGCCTCTCATACTGGAGTTACTTCGTGTACGGATTACCCAGTTGCGCCAAATTGGCTACCCGTGCATTTGGTGAGCTTGGTGAGAACCGTCGTTGCATTTCCTGGTCTCGCACCGGACGCCCTGTGTAGGCATGGCGGCCTTTTGTCCTGCACCCGCATGGAGCCTTCTCGGCTCTCGGCCATTCACTGACGGCTGCATGCGTCGGCTGTTGGACGGCGATGCCCACATAGGCCTGCTACAGAAAGGCGGCGGCCGGAGTGGCGATTTGTCGATTGACGACAAAGGCGACGGCCATGAAAGGCGGAGTTTCTCTAGCTGCCATGGATCGAATTGTGCAATCCAATTCTCAAACGGTAGCGGCTCTGTTATCTACCATGGATTGTATAGCAACTGAACGATATAGCTTGACGGAAATAATCGCCCGAAACCCTCGACAGAACTTTTGCTACAAAGTTGGCGCAGTCCTGATGCAGCCTCCCTCCTGCTTTCGACACAAAAGTGTCTGATTATTGTGTAATTTCAACGTCAGTTAATGTTCGTTTCGTCAGACATTCGCCAACTCAATCCCTACAAACTTATCAAATTGGCGCATAAGACGTTTGCACAACCGGGTGAAAATCACCATATTGCGGCATGGCGCTGCTATGCAGGGTTGGTCACGCAAGTTGCTGAGCCTCTTTGTCACGCGTTAGAAGGACGAGATCGCTTTAAAGAAATTGAGGGTCAAGGAATGAACAATATTGCATACGTATTGGACTCGGAAACGACACTCTTTCGAGCTGTCGAGCTTCAAATCGGCATCAGCTTTTCGCCAATCTATGATTTGGTCGGCAGTCCACTGATCGAGATGATCCGCTTTGACGATATGCACTCGCTATTCCTAGATGAAGAAGCACTGCGAGATGGGCTCACCGCCTTCACCCGTTTTGATGGCTGCCTCAAACCTCTTGCCGGGAAAATCGTCCTTGTCGGAGGCGACGGAAGGGAGCCTTATCATTCCCCCCTGATATCGATTGCAGACGCGGCGGCGCGTTTCCAGTGTTGCCGACCTGTGCTCGACCCGGTTTTTGTGGAACCTGATGACGTGATGTCGAAGGGCCTCATTTTTCCGGGCGCATTGAAGGGCCTGCAATTCCGCATCGATAGTTGCCCCCCGATGCTTGTGGCATGATGAAAATCGCGGTTCGGGAAAATAATACCATCGCCATTCGCGGGAACTTTCGCAGGTATAGCGCATCACATCGAGGCGGACTCGGTTCCGCTGAATCCATTGATGAAATCGCCATCGGCCTCAATCGACGGCGTAGAGAACCTCACAACAGCCGGGGATCGAGTCTCAAAACTTCACACCGATCCGGAATCCGGGCGACGGTGGCGATCCACATTGGCAAGGCGTCCGGTTATGAACTTCTGCCTTCCCAAGAGAGTGTTAGAAAGGTCGGCGTCCGCTCGGAGCTACCGATGCCGTATCCGTGAGCCAGCTCGGCCTCGATCTCTTCGGTGCGCTGAGGGATTACTGGGAGGTACAGCCGAAGGAATGAATTCAGACCCTTTGAGGCAATCAGAATCTGATCTGTGAGGCCAACCCGACCACGTCAGCGGACTAAATTGGCAAAACACTGCCCAACTCTGCTACGACAAGGGGCATGACCGCTCCTGATGACACTTTTCCGACATTGCGCGACCTGGCCTGCGAGATTGGTCAGGTGCAAATCCAATGGAGTTTCTTGGAAGGTGAGATGCGTCGGCAACTCGCGGCTGCTGATGATCAAAGACGAACGCTTCGAGGGCCGATCATCTCCCATTGGCGTGTCTACGCCCAACGGCTTTCCGAGGATCAACCCGCCATGGCGGAGCATCTCGGTGCGGTAGAACGAGTCGCGCGGACCCGCAACCTGCTAGCGCATGGCATCGAATTGGCGTCCGCCAACCCCAGGAAGAATGCAATCGCGTTCGTTGTGTGTGTCGACACCGACGGGGCGAACCGTACGCTCACTATCGACGAGATTCGGGGACTGTCGGAGGAGATCCACCGCGTCCGGCGTTCAATCCTGTTCGGCCTTCACGCCGGCTAGCTCACGGTCCCGACCAGATGGCGGCCTCCCGCGGTGGGGACCCGTGTCCCCCACTCTCAACCAACAAGTACGACAGGGGAACTTTGCTTTCCCACGCGTCGATGGTCATTGACCTGAACTGCAGGCGTTCGAAGGCCACGAAACCGCCGACCCGGGATCAATGATGCGAAGCAAAATGGATCGCGCAACTGCAATTTGCATAAGCACTATCCATTCAAAATACTCATAAAAATTAGACAGATATGATTCTGTACAGGTCGATCTTGCATCGCGCGGTAGCCCATATTAGCACGCGTCTTGCGCCAAATTGCTTTGTTGAGATATGCTTTCTTGTATTCAACACAACGGTTCCGACGCGTAAGTCGGGCTTGAAACGGAGATGATGAAACGACCAGAAAAAGAAAAACCGCTCCCGAAGAAATCCGGAAGCGGGTCTGTAAGAGAATAATTTAAGCCAAAACCTTTCTCGCAGACCCTTACTTCCTTGTCAACAGAAAACACCATTTCGGTGAACGGCGGAGCTTTACCTGGTCCTCAACGGAGGCGAGGGCATGGAAGATATTATCGCGTATCGGCGGCCAATAGGCCGCAGGATAACGCCACAACGCATCGAATTCCGCCGACGCGCACAATCGGCCGAAATCGGAACGGTGACACGCGCTCAACTGGCAGTGCTTGTTCAAAATCTGACCTGCACAGGCGTGATAAATGGGACAGAAAGCCATCTTTTGCTGGCATTGATCAACACCGCTCCCGCCGAGTCTTTCGATCGAACCGGGCGACCGATTGTGTTCAAATCGAACCGGCAATTGGCTTTTGAGATCGGCCGTTCAGTTGGTCGGGTCAGCCGAATGCTTTCCCGCCTTTTCGATGTGGGTCTGATCACGACGCAGGACAGCGGGAATTACAAACGATATCCGATCCGAAACGCTGATGGCGAGATAACGGATGCGTGCGGAGTCGATCTTCGAATTCTGATCGTGCGTTATGCCGAGCTTCATGAGCTCGTGAAAGAGGTGCGTGCGGAAAAGAAGGCAGCAGAGGCCGCGCTTCGGCGCTATCGAGGAGCGTTGCGCAATACCCGTTATGCCCTCGCTGCTGCTGCTGATCTTGGCGCAGCAGCGCGCCAACGTGTCGCCGGTCGCATCGAGCGCATCAGCAGTTATGTGGAAGTGGCTGCCAAGGCACCAAGCGAGTTGCTGCGCCGCGCTACATTCCTTCTTGAGTGGACCATCGATCGGCTGATGCAGCTAGCTCCCCGATATCGAAGTGAGCCCGCCGCTCGAAAAACGACATGCGTGTATGTCGAAAACGGCATGCACAAACAGATTACACTCTCCTATCAATCTAAACGTAGTAATGATGAGCAATGTCTGGCTCACGCCGAAGAACCTAATTTCTCGAAAGCTGGCGCCAGCAAAGGGGCTTTTGAAAAAAGTCTGGGGAGCCGGCAGAGCTCAGTCAACGAGCAATATGATCAGCGGAAAGCGCTGGTTGCTCTTCAGGAAGTCTTGCGCGCAGCGCCGGCGCTTAGGGAACTCGGGTACAAACCCAACACCTGGGCGGATCTGGTCCGGCTGACACCGATGTTGTGCCGCTATGCCGGGATCTCGGAGGATGCCCGCCGCCGCGCTGTCGAGAAGATGGGTGAGCAGCAAGCCGCCGTGGCAGTGGCGATTACCCTTGAAAAAACAAATCGCCAGGACGTCAGCTCGCCGGGCGGGTATTTGCGGGCAATGACTGAGCGAGCGGCCGCGGGCAAATTATACCTTGCCCGGTCTGTTTTCGGACTCGCTGCCCGCAACTCACTGGAGGCAAAACATCGAGACATCGGGCAAACTTAGCTGCGTTCGCCGCTTCTTCCTCGTGCATGGTCTTGCAACCGGCGATGATTTTCGCAGGCACGTCCAGAGGGATCGACGGAAACCATCAAAATCAAGTCTTTGGGGATCGGCACATGCGGTGATCAGACGGAAATGAAAAAGTGTAAGGCTTGGCGTTGTGGGGTTGCGGGTGTCTATCGCGGCAAACGACGGAAACAAGTCGGCTGCGGCATCGAGCAACGCCTGCTGGACCGGGGCTTCATCGGTACAGATCACGCTCACTTAGCGGTCTCCGTTCCGCCATTGATACCTCTTTCGCTCTCGTTGTCATCGGGGATCATTCGCTGCAAGAGCCGAATGAGATCGCGCGTCGTGTCGCTCGGAAGGCTCCTTAGAATCCGAGCCAGTGTTAGACAATCCTCGGCTTCCTCTGATGTGCGCCCCCAAAGATGGGGCGCAGCTTCAAAGATCATATCCATTGGCATGAAGCCGAGAATCTCACAGAGATGAATCATCCGGGTGACAGTCATTTTGGAAAATGCCCGCTCGTAACGTCCGTATACAGGTATCGACAGACCAAGCATTGGGGCAACGTCGGCGCGAGAGAGGCCTTGAGCTTCGCGCGTTTTCTTCAGAAATGCGCTGATCAATTCCTCCATGTGCCCCAGGGTTGTAATTCTGCCATCGAAACCGGGCTTTCGATAGATTGGCTTGTCAACTTCTGGATCGGCGGTGCTGACGAGGCCTCTTGAACTTCTGTAGCTTGCTAGATCTTCCGTCACCGCCCGTCCCTTTTTTCCAGCCACTCGTTGGTTGGCATGCACCAGCTTGAACCGATTTGAATCACTTTGTCACCGCCACATTTCAGTCGTTTCTTATACCTTTTTGGAGATTTTTTGAGTTATAGCAATTTTTGAGGGCTTAGCCAAATTGCTTCAGTAATCCACGCCCCACGAACACAAATCAGGGGCGCGGAAATCGGTCGCTTGGGCCTGGAAAAAGATCCGCCGGTCTTTGCTCCAACCGCCATCCAATCATCTAGATTACCTTGAATTTGGGTCCAAATTCACGTTTAGCCCTTCGGCCAGCTCAGGGTCGCCTTCAGCCATTATCGTCGATCTCGATATTCATCACCCATGCGAAGGACCGATCCATTTCCGTGTCCATTGATATCCCATTTGGCTAGCTGGGAAAGCCCGGCCATGGCCTGAGCATCACTCGGCCAGTGAGCGTTATCGGCACTCACTCCTGCAATCCCTGTAAGTCAATTTGATTTCTGAAAACTCCGCCTGGTTCAACTAGGGGGCGACCGAAGGAGAGCGCTCTATAGATCCAAGACGCAGCCGAAAGAAAGGTAAAAATTCAGCGTGATCTAAATGAGATTCGTGAAAACTGCGGTATGAGGAAGCAACCTACGCGCTATCACCCCGGCTTTCGCGATGAGAAATCAAAGAACGTAGGATATCGATTTATAATCGCTTTTCACCGGGCATATGGTCGAAGACCTGATTGCCCGCCACATCATCGTCACCGGCCTGTAAGACGATTTTGCCGCCGTGGTGAGGCTTGGCCCACAGGGCGCCACCGACTTCAGCCCTGCCGACGATCTGGCACTCGCCAATTCTGTGCGCTCAAAGCTGTGATCGCCGTCGCCTCGGCTCGCGGCTGCCCATCGGGAGCATGAGGCGCTGAAGCCCAGGCAGGCGGTGGAGCATTGTCTATATCAGCATCGGCTGCATCGCCAACGCAGTCCTTTCTTTCGACGTCCTATACATGACGCTGACGTGCATGCCAGCGTCCATGAAGGCGCGGCTAGCAAGGTCTCGGCGATCTGCTTAACGCATAGATGATGTCGAAAGCTCCGCCGACAGCATATGACGAAAGCGGCATAAGCATCTGTGGATCGTCGTCGAAAGTCCCTATTCAATGGCTACCCGATGCGCTGATCGCCTGGTTTGGCGAGCACGGCGTGGCCATGGAGCAGATCGGTCTTGACGCAGTGGCTCGGCTCCATGCCGGGATGACAAAGGCGGGTCCGGCGGTCGAACTGATCGAGACGCGCCACGTGCGTGCGGCCTTCAAGACGATGCCCGTGGAGACCGACAAGAAGGATGCGCGGGGTATTACGCAGATGATGCGGCTTGGCTGGTTCAGAGCAGTCCACTGCAAATCTCTTCCAGCCCAGGAAGTGCGCGCTGCTGACCGCCCGCAGGTTCATTCAGGGCAAGCTTCACGACATCGAGATGAGCTTGCAGGGCGTTCTGCGGGGCTTCGGCCCCAAGGTGGGCCGGCGACGCGCCGCACCTATGCGGCACCGGATCCGCGAGCTGATTGAAGGTCACCCGACCTTGGAGGCGATTGCCGCGTCGCTGCTTCCTGACACGGATCAAAGATACCGACGGACCGGCATAATGGAGGGCTAAGATCGCAGTGCGGCCCGATGACAAAGCGAACGGAGCGCGTCCGGCTTTATGATGTCGACTGTCCTCACATGTCGCAGGGCGATCACCTTCCGCTCCTTCAACTCGGTCATGGCACGCGATACGGTCTCGATTGTCAGGGCGAGATAGTCCGCAATGTCCTGTCGCGACATCGGCAACCTTAGCTGCCGAACACCACCTAGACGGTCGGAGAGATCCATCAAGAATGCGGCGACGCGTTCAACCGCACATTGCCGCCCGATAACCAAAAGATGTTCCTGAGCACGCTTCATGCCGACCAATGCAAGTGCAAGAAGTTCCGGCGAATGCTCCTGGATAGGGCGCCGCGCAAACACGATTATTCTTGTCTCGGCGATAGCCTCGGCAAAAAAGCGATGCTTTGAGGCCGCTTCAAAGCCGAACGTCTCCCCTGCGAGATGGAAGGAAACAACCTGCCGCCGTCCGTCCGAGATGAGGCCGTATTCACGGACAGCTCCGGCACAAACCTGATAGCATTTGTCCACGCTATCGCCTTCGGCATATATCACTCGGCCGCCCTTATATGTCACAACGAGGTGCGCCCCGGGAAATTGTGCCCGCGCAACGTTCTCCGGCATTACGACACTCTGCGCTGCGGGTTTGAAAGTGGCATACATGTCGTATTCCCCATGGTTTCGGGGAAGATTGCCAGTTCTTGCCACGGCGAAAAATTCGGTTACCTCACTAAGGGAGATTACTTAGACGGGATGCCGTGCGGTTTGGGCCAGCGAGTCCCCATTAAGGGCTTGCGGCACGACGGCGCATTGCGCGAGATCAATACCACGAAACTAAGAAGGCCCTAAACCGGCAGCGAGAGCCATGCGCACGAGATGTGGAAGATTTTTTGCTTTCATTTTTGACATGACGCTGGCGCGATGCACCTCCACCGTGCGGGGACTGATATCGAGATCATGGGCGATCGATTTGTTCGGAAAGCCGGCCACCACGGCAAAGAGCACCTGGCGCTCTCTCTCGCTCAGGGTTTGGAGGCGGGTTTGAATGTCAGTGATCTCGTCGGCGTCGGCCCCTGGAACGATTAAATGTTCTGATGCTCGTTCGATTGCCTCTATGATCGCGGTATCCTCGAAAGGCTTTTCGATGAAGTCGACTGCGCCCGCTTTCATGGCCTCGACTGCTATTGGTACATCACCATGTCCGGTAATCACGATGGAGGGGATGGGGATCTTTTTCATACCGAGTTGCCTGATGAGATCGAGACCCGAGATCTCCGGCATCCTGAGGTCGGTAACAAGAATTCCGTTATGGATGCTCGGGGCGAAGGAAAGAAACGAGGCAGCCGATTGATGCAACTTCACGGCATAGCCGTTCATGGCCAGCATGAAGGCAAACGATTTCCGCACCGGCTCTTCGTCATCGACGATATGAACTGTGTAGTCAGTCATTCCCACCCGTTCGTCCTTCCCCATAGGCGGGGAGCGTGAACCGGAACGTAGCTCCGCCAGCCGCATTTTTCGAGACTGTGATTTCACCGCCGTGGGCTTCGACAATACGTTTCGAGATCGAAAGGCCGATGCCCATTCCACTTGCCTTGGTCGTGACGAACGGCTTGAAGAGCTCCGCGGCAATTTCTTCTGGAATGCCTCCGCCGGTGTCTTCCACAACGACGGCGACTTCGCCCGCATCGGTGGGCATCGTGCGGATCGTGAGCTCCCGATAATCGACATGGCGCATCGCCTCGATGGCGTTTCGCATCAGATTGATGAGGACCTGTTGGACCTGAACACGATCGACCATCACCATCTCAGCACCGGGTAGGTATTCGAACAAAGTCATCACTCCGTTCGCGCGGGAACCGACTAGCGCCAGCGCGCCCGCCTCCTCCACGAGTTTGCGAATGTCTTCGAGTGCCTTTTCCGTTTCGCCTTTCGTGACGAACTCCCTAAGACATTTGATGATCTGTCCCGCCCGCAGGGACTGGCCCGCAATCTCCTCCAAGGCACCTCGCACTTTCGTTGCGAGGGTGTTGTCCATATCGCGCAATAGCCTCGTACACCCCTGAGCGTAATTTGCGATCGCTGATAAGGGCTGGTTCAGCTCGTGCGCAAGCGTCGATGCCATTTCGCCCATTTCGCTCAGGCGGGCCAATCTCGCCAACTCAGACTGAATTTGCTCGAGGCGAGCGGCCGATTCTTCTCGCTCCGTCAGGTCTCTGATGAAGCCTGTGAAAAACCGTTCACCGCTCGATTTCATCTCGCCTACGGTCAGCTTCATGGGAAAGGTCGATCCATCTTTCCTTCGCCCGACGACAACACGATCGATGCCGATGACGCGCTTCTCGCCGGTTCTAAGGTACCGTTGCATATAGCCGTCGTGGTCGCCTCGATAAGGTTCAGGCATCAATACTCGCAGGTTCTTGCCGATGACTTCCTGTTCCGCATACCCGAACTGCCGGACGGCGGCGGCATTGAAGGAAACAATCGTGCCATCGGCCGCAATGACCACCGTCGCGTCGGGCAATGTGTCCAAGATCGATCTCAGATGCGCATCGCGGGCGGCCACGAGAGTTTCCATCTTGACGACGGTGTGTCGCGTCGCCTGCAGCGACTCTCCCAGACAAGCAATCAGAAACACCGACGCGCCAAAGAAGACCAATTCGACGCCAGTCGGATCGACGGCATCATGCAATCGCTGAACAAAGATAGCTGCGGCAAGCGACGCTGCCGCAGTAAGCACGACTGGCTTCAAGCCGCCGACTATTGCGACGATCAGAATAGCAGGGATAAACGAAAACAGAATCAGCCTGTCGCCGACAAGCTCCGTAAATGCCAATCTCAGTGCAAGAATAACCAATGGAGCCGCGGTGACGATAATATAGGTCGCGATCGGCTTGCCTCGCCACCTGACGAACATCCTACCGAACCGCGTCCTCCCACCAACGCTTTGTGAATGCATTCCGTGATCCGCCATAGGATTAGTTGCTGTGGCTACGCCGTCTCTCGACTGGCAGAGCGCAATTGAGCCGAATGCTCTTCATAGACCATGCTGCTGCCATCAGTCATCCCGCCATTTGCCTATGTGTCCGCGCTCGACCGCGGAGCATAAATCGCGAGTAGTCCGAAGCACTCCTTGTTTTCGATCAAAGAGCCATGCGAAGCGCGGGCATAGAATGCGACAACCGCCCTCTGGAGAAGGATTTAGCATGCATTCGGCTCTTGTTGTAAAATATGGCGAGGAGCGCCTGCCTCGCTACACGAGCTACCCGACATCGCCGTGCTTCTCACCCGATGTTGATGCCAGCACCTATAACGACTGGCTTGCCGCCATCCCGCTGGAAAAGCCGGCGTCGCTTTACGTGCACATACCGTTTTGTCAGTCGATGTGCTGGTACTGCGGCTGTCATACGACGATCACGCGCGGCGACCGGCCGATCCTCGACTACCTGCAAATGCTGCGCGAGGAGATATGCCTTGTATCTGCAAGGACGAAAGCGCCGCTCAACATCGACCATCTGCATTTCGGTGGAGGAACGCCGACAATCATGGGGCCGAAAAAAATGCTGGGGCTGATTGGGCTTCTGCGCGAGCATTTCAGTTTCACCAGTTCCACCCAAATCGCGTTGGAAATCGATCCGAGGACGCTAGAGCAGGAGATGGCAGCGGTTCTCGGGGAAGCGGGGGTCCACCGAGCAAGTCTCGGGGTGCAGAGCTTCGATCCGGTGGTGCAGAAGGCGATCAACCGAACTCAAAGCGATGAACAGACGATGCAGGCGGTGTCTCGCCTGCGTCGGGCGGGCGTCGACAGCATCAATTTCGATCTTATCTACGGTCTGCCGCACCAGACGGTCGAATCCTGCATCGAGACGACCAAGGTCGCAATCCAGATGCGCCCTGACCGTTTCGCAGTCTTCGGCTATGCGCACGTACCTTCCTTCAAGAAGCATCAGCGACTGATCGACGAAGGCGCGCTCGCCAACGCGGAAAGCCGTGTTGCCCAGGCGGAGGCGATCGCGGAAAACCTTCTTGCAGCCGGCTATCGCCGCATTGGGCTCGACCATTTCGCTTGGCCGGGAGACAGTCTAGCGGTTGCACAGGCAAACGGCCAACTGCATCGCAACTTCCAGGGCTACACCACCGACGCCTGTGAGACGCTCATCGGTTTCGGTGCATCGGCGATTGGCCGCATGGCAGGCGGCTACGTCCAGAACGAGGCACTCCCCGGTCACTACGCGCAACGGATCGCATCCGGGCGTTTTGCGATAATGAAAGGCTATCGCTTGTCGGCCGAGGATCGGCTGCGAGCAAACGTCATCGAGCGCCTGATGTGCGACTTCCAAGTCGACATCCCGGCCCTCGCGGCCGAACATGGCTTCGATTCTGGCGCACTTGTCGACGATAATGACAGGCTCACCATGCTAGAAAGCGACGGAATTCTTGAAAACGCGGGCGGGGTCATTCGTTTGCGGGAAGAAGGGCGATTTCTGATCCGCGCCGTTGCTGCCGCTTTCGATTCTTATCTGCTGCAATCGGCGCGGAACTACAGCAAGACGGCTTGAGGTTCCTCTCTGCACTGTCGTAACCACGCCGGGCTCTGGTTCGCGACCTGCCCCAACTTGCCAACCGGTTTGATCTGTTGTGCTGGGAACTGTCAAACAATTCACAAGACATCGCGAACTGTTGCTTTATGTAGAAGACCGGAATGGAATGGGACAATAAATCCCTCACCCAGCTCAAGACAGCATAGGAGGGTCATTGGCGTTAGCTGTGCGCCTGCGCACAATCATCTGGAACAGGGTCGACATCCTCTAGTTCGTAGCTTTCAGGAAAAGGTCGAACCAATCGGTACTCGAGCCGCCCAGAATTTCACGTGATTAAAAACGGTAAGTAACGCCGGCGCCGATTAGCCATGGATCGAGCTTGGCCTTGCCGCTGACGCCGGCGCCGCCGACATTGGCATCGAAATCAGGTCTCAGGAAGATTTTCTTCGCGTCAAAGTTCACGCCCCAATGATCGTCGACCATATAGTCGAAACCGGCCTGCAAGGCGACGCCGAAGGTGTTCTTTACATCAAGGCTGCGGGCACTCTTGCCGGATTGGTTGTAGAACACCGTGTAGTTGACGCCCGCGCCGACATAGGGCCGAAAAGCGCCGAAATCGGTGAAATGGTATTGTAGGGTCAGCGTTGGCGGCAGGAGCCATGTCTTGCCGACCTCGTCGAGCGCTGAAATCGAGCCACCGCCATAAACCTTAGCGTAAGTTGTGCCGAGGATGAGTTCCGCAGCGATATTCTCGCTGAAGAAATACGAGATGTCGAATTCCGGTACGATCGTGTTCGAATAGGAAAGGTCCGAACCCGGCAATCCGTCGACGCTGCCGGAATCGTTGGTGATCACGTCGAGCGCCCGCAAGCGTATCTGCCACGGGCTCGGGCCTGCCCCTGCAGCAAATTCAGGCACCGCACTTTGTGCGGTCGTCAGCTCCGCCGCTTCCGCGGTACAGGCGGCAGCCAAAGCTGTGGCGGTCATGATGACGCGGACGATGTTGCCGGATTCCATTTTCCTCTCCTTTGATCCGAATTTCGTAACGGTCGAGAGAAATAGCACCGTTTGGCGCGTGGTGATTTGAGCTGGATCAAATGGAGAAAACTAAACTAATCTTAGCCCTCGCCTCAGATATCTCTCATCCGCTCGCTAATATCGACGATCATTTCCAATATCAGCGTACGCGCATTTTTAACTCCGGCGCACAAATGCTGACCCGACGGCAAATCGCCGCATGTCGACATTCCTCCCCTCCCCACGCCTTTGCGAAATAGCGGCAATTGAAAATTATTGAAAGGCCTTCTGCAAACGCCGTGGGCCTTTGCCGGTTGAACTTCGCACTTTCAACACCGCGGGTTGCAAAACCTGAGCGACATACGCTTCAGATCGGCCAGCAAAAAAAGTGGCTCCAAAGTCGAACAGCACCAGCGGCAGCGATGAACCTCATGCTACCATTAGCAAGGGCAGCGCTTCTGCTTGCGGTTCACGGTGCATCGTCATCATCGGCCAATATACGGCATGAAGCCCCGTCCAAATCATCGTACTGCCTGCTCTTTAGCGACCACAAAAAGGCTTGCAGGCCAAGCGCACCCATGAACAATGCGAGCGGAATGAGATAGATCAGTATGCTCATGGTAGCGAGACCTTCTTCAGCGAGGCAAAATCCTCGACATCAAGTGTTCATTTTCTTGGCCGTTTCCAGCCGTTGAGCCGCAGCGCATTGGTCACGACAATGAGCGAAGACGTTGACATCGCCACAGCAGCGATCAGTGGCGTTGCATAGCCAGCGATCGCGACCGGGACGGCCAATACATTGTAGCCAATGGCAAGCGCGAAGTTTTGGCGGATCAAAGCGGCCGTTCTTCGAGCAACCAGGAGGGCTGCGGGAACAGCGTCGAGGCCTTCGCCCAGGAAGACGATGTCTGCCGCCTGCCGGCCAACGTCGGAGGCGGTCGCGGGAGCCATAGACACATGCGCCGCCGCCAGCGCCGGCGCGTCGTTGATGCCGTCGCCAACCATCATCACCTTGCTGCCCGCCTCGCTTAAACGGCCGCATTCTTCCACTTTCTGTTTCGGATTCAATTCCGCAATCGACCGGTCCACATGCAATGCCCGTGCCGTCGCTTCTACGACGGCTTGCCGGTCGCCCGAAAGGATCATCGTTTGCAATCCCGCACGACCGAGCTCGCGAATGGCGCGAGCCGCTCCCGGTCGAAGCGTGTCTTCAAAGTAGAAGCGGGAAAGTATGATGCCGTTCCTCGACAGCACAACCTCGGAAAGCGAACCACTCGCTTTTTTTTCGCGGGTCGGATTAGAACAAGCAAACTCCATCTTGCCGAGACGATACAGGCCGTCGGCGGTATCGACCCAAAGGCCGGCGCCCGCAAACTCGACAACGCTGTCAAACCGGCGCGCGTTGCTGCCGGCGCTACGCAGCAATGCCTGAGAGAGCGGATGGCGGGAATGCGCCGCAAGACCGGCTGCGATCGCCGTTTCCTCTGGGCCTGCATCCATCACCTCAAGGAGACGTGGCCGGCCAAATGTCAACGTGCCGGTCTTGTCGAACGCGACAGCATCGACTTCCGCGAGCCGTTCTAAAGCGGAACCGTCCTTGATCACGATGCCGCGGCGAAACAGGTTCCCTGCGGCAACGATCTGCACGACCGGCACAGCAAGGCCAAGCGCGCAGGGACAGGTGATGATCAGCACCGCGACCGCGACAAGCATGGCGTGCTTCCAATCGCCGCCAGCAAAACCCCAGGCAAGAAAGGAAACCAGCGCAAGCAAATGAACCGCCGGAGCATAAAGGCCAGCGGCGCGGTCGGCGATCCTGCGATAGCGCGCCCTTCCCCCTTCCGCCGCCTCCATAAGGTTAATGATCTCCGCAAGCAGCGAATTTTCCGCCGTCTTCGTGGCGCGAATGGTCAGCGAAGCCATGAGGTTCATCGCGCCCGATCTCACCTCCGCGCCGGCCGCAACGGCGACCGGCGTGCTTTCTCCGGTGACGATGGAAAGATCCATCTCGCTCGTGCCGACGGTCACGACGCCATCGATCGGGCAGCGTTCGCCCGCAGCGATGAAGATGGTGTCACCAATGCCGATGTCCTTTACGGCAGTGTAGCGCTTGCTGCCATCGGCGGCTATCATCAGGGCGCCGCGCGGCGCAAGTCTCGCCAGGCTATTGATGGCAGCTCGCGCCTTTTCTCGCATGATGTGGTCGAGCGTGCGGCCGATGAGCAGGAAGAACAACAGCGACACGGAGGCGTCAAACCAGGTGTGCTCGCCGTGATGGACAGCCTCCCAAAGCGATACGGCATAGGATAGGATGACCGCGAGCGAGATCGGCACGTCCATGTTGGTGCGCCCGTGCTTCAAGCCATTCCAGGCGGACTGGAAAAAGAAGCGCCCGGCATAGACAAGCGCCGGAGCGGCGATCACCGCCGAGATCCAGTGGAACAGGTCGCGGGTCGCCGCTTCCGCGCCGGACCAGACAGATATGGACAGCAGCATGATGTTTGCGGCCGCAAAGCCCGAGACAGCGACAGCCATCAACAGTTGGTCGCGCTGGGTATCGGTCTGGTCCAATACCGAAGTGGGAGTGAAGACATGTACGCGATGGCCTGCGCCCATAATCGCCGACAGAATACCGGTTGGATCGACGGCGACATCCCCCAGTCGCTCGACATAGGTACAGCTGACCCGCCGGGCCGTCAGGTTGACCCGCGCGCACTTCACGTAGGGAAGCTTGCGCAAAGCCCGCTCGATCGTCGAAATGCAGACTGCGCAGCGCACGTCTGGGACACTGAGGTCCAATTGACGCAATCCGTCCGCAAGCGGGTGGCTGGCCAGCGCGATCTCCTCGGCACTGACCGAATGGTTGCCCAAGGCCATGACGCCTTCCGCATCCATTGTACAGCACGTCATCGCCCGAACTCCGCAATATCGATGCGCACGGCTTCCTGCATCACCGTGACATCCTTCTTCCGTGAGATGATTTCAACGATCCAGTCGCCTGACCGAACGTGATGTTCCACTTCGAAACGGCCTTCGCTTTTCTTCGTGAGGACGAGTTGGAAATCCTCACGGTCGCCGACGGGCCTCCTGAACCTCACCGTCACATCCTGGACCGTTGCCGGCGACCCGTCGCGATTGTGAATATCGTAATGGATGACGTCATGGCTGAGAGAAAGGTTGCCCGAGATGCCGCTCGCAGCCATTGCGCGCATCGCGGCGGCCTTGCTGTTGAATTCCTGACTTGCGACATAGGTGTCTTTAACCACAAGCCCGCTCCAACTCCTTGACGCGAACGTTGCCATCATAACGTTCACTCCAATCACCACGGCGAAGAACGCGGCCATGACGTTGAGCATATGATGGCCGGTGAAAGTGCGATGGACGGCGGCTTTGTCCCTCATTTTGGTGCTCCCGGCGTGTTGAAGGCGGCGTGGTAGGTTGCCTGGTCAGAATGATTTTCGTCCTCTATGACAAACCGGAATTCGCTGACGGCCGCGGCCTTGGCTTGTCGCGTTACGAACACTTTGAACGTGGTGGCCGCATCAGGGTCCGCTTCAATGGTGAAGCGCCGGCCCTCCGCCTTGGAGAATTCTGGGATTTTCATCGTCGCGCCATCTAGACCCTCGAGCCGGATACCGATCCTCCTCGGCATCGGCACCATGTTGAGCACGCGAAGCGTATAGCCGTTACGGATCGAGCCATCCGACTCCAGCACATATTGTGGATTTCGGTCGTGAACCACGTTCAGTGCCAGCCGTTCTCGGAGCGCCAAATGCACGAGCATGGCTATTCCGATCGACGCCCAGATTGCCGCATAAAAAAGGACACGCGGCCTGAAGATCACCCGGCAGTTGAAGCGCCGTATCCCCTCAACAAAGCTTCCGTCAGCGTTTCGGACGAGATTCGGTTGCACGACGTTCTTTCCGCCATCGGTCGCAAGAATGACGTTGCCCGCATACTCACTCAGTGTCGCATAGGAGACCAGAGCACGTGGCTTGGCGAGCTTGTCCATCACGCCATCGCAGGCATCGATGCACAAGGCGCAAGTTATGCACTCCATCTGCTGGCCATTGCGGATGTCGATGCCCATCGGACAGACCGCAACGCAGGCATTGCAGTCCACGCAGTCGCCGACTAGCCGGCCCGATGCCTGGGCCTTCTTGGCATGACGCGAACGAGGCTCTCCGCGCCAGTCGTTATAGGTGACGACAAGGGAGTTTTCGTCGAGCATAGCGCCCTGTATGCGCGGCCAAGGACACATGAAGGTGCAGACCTGTTCCCTCATCAGCCCGCCGAGAATGTAGGTGGCCGAGGTGAGAACGGCGACGGTTGCGTAGGCAACGGCCGGCGCCTCGCCTTTGAACAGGGCGGAAGCCAGGGAGCGCGCGTCCGCGAAATAGAATATCCACGCGCCACCTGTAGCAGCACCTATCAGCAGCCATATGGAATGCTTGGCAACCCGCTTCACAATCTTGTCCAGTGTCCAGGGCGCTGCGTCGAGTTTGATGCGCGCGTTACGATCGCCTTCGATCGCATGCTCCACGGCAAGAATGAGATCGACCCAGACGGTCTGCGGACAGGCGTATCCACACCATGCTCTTCCCACCGCAGAGGTCACCAGAAAGAGGCCGAAGCCGGCCATGAGCAATAGACCAGCGACATAGTAGAATTCCTGTGGCCATATCTCGATGAAAAAGAAGAAGAAGCGGCGGGACGCCAGATCGACGAGGATCGCCTGATCCGGAGCATAGGGCCCGCGGTACCAACGGATCCATGGCGAAACGCAATAGACACCAAGCGTGATCAACATGACGATCCATTTGAACCGTCTGAACCGACCCTCCGCCCGCTTCGGAAACACCTTCTTTCGCGCCGCATAAAGTGGCTGACGCTTGCGCCGGGTGCTGACCTGTTCGACGTCGGACGGTTCGACGCGATCGTCAGGTGGGCCAGGTGCAATGTCGAGGTTCATCGATTACCATCCTATTGATGATCCTCATCTCGCATTCGACGAGCCGAGCGTTCTTGACGTAAATCAAGGAGAGACGAACAAGCCGTCGGCTTAACCAAAAGAGCCACACTCCCTCCCGGAGCGTGGCTCGGAGGAACTACGGGGAGAAACCGCAGGGAACGTCCTCCAGCCGCGGACCATATCGTCTTGTGATGCTTCGGTCTTTAATCGAAATCAAATTCGCGATGAAACTTTCTCGTTTTTCGCGGTGGCCTTCTTCCCGCGCCAAAGGCAACGGCGTTGCTTGATCGCAAACACGTTGGCGAACGACCGCGCGGCATTGCACATAGGACGTGTAGAGGATGGTGATATGGTTGGCTGTTCTTCTTTCTTCCTATTTCCCCCCGCCCAGCGAACGAACAAACACCGTCAGTTCCTTCACGACGGCGCCGCCCAAGCGGTCCGACCACGCCGGCATGACGCCGTGTTTGGGCGCGGTCACCTGGCGGATGATCGCCCCCTCCCCCCGCCCCTTGAGCCAGATGGCGTCGGCGAGATTCGGTGCACCCATCTCCTGCTTGCCCTTTTCATCTTCACCGTGACAGACGGCGCAATTGTCGATGAAAACCTGCTTTCCGGCTTCCGCCAATGCCGGATTTAAAGGTGTGTTCGTCAGGCCCCACACATAAGCGGCAACCTGTCGTATCTGCGTGGTTTCGAGCACGTCACCGAAGGCGGGCATCTCCGACACGCGCGTCTCGGGATCCGCGTCAAAGCGGATGCCGTGAGCGACAGTCTGTTGAATGGCGGTAAGATCGCCGCCCCAGAGCCAATCGTCGTCGTTCAGGTTCGGAAAACCCGGCCCACCTGTCGCACCCGAACCATGGCACGGGGCGCAGTTGACTTTGAAAGCAGACGCACCGCCTGCGATGGCCAATTCGCGCAGAGACGGATCCGCGTCAATTTCCGCTACGGTCTTTGCGGCGATCTGCTGCTCGAACTGCGTCTGAACAGCCTTTGCCAGTTGCACTTGCTGCTGCAGCTCCGCGCGGCTGGAGAAGCCGAGCAGGCCCTTTGTCGTTTCCTTGATCATCGGTATCGACGGATACGCGAACGCATAACCGATCGCCCATAGAATGGTGGCGTAAAACGTCCAGATCCACCAACGCGGCATGGGATTGTTGAGCTCTCGGATTCCGTCCCATTCGTGACCGGTCGTCTCGACGCCGCTTATCTCGTCAATGTGTTTCTCCGTCATCTCATTCATCCTTCAGCGGTATGATCGCGGCGTCGTCAGCGATCTGTTTGCTGCCGGGCCGGAGGATGAAAAAGAGCGCGCCCACAAAGAACACCGCCATTGCCAGAAGACCCCAACTGTCGGCGAAGTGACGTATTGCGTCGTAGGTTTCCATGGTGATCCTCATCGATAGCCGGTCGCGTCGTCGTACGTCGAAAAATCAACCAGGGTGCCGAGCATCTGGAGATACGAGATCAGTGCATCCATCTCCGTCAGCCTTGAGGGATCGCCGTCGAAGTCACCCACCTTTGCTTTCGGGTAGCGCGCAAGCAAATCGGTCGTGTCGGCGTTCGGATCGGCTTGAGCCCGCATGTCGGCTTCGGCGTTTGCCAGCATGTCGTCGGTATAGGGCACACCCACGTCTTCGTTGGCCTTCAGATCCATGGCGATGTTCTTGACCGTCACCTCCCTGTCTTTGAGGAAGGCGTAGCTTGGCATGATCGATTCCGGGACGACGGCGCGCGGATCGGACAGATGCTGCACATGCCATTCGTTCGAATAACGACCGCCCACCCTGGCGAGGTCAGGCCCCGTGCGCTTCGAACCCCATTGGAAGGGATGGTCGTACATGGATTCGGCTGCGAGCGAATAATGTCCGTAGCGTTCCACTTCGTCGCGGAATGGTCGGATCATCTGGCTGTGGCAGACGTAGCAGCCCTCGCGCACGTAGATGTTTCGTCCGGCGAGCTCGAGCGGCATATAGGGCCGCATGCCCTCCACCTTCTCGATCGTGTTCTGGAGATAGAACAGCGGTGCGATCTCAACCATGCCGCCAATACTGACAACCAGGAGAGACGCTACGAGCAGCAGCGTGGCATTTTTCTCAAGGATCTGATGTTTTTCCAGGATGGACATCTTGTTTTACCTCACTCTCCGGCGTGGGTGATGAACGCCCCGGGGATGGCGGCTTCGTCGCGCTGGTGTCCGCGGATGGTCATGGTGACGTTGACGGCCATGACCACGCCGCCGGCCAGATAAAGGCCGCCACCGACGGCGCGCAGCAGGTAGTAAGGGAACATCGCTGCGACAGTC
The DNA here is from genome assembly GCF_000816845.1 of Rhizobium gallicum bv. gallicum R602sp. Taxonomy (NCBI): domain Bacteria; kingdom Pseudomonadati; phylum Pseudomonadota; class Alphaproteobacteria; order Hyphomicrobiales; family Rhizobiaceae; genus Rhizobium; species Rhizobium gallicum. The sequence continues at coordinate 177,728 of NZ_CP006879.1, read as the reverse complement.
TCGGCGAAGGAATAGACCAGGAAGCCTTGGGTATTGTACTCGCGCCACATGAGACCCTGCTGGATACCGGCGACCCAAAGGGCGACCGCGTAGATGACGATGCCGAGGGTGGCGAGCCAGAAGTGCCAGTTGACCATGCGAAGGCTGTAAAGCCGCTCGCGACCCCACAGCTTCGGCGTCAGATAGTAGATTGCGCCGAACGTGATCATGCCGACCCAGCCGAGCGCCCCTGAATGAACATGGCCAATCGTCCATTCCGTGTAGTGGCTGAGGGAATTGACTGTCTTGACCGCCATCATCGGACCCTCGAAGGTCGACATCCCATAAAAGGCGATTGCCATGATCATCATGCGGATGATCGGGTCTGTGCGGATCTTGTCCCAGGCGCCCGATAACGTCATTATACCGTTGATCATACCGCCCCACGAGGGCATCCAGAGCATGATGGAGAAGACCATGCCGAGCGTCTGCGCCCAATCCGGCAGCGCGGTGTAGTGCAGATGATGCGGACCGGCCCAGATATACATGAAGATCAAGGCCCAGAAGTGGATGATCGACAGGCGATAGGAATAGACCGGGCGGTTGGCCTGCTTCGGCACGAAATAATACATCATGCCCAGGAAGCCGGCAGTCAGGAAGAAGCCAACCGCGTTATGGCCGTACCACCACTGGGTCAGAGCGTCCTGCACGCCCGAAGAAAGCGAATAGCTCTTCGAACCGAGGAAAGAGACCGGCACGGCCAGATTGTTGACGACGTGCAACATGGCGATCGTGACGATGAAGCTCAGGTAGAACCAGTTCGCAACGTAGATATGCGGTTCCTTGCGCTTCAGGATCGTTCCCAGAAAGGCGACGAGATAGGCAACCCAAACAAGGGTTAGCCAGACATCGACATACCATTCGGGCTCCGCATATTCCCGCCCCTCGGTGATCCCCAGGAGGTAGCCGGTCGCGGCCATGACGATGAAGAGCTGGTAGCCCCAAAATACGAACCAGCCGAGATTGCCGCCGAAGAGGCGGGCCCGACAGGTACGCTGCACGACGTAGAAGGAAGTCATTATTAAAGCATTGCCGCCAAACGCGAAAATGACGGCGGAGGTATGAACGGGGCGGAGCCGACCAAAGTTAAAATGTGGCGCAACATTCAAATCAGGAAAGGCAAGTTGGAGGGCGATGACGACACCTGCCAGGAAGCCGATCACGCCCCAAAAGACGGTGGCGATCAATCCATACCGGATAACCTCGTCAAAATAGGGCCCCGATCCGGCCTTGACGCGAGCTCCCCCTGGCGAAAAATCAACCCGCAGCAGCAGCAACACTGTGCCTGCCAGGAGGCAGAAGAACAGGACCCCCATGTGGGCCGCAAAAAGCTGATCATGAGCGGCTCCGGCACCAACCAGTGCCAAGAAAGCGCCAACCGCAACCAACACGGTTTCAGCGGGGTAATTCATGTCATGGCCTCCAAGCCGCAGACGACCGCGCCATGGACGGCCGTCTTTCTTGCCACGTGGGAACAGTTCCCACGAGAGGGGCAACAAGTCGTTGATCCATATCAACGAACGCTACAGGTTTTCCCGCTCTGCTGACTTTGGTTACAGACAATCGCGCTTTTCAAGCCGATGGCTGTTGCGTGAGGGTCGCATTCCGAAAGCTCCCAACGACAACGCGAGCCGGGACAGGTGGAGGCGCAAGAACACCGCATTCGAGAGGAGACAATAGCCGGCCCGGGAGCTCACTTTGCCGCTCGCCCTCAAGAATTGAACCAGAATTTGCTCAATCTCAAAGAATATCTGCCGGTCCGCACCTAAAGTCGGGCGCTGAGGGCCTTGCAAACAGGAGATAGGAAATGCCTCTGGTGATATTGTCGAAGACACTACCGCGATGTCCATCGCTTTGGTTTCGGCTCCCTGCAAGAGCTATCGAGATGCGGTGAGGGGTTTCTCGACGATGCCATGAAAATCATCTTTGCTTTTCCGGATGTGGCGCGGGCATAACGTTCGACGTAAAATGAGGGAACCATGGTGAACCTTGATGAGCAGCTCAAAATTGTACGCAAGTTGCAGTTCCGCGCCGCATCGGCGAAGCTGGAGCTGCATGACCTGGCTGAGGACCTCCCGGTTCGCTGGACCTACATCAAGGTCGTGGCCGAAAAGACATTCGATGTTTTCGCAGAGTTGGACGCCGCACGAAAAAGGCTTTCGATTTCGGAGAAGTCGTGATGACAGGACCATTCCTCACGCGCGATGGTTCAAGCTGGGAACCTCAATACCTGACTTGCATCGATGCGGTTACCTGCATTGGATGCGGGCGCTGCTTCAAGGTCTGCTCACGACAAGGGATGCGTCTTCACGGGGTCGACGAACTGGGGGAGATCTTCGAGGTGTCCGAAGATGATGATTTAGATGATCAGCTAAATCGTATGATTATGGTCGTCCACCAGCCAGGGCGCTGCCTTGGCTGTGGAGACTGCGCGCGTGTCTGCCCAAAGAACTGTCAAACCCACGTCGGCGCTTCAAGAGTCGATCACTGATACGCATGATTAGGAGAGTTTATCGTGTCCTTTCGAGCATTTTTTCGTATCCTGCTGCTGATTATCATCGTGAGTGGAGGTTCAGCATACGCAGCCTCACTGTCCATAACTCGGACGATTTTCGTTCTGCTTCCAGAATTTTTGGTAGTCCAGGTCGCCTACTTCATCAGCCTCGTGTATGCCGTATATCGGTCAGGCAACGCTGATTTTTGCCATCCAAGACCGGTTTATCCAGCAAGCGTGAAGGCAGCTGAAGAGCTGCGAAGGAGAGGTCATGATGGCATCAATGGATCAAACGTCCTCCACCTCCACCGAACGCCGGAAACCTGACATACTTGAGGTCAAGGTTCTTGGGCCTGCCGCCTTGCCGACTTGCAAACAGCGCTGGTTCCGCGACTACCCTTCCGTCGCGGGCCTGCTGTTCGACGGGATTGGCGCAAGTCCGCAAGTTGCTCTCGAACGTGATTCTGCGGACTATGCGCTTTGATCGCCATTAGCGAGTACCGCCCGACTGTCTTGCCCTGTTGCGCGACGCCCCGTCCTGTCGTTAGAACGACACGCCCGAACCCCTCGTGGTTCATTGTCATCAACGAAGATATTTGGAGGCAGGTACGTTCCTCCATTCCGAGCGCCACGCAGGTGTAGAAAATTTGAAGCCTGGCAAGCACGTCCGGATCAGGATCGCCAATGATCGCCATTCCGCGACGCTGTTCCTTCGTCACAACAAAATCGGACAGAAGCTCCTCTTGCACGAGGCGAACCAAGCATTCCATGAAGGGGCCCGCTATCGGGTTACGCCTTCAACTGGCGGCTTTCCTTGGGTCGGTTATGGTCTGACCGGCATTTGCGCCGATGGGCTGAGTCTTTTCCGTCCGCTGGACAGCGTTGTTTGCGTCCTGCGGTTCTCGAACCAGTCTCCAATCCGTGACCCGATGCCTGTGGCTTCGGTCACAGAGTGGCGTTCGGCTCCCGGTTCCCTTCTCCCTGAGGAGCGCAGCCCAGTCCTGCCGGGCTCGCTAGAGGCCGATCAGGACAACCGGGATATCGTCGATGCGCCTTCCGTGGTGGTGGTGCCGATGCCGCGCGGCTCATAAGCGCGCTGGTCCCGCAGGATCTGGAAGGCGATCGTCAAAAGCTTGCGCGCGATGGCAACACGCGCCTTGTTCACTCCTCTGATCTTCAAGTGTTCATACTGGGCGCGAAGCTGCGGATCAGTGGCGATGGCGGGAGAAACCGCCTCGACGAACGCCCAGCGTAGCCACTTGTTGCCCTGCTTGATGATCTTGCCGTCGAACGTCTTGCCGCCGGAAGAATAGGTGGACGGCACCAGTCCGGCATAGGCGGCCAGCTTCTTCGGGTTGCGAAACCGCGATAGGTCGTTGATCTCCGCATCGATCAGCCGGGCGAAGAACTCGCCAATGCCGGGGACCGTCTTCGACAGTCTCACATTGGTATTGGCCCTGGTCAATCGTCCGGATCGTTGCTTCCGACTGCTTGATCCGCACATCGATGTCGGCGATGAAGTCGAGGCCCCGGTCAATCTGGACGCGGTCGATCTCTGAGACGTTGACCTGCGCCAGCTGAATGCGGCCGGCCTTGCCGAACAGGTCGCCGAGCTCCTTTAGCAGTGCCGTCTGCTCCGGGTAACGGTCGAACACCGTGACAATGCAGTTTTTGGTCATCGTCCGCAGTCGCACGTAAAACATCCGCTCGCGCAGCGCGACGCGCAGCTCTCTTGCGCGTTCGCCGGGTGCCCAAGCTTCCGGCACCAGGTCGGCTCTAAGCAGATGCGCCAGCACCGTCGCATCGATCTTGTCGGTCTTGATCTTGGCGTCGGCGATCGCCTTGACCTTCCAGGGATGGGCGAGAACGACATCATCACAAATGTCGTCGAGCCAGTCGTACATCACATCCAGTTGCGCGTGGCCTCGACAACGGCATGCGAGTTCTCGCGGTAGCGCTCAAGGAAGCCGCCCAGCGACTGGCGATCGTTCTTCACGCGGCCGGATCGGAGCGTCTTGCCGGCGCTGTCCTGCACCACCAGGTGGCTGTAGGATTTGTGGTAATCGAGGCGATGGTGCCCGTGCCATTGAGCACACGCGTGGCTCTCCTCTCTTATACGCCATCAGGACCCGAAGCAGCGCTTCGCCATCGATGCGATCCGTCTTCACCCGTCGGTGGCGGCGCGATGTCGCAATCGACGCTGCATCCACGACATGACTTTCGTCCCCTCCTTCTCAAGCACGTGATGGATCCAGAAGCCGTCGAGCCCGGCTTCCTGAATGGTGACGATAGGACAGTCATTCCTAGTTTTGGCCCGGCATCTCTCCCGCAGCTTCGAAAGCAGACCAAACAATCCGGCGACGTCTCCTGCCCTCAAAGAGTGTTTCGACATCCTCTCACCGTTCCCCGGCGACAGCGACGTGATCAGCCGGATCGAACGACTCAGCTCCAGGGAAACGAAGACTGCACCAAGATTGAATGGCGATCGCGGCTTTTTCGGTCTTAAACATCGGGGCCTCACAATAAGTGCGTTAAGTTACGGCCACTCATTCTGCAAAAACGTCGGCCGTCGTGCACCCATGGGATCTCCTTTCAGTCTTCTTCGCGAAGAGGGGCTTCGGGATGCCCATGCCGGCATCGGCTAATGCCTTCCTCAACCATGGCGGGGGCGCGGTTTTCAGCATCATCTGAGTGCGCAGCAGTACATCTTCGATACGACTGGCTCCGGAACCTTGATTGGGTGAATTTTTGCTGCGACGACCCTCGCGGCGGAGGGGCCGCCGATCGCCTGGCAGAATAGCAGGTGACAGCCTTTCAGCGCTTCCACCCTTGTACCGATACGGCTGTCGCCCTCGTCTGCCTGTTTTCCTGTTTCGTGTGACCCATCGTCAAAATCAACCACCTCGGCGATTTCCCAGCCCGTCGGTCCAACGTCATAGACGGCAAAGAGCCTCGCGGTGTCAACCTACGATGAGAATTTTCTGCCCAAGATCGACGAGGGCCGCTAGCGTATTCTGGGAGGTGGTGGACTTGCCGATCCCCACTTTGCCGTAGAATGCGATCTGACGCAAATCTGACATCTTGTCTTCCTTTTTCGTTCCATCGGTTTTTGGCGTGCGGTCGGCAGCTCACGCCGCCCGCTCGCAGCGTTTCAAAACGTGTGCCACCTGCAAGATCAGCTTCAAGAGCGATCCAAAAGATGTTTTCAGCCGTATTGCGAACAACTGGCTGTCGCAGGACGGACAAAATGGACACAATTGTTTGGAGCGTACCCGTCTTTCGAAAAGATTGCTTCGAAAGCATGACCAGCGGAGCTAAGACTTTCGCCTCTACGCTTCCTGCTCAATCACGAGCGTCAAGCAAAGCGGCTGGATCGTTCTGTCGTCCAGATTATGGCTATCGCACACGACGGGTGTTTCTGCTGTTCGGGGGGCCGCGTCGGCACTGACGTCGCGTTCGACCAGCTCCGGCTCTAGACATTCGCTCATGTTGAGAATGCCCGGGAACGAGCGCTAAAGCGCGGCCTTCGAGAGGTGGTCAGGCGGCTGTGCTTTCTAGGCACACGGACTGCCGCGCGAGCGCGGGAAACGCCTGCTTAAACGGTGCCATTCTTGCGGCCTCTTGAAGAAGCGTCTGACGCATCCAGAGGCTGGCAGGATCGGTATTGTGAAGCATCGGCCACTGAACTGCCTCCGTCAGCGTTGGTATCGGTAGCGGTAGATCCAGTATCCGCAGTGGCGTCGTCTTCGCCCAATGCTGAGCAAGTCGTAAAGGCATCGTTCCGATACGAGCCGTTCCAGAGAGCATCGCCGGTATCATGCTGAAAGACTGAACCACGACCTCTACGCGCCTCGAGTAACCGCGTTCGCGCAAATACCAGTCATCAGCAGCAGGTTTCAGGGAACAGCCGAATTTGACGACCACATGCCCCATCGACATGTACTGATCGAAGGAGAAAGATTCGCTGATGCGGCCGTTTCCTTCGCAAGCCACGCATACAAAGACATCGTCGAAAAGCTCTGCGCGGGGGTGCTTCGACATGAATGGCTCAGGCATAATCAGAAAATCAACGTCGCCGCGCTGTAGGAGCTCCTCGAAATCTTCCGCGATCTGCATGAATTCAAAACCCACGCCGGGAGCCTCTCGCGCTACCCGCTCGACGACCTTCTCGATGAATACCAGCGTGACGTAGTCGGACAGAATCACTCTGAACCGACGTTCGCTTTGGGCGGGATCGAAAGGCTGCCCTGAAATAACGGATAGCTGAATGTGCAACAACGCTTCACGCACGGACGCAGCAAGCCCTTCGGCCCGAGGCGTCGGGACGAGCTCGCGGCCCGCCATCATGAAGAGCTCGTCTCGAAAATATGTTCGTAGCCTGGCAACCGCCGCGCTCATCGCAGGCTGGCTGAGGTTGATGCTACGTGCAGCAGCGGTAAGGTTTCGCTCCGTCATCAGCGCGTCGAGCGCGACGAGAAGGTTAAGATCAAGACCTTTAAAACGCATAGATTTGTCTCTGTCTGTAACGCTAGAACGCCTGACGGCCAAGCCTTTCCTATTAAAGTAATATAATTGACAGAATCAAGCCCGATTACTTTCGTGTTTCGGTAGTCTTTACCTTTTGCAGGTTGTGACGCAGTTGTATAAATGCATTCCAGAGCGACCGGCTGCAGCTTGTTGCAAGTATTATTGTCCTTACAAGTCCCCGTCGTTGTGCAGGGTGAGTCCATCTCGGCGTTACAGGATTCAAACCATTTGCGTTAGCAGAAGCTGCTGAGAGGCTGCATCGGCGGCAACACGTTCTCTGGGATGCGGCTTTGGACAAACCAACGGCCTGGCATATTCGCCGGAATTGACACCGGCAACCTCTTCGAAGGCCTGAAGCGGATTCAGGCGGATCCTTCCGCCAATGCCAATAATGATCTCATCGAGCATGCTTACCGCATGGGCTACCTCTACGATGAGAAGGAGTACCGCTTCCTGAAGCAGACGAACTCACAAGAAAGCTCTCGCCGGCACAGCTTCACTGGAAGCAAAAAATCAACAGGCGAATATTGAGCAAGACAATCGTGCAGCGGCGAGGAGCACACCAGAGGCCTTGAGCACCCTTCCGCTGACCATGCGCCTCGTCAAGGCATTTCATCGAGAGCTGCGCCCGGCTACAGCACCCCCCACGCCCGAAACCTCCCCCTGCCCGTCATCTCCCTCAATCCCAGTTCCTCGATGATCCTGACCGCCGCCCGCGGCGCTATTTTGAGGGTCTCGGCGACCATGCCGGCCGAGACCAGGGGCCACGAAACCACGAGCTCGATCAGGCCCGGCAGATTGGAGGACGAGCGCCGGCCGACCAAGCGCCACTCCATCATCCGTTTTGCGAGCGCCAGCCGGTCATGCTCCTTGAGGCCAAGCTCGGCCGCCGCGATGATGCCATTGACGATCGCCAGCAGCCTTGTGTCGCGAGCGCGATGCCGACAATGGATTTGAGGCCGAGATTGACGGCGGCGAGATGCACCGCCGTCGTGTGTCCTGCCTCTCGCAACGCAGCGGCCGCCAGCAGCCGTCCGAGCCAGGGCGCGTGCTGCAAAACCTGTAAGCTCCCAACGACAACGCGAGCCGGGACAGGTGGAGGCGCAAGAACACCGCATTCGAGAGGAGACAATCGCCGGCCCGGGAGCTCGCTTTGCCGCTCGCCCTCAAGAATTGAACCAGAATTTGCTCAATCTCAAAGAATATCTGCCGGTCCGCACCTAAAGTCGGGCGCTGAGGGCCTTGCAAACAGGAGATAGGAAATGCGTTTTAAAATCGGTCCGATCGTTGCAACGGCAGCGCTGGCCTCTTCGGCGATGCCACTCATGGCGGCGGATCACCAGATCCGGATGCTCAACAAAGGCGCCGACGGCGCAATGGCCTTCGAACCGGGATTTGTGAAGATCACACCCGGCGACACCGTCACCTTCATACCCGTTGACAAGGGCCACAATGTCGAAACCTACAAAGGTTTGATCCCCAACGGAGCGCCCGAATTCAAATCCAAAGCGAACGAAGAATATCGGACAAAATTCGACATTCCGGGCGCCTATGTTGTGAAATGCACGCCGCATGCAGGTATGGGAATGGTGGCACTCATTGAGGTTGGCGATAACCCCGCCGATCTCGACGCCATTAAGACTGCTAAACTTCCAAATCTGGTGCGCAAGCGCCTTGATGCGCACCTCATGCGTGCAGATAAGAAAGGGCCGAGCGAACAATAGATTGCTTGCAACAACCCTGCGTAAAGCCATTAGCAATGGGGAGCTTGAGGCGAATGTATATAGCTGAGGCGGCATTTGCCTCGCTCCGCACTCGCGCGCGGCCGGTTGAGCTAGAAACGGGAGGCACCGGAGTTAGAGCTTGCAGCTTCCGCTGACAAGAGATCGGTATGAACTCGCTGAACCCTCTCGGAAACAGCTGCCCGCCTCTGTTGCGGAACTTGACAGCTGTTTTCTGCTGTCGTCTTTTCGCTGTCGTCGGAATTGGTGGCACCGCAAAGTTGTAGCGGCTCTTGCGCTTGTGCCGTGGAGCTTAGTCGGTTGCAGTGCCTTGGCGTTAGAGAGCATGCAATTCCTCAGTTATCGCAGACCAACACATCGATGATCTGATCGGCATTACCTCACAGGAAACCCCACGTCCGCAATCTCCTCCCGTCGGCCGGGCAAGGCGCCGCCGTCACAGCTGCCGCGGACTCCCGACTTCGTCCCTTTTCGGGGGTTGATGATCATTCGACAGTGACTGATTTTGCAAGATTGCGGGGCTGGTCGACATCGGTGCCCAAGAAGACAGCCGTGTTATAGGCGAGCAGCTGTATCGGTAGTGAGAATATCATCGGCGCAATAATCTCATCCACATTCGGAAGTGCGATTGTCATGCCGAATTTCGACACGGCCGCACCACGCTCGTCGGTGATCAGGATGATCCGGCCGCCGCGGGCTGCCACCTCCTGCATGTTGGAGACAGTCTTATCGAAAAAGCGGTCATGGGGCGCGATGACGATGACGGGCATGTTCTCGTCGACGAGAGCGATCGGCCCGTGCTTCAGCTCACCGGCGGCATAGCCCTCCGCGTGGATATAGGAAATCTCCTTGAGCTTCAGGGCGCCTTCGACGGCCAGTGGAAAGCTGGTGCCGCGGCCGAGATAGAGCACGTTCGGACACTTCGACAGTTCCCGCGACAGGAGTTCGATCTTCGGCTGGATGCTGTTCAGCACCTGGCTCATGATGCGCGGCATCTCGGCAAGGCTCCTGACGAGCGCCTGCTCCTCTTCATCGCTGACGTTGCCGCGCACCTTGCCCGCGCCGATCGCGAGCGTAGCAAGAACCGCAAGCTGACAGGTGAAGGCCTTGGTAGAGGCAACCCCGATCTCCGGGCCGGCCAGGATCGGAAAAACCGCATCGGATTCCCGTGCGATCGTCGACTCACGGGCGTTGACGATCGCGCCGATCTTCAGACCATGCTCCTTGCAATAGCGGAGCGACGCCAGCGTGTCGGCGGTCTCGCCGGATTGCGAGATGAAGAGTCCTGCCGATTGTCGCGACAGCGGGATTTCGCGGTAGCGGAACTCCGACGCCACATCGATTTCCACCGGCAGGCGCGCATAGCGCTCGAACCAGTATTTGCCGATCAGACCTGCCAGATAGGCCGTGCCGCAGGCGGAAATGGCAAGGCTCGGCAACTTGGCGAAATCGATCGCGCCGGACACGGGCGCGACCCGGTTGTCGATGAAGTTGACGTAGTGACCGAGAGCGTGAGCCACGACCTCCGGCTGCTCGTAGATTTCCTTCTCCATGAAGTGGCGATGGTTACCCTTGTCGACCATAAACGCGGCGTCCGAGGAAACCTGCCGCGGCCGGGAGACGACATTGCCGTCGATATCAAAGATAAGGACACCGGAATTGTCGATCACCGCCCAGTCGCCATCGACCAGATAGGTGATTTGATTGGTAAAGGGCGCCAGGGCGATGGCGTCGGAGCCAAGGAACATTTCGCCATTCCCATGGCCAATCGCCAACGGCGGTCCGTTACGGGCCGCCATAATGGTCGACGGATCATCTTCGAAAAGGACAGCGAGTGCGTAGGCGCCCCTCAACCGTCTCAGCATCGCAAACATCGCCTCGAGACGTCCAGTGCCATCCCGGCGAAACCTTGCCAGGAGATGCGCGACGACCTCTGTGTCCGTCTCGGTCTGGAACTCGGCGCCGGCCACGGCCAGTTCGTCCTTCAACTCAGCAAAATTCTCGATAATGCCATTGTGTACGACGGCGATACCGTCGGTGAAATGTGGGTGCGCATTGCGTTCCGTCGGCGCGCCATGGGTCGCCCAGCGCGTATGGCCTATGCCGATGGTGCCGACCAGAGGCTGCTCTTTCAGCCTTGCCTCTAGATTGACGAGCTTGCCCTCCGCGCGCCGGCGATGGAGGGCTCCATCGTCGATCGTCGCGACGCCGGCCGAATCGTAGCCGCGATATTCCAGGCGTTTCAACGCATCGACCAGCCGTGTCGAGACAGGCTGCTTCCCGACGATGCCTACAATCCCGCACATATCCCTCTTCGCGTTCCTTCCACGCCTCTCGCGGCGTACTCAAATTCTCGTCTCAGCGAGGCTATATCACTCGCTCCCGGTCGCCTCACACAGGGGCTGCGGGTCACCTGCTGTCCTCAATCGTGACTCCGACGAATGCCGGCTGGCGGGAAGCTTCGTACCCATAGTTGGCCTACCGCGATGGACTTGATTTTGGTCAGTTTCAGCGCGTTTTAATGGCGCTCAACGGATTGGCAAATTGATTCTTTGGATAACACCCATTCGTCTCATGGATGCATGACGCTGGCGCGATGCTCTTTTGCGTTTTTTCCTCGGTTGTCCCGCGGAGGGACCTTGGGCCATCTCCAAAGGACAAGTCATTTAAGGAGACGCTGACATGAACAGGTTTGAATAGATTCCGCATCCGAAAGGCCTTCCGATCCTCGGGCACATCGCTGCGCTCAATCCAAAGGTACCGGTCCAGAGCCTGATGCGCCTGTCGAAGGAGTTCGGTCCGATCTTCCGTCTGCAGAACTGGGGAAGCAACGACTTGGCTGCTGCTTAAAAGCCCGAAGGAACTGGCGAGCTTGCAAGCCCATGCCGGCGACGCTCTCGGCGGTGAGGTTCCGACAGTGCGGGACCTGGGGAACCTCGTTTACGTCGAACAGGTACTGATGGAGACCTTGCGGCTTTGGCCCACGGCCCCGGACCGCTGCTCGTACTCTATGGCAGCAATTCAGGCACGGCAGAATCCTTCGCGAAACAGATCGGAAGCGAAGCTGCGACTCGGGGCTACGCGCCGATCGTCGCGCCGGCCGATGACTCCGCCTTCAGAGTTCCAGTTGACATGCCTTTCATCGTCGTTACGGCGTCCTACGAAGGGCAACCGCCGAACAACGCCGGACGGTTCGTTGCCTGGGCTGAGAGCCTCCAGCCGGACACGCTCAAGGGTCGGCCCTTTGCCGTGGTCGGGTGCGGCAACCGTCATTGGGCGCGGATTGGTAAAGCCGCTGCGCTTTCAACACCTCGCACGATAAACCTCCGCGTCACCGTTCGACGTCTCCTTTAAGAAGGCGCCTGCGCAGTATCGTCAACCGTTTTTGTAGCAGGAAACGACCTTGTGCAGCGCTATGATGAACGCAACCGAACAATCTAGCTGGAGCTCAGAATATAGCGGCGATTGGTGACGAGCGCTGGCCGGGCATTCATCGAATAGAGTGCCGTAAACTTCTTGATGTCGGCAGCATCGACTTCGACTGGGTGCATTGCCACCATCCAATCGACGATTTCGCTGCACGGCGGCGTGGTCAGTGATCCCTCGTAAGTCCAATATCGGAGGGAGGATGGCAGCAACCCGCCAGGGTTCACCCCGTCGATTGCTGCTTCCTCACCGGGCTTTTGCGGGAAAGCTGCCGCGAGGCTGGAAAAGGCCGCATTGGGACGCCCAGGAGCAAGGAAAATGCCCAATACGCCCAGCGCACCCGTTTCGGCATGCTTGTGGACGAAATGCGCTTCCATCGGAAAGGCCTTTCCTTCAACCAGATGTTCGCTCGGCGCATGAAAATGGTACTGTATTAGTTCATAGGTCTTGTCTCCGCAGCGGAGCGTGCCGCCGGGTGCCGCCTGCACTTGGATCGTATGCCCATTGTTGAGGATTGTGCCGCCGCTCTTCCAATCGGGCACGAGGTCTGGAATATCGGCCTTGATTGCCCCCCCGATATCGAGCGGCGATTGCTGTAGACCCGCCGAGCAGGCGTTGTTCTCCTTGCTGAGCGAGCCCCAATGTTCGGGACCCGCGTCACCTTCATAGCCCCAATCGACACCTTCTGCCGCAAATGTTGTCTTAGTGCAGAGTGGACATGAGGCAAGCAAAGCCAGGCCCCTGAGGAAGTGTCGCCTTTCCATATTTTATCCCTTTCCTAACGAGGACGAGCAAAAAGTGGTCGTAGCTCGGCATCTCTGGATCAGGTTCGCCTGTCAATCGATAGACATTCACCGGGGGGAAAATATCGCGCAAGTTGGATAGCACTTGCTGAATAGGGACCATCGACCGGTCGCGGTGATCGGCCCGTTGATTGACGGGAGCGGTCTCGCAGTTCCGCGCGCAACTCCAGTCTCCTGTCAATCGGCGTCCAAAATGCACGCCCGAGCACAAGAACAGCACACGGGGTAGAACTTGATTTCTCTAGGGCCACCGCGTGCTCATACGGATCGCTGGTTTCTCGACGTACTGCAACAAGAACGAACACATTGCAGACGGCGGCTTCGAACTATAGGTTTTTCGTAGCGGCAATCAGCCGCGGGACCGTCGAGGATTAGGTATGGCCACTGGAACCGTTAAGTTTTTCAATGGAGACAAAGGATTTGGCTTCATTACGCCCGAAAATGGAGGAACTGACGTGTTCGTGCACGTGTCAGCTTTACAGGGGGCCAGTTCGCTAAGCGAAGGGCAAAGAGTGAGCTACGAGGTCGGCCAGGATCGCAAGACCGGAAAATCAAGGGCTGAAAACGTCCGTGTGCTTTGATTGATTTTGTCAGTTAGAGGATCGGACCGCGAAGGCGGGCCGTTCCTCTTTTGCGGCCGACAGAATCCTTCGCCTTGATAGGGATCGAACCGCCGATCGCAAAACAGACGATCGATTCATGTTTCAATGACGCCAAATCGCGCAAGCATCTGGTGAAGCTGAATATTCTGTTGAAGAAGATGCTTTGTCAGCAAGCCCCTTAGTCGCCGATTCTCTTCGTCAAGCGCGACTAACTCATCGGAAGCTGCTTCGACTTGAGCGGCGGTTGATCGCATACTGCGAACGCTTTTTGCGCCGTCAGCATGACGATTGCCATCCGCTTCGCGTCGACGCCTCGCCGGTCTTGGAGATCGTCGCCCGGAAGAGCCCTCTTTCAATTGTGGAATGGAGCTAAAAGCCAGATCATTGTCTTGCCGAGGTGTGTCAGCATGCTCCGGCGCGACCAATGAAGCCGAAATCTGCTTTTCGTCGCCGGCTTCGGTGTTGTCGCTCAGGTGTGTTTCGGGTCTTGGATCCGTCGCCAGCTCGCTGTCCTGGCCCGGAACCTTTGAGACCATATTGGGCTCGAAGAGATGCGGCGCTTCAGCTTCCGCCTCACGCACATGAGCCTTGAGATCGGTGTTGGCCCAAATGGAAGCTGGCCGCATTGTTGACCGTCGGCGCGTCGATTTGAGTTCGACAACGAACTTTCGTTGCTGTGTTTTCATATATGTGTCCAATCTACGAGATTGTAAGCAGGCTCACGATACGTCGAATCGCGCAAGCATCTTTTTAAGCTGAATATTCTGCAAATGCAGCTTTTGAGCAAATTGAATTCTCAGTTGCTTGATTTCCTCGTCCAGGCCTGCCACCTCGTCGAAGAAAGCTTCTCGCGAGGACGAAAATTGCGCACTTTTATCCCTGTTTGCGACGGCAGTGCTCTGCGCAACCATGTCGGTGCGGGGCCTCTTCGTCCGCGGTGGTGGAGACTTTTTGCTTGTCTCGCTTTCCAGCCGTACCGCTTGCGCTTCAGCACTCGACTGGCTGACCTCATGACGTGCCGGTGCCCGGACCTCCTCAACATCGACTGGAACCGAGACCGCCCGCGCGGCATCGACCTCGCGTTCCGTTTCGTTTGAAGTCGTGATCGCCATGAGCTGAGCAGATCGGTTTTCATTGTGCTCAGATCCATGGGATGCTTCCGTTGGATTTAACGGAAGCGCCGACGATTGTTGCGCTTCGCTTTCGCTTGCCTCGGTATCGGCTTCACGCCCAATTGAACTCTCTCGTGTTTCTGCCGGCCGTCGCTGCGACGTCAATTGCGCAAGAAATTTCCATGGTGATCTCATAGTGCTTCAACCTCGAGCAATCCCCTACCACGACGTTGCCGCAGCTTCAGATCCGGGCTCGCGACCTGAGCCCGGCGAATGTCTCTCCGACCGAATATGTAGTGGCTGAGGTCGATCTCGCAACCGATCAATCGAGCCCGAGCCGCTTGCGCAGGTCGGCATTTTCCGCGCGAAGCTTATCTGCCAGGGTTTTACGGAGCCCTTTATTCTCTTCTTCAAGCTGAATAAGATCCGCCATCTCATCGATTGCCGGAAGAGGCGCCTTAGCCGATCGCTCGATTTGCTTTGCCGTCCTTTTTCTTCCGGTGTCCCTGATGACGTCCTTCGCCGTGCTCCTTCCAGCAACTTGCGTTTCGACGGGCGTCGGCTTCGTTTCTCCGGCTTGTTGGCTACGCTTCTTGCGACCCCTGGGCAACTTCGCGAGTGATGTGGCCACCATTGCTTCGGCAGTTTCCTTCAGACGCCGTGGTGCGCGTTGCTTTTTAGGCGCCGCGGTTTTTGCCGGCGCATCGGTCTCTACGACATCGGTAGTGGAATCCGAATTGTTCTCGTCAGCCATCAGTTATCAACCTCTTTAAGCAAGTTCTTTTCGGCTAAGTGAAAGACGGAGTCAACATAAGCGCTGCGGCGCTGGATCGGAATTCAAGATGAACATCGGCATCACCGGTATTGGCGACAGCCGCCCAGGCGATAATCTCACGGTCGAATGCATCGATGATAAGGCGAGCCGGACGACCTCTCCATTCCAGCAAGTGAACTCCATACCATCGGAGCACTAGCGTAGGTTCGATCGCATGCACGAACCTCACCTTCAGCTTCCTCTCTGGCTCGCTCTCATCAATCATCACGTTGTGTCTCAACAGGTGGACAAAGCCATGCGACAAGAACAAAAGGTGCAGCGAAACTCGCGCTTACTTAGAACCCACTTCCGGGGAAGTATGGATCCGGTATCGACATGTCGTGTTCAGCCATGTCCGGTTGAAGACGTGTATGTTCGAAAGCCGACGCTGAGGCGCAAGTATTCCGTCGACGCGGCGACGCGATGCACTGGTTTCTCGTCTTTCGAGCAGGGCCTGCACAAAAGTCTTTGTTGGCACGTCTATTGCAGTGACACCGTAAAGGATCCGCACGACCACGTGCGGTCTTCCAGCCGCCGCAGGGATTCAAATGAACTTTCCCTCAATTGATCCAATCAATGCCATGGACGCTGCATTATTGAGCGCGTTCCTGCCTGACTTTTGTCGCGTCGACGGGGAGCCAACGAATCCGGATTACTGATCGAAATGCGCTGTTCGCCCAAGCAGAAGACAGCGATGCAGCGCGAACGCAACTGCCATCACGCATTGCCTTCACACAGAAGCCAAAAGGAGTCCTAAAGAAATGTACGCGCCGAGTTATTCCGAGGCCCTGGAATTTGCGATCGACCGCTCGTACGACATCAATTTAGATATGTTGAGGTCGCAAAACTTGCACCTTGACACACACAACGATTATCTCGTCGGCACATATCCTCCTCTCAAGGCAATGGGCGACCTGAATGGCGAACAGTTGTTGGCCCAGGTTGCATCGTCAATTGACCTCTATTTCCACATCCCTTTCTGTAATCAGTATTGCACCTTTTGCCACTTCGCCAAGGAAATCAATCCATCGTCCGAGCGAGTGGAACGATATTTGGCGGCCTTAAATAAAGAGATGAGTTGGTCAGATGCGGCGCTTGATGGCAGAGCTATTGAGACTGCTTTTTTCGGGGGTGGCACGCCCTCGTTTTTGACCAACCACCAACTAAAAACGCTATTTGATATGATCAACAAGCGCTTTGATTTATCGAAATCCGAAGTAAGTTTTGAATTGCATCCCTCACTTGTAAAGCATGCGGATGCTGCGGATCGCGTATCCACTCTACTTAGAGGCGGCGTAAACCGCTTCGTTCTGGGTGTTCAAACACTAGATCGAAATATTTTGCGCGTATTAAACCGCGGGCATGGTACGGATGAGGTGATCCAACTCGTAAAATTACTTAACGAGATGGGCGTCGAGAATCTATCCCTTGACCTGATGTATGGGCTGCCGGAGCAAACGCTCCGGAGCTGGTACGACTCCGTTATCGGCCTCGTGGATATGGGAATTGAGAAATTCAATATATTCCCATTAATGTTTAAATCGACGGACCCCATAGCCCACCAATTGGCGAGAGGACGATATCAATTCGCGGGCGCTAAGGAGCGCATCATAATGCATTTTATGGCGGAGCACATCCTCACGAGCCTTGGCTATCGACATGGGCCGATCTTCTACTGGACTAAGAGGCCGCAGCCGCATTCCGTTCAACAGCGTCGTAAATACGATTCTTGGAACGACAATAATCTCGTCCCGTTTGGGGTTGGCGGATTTGGCTACATGAGTCAGTGCCAGTTCTATAACGAGGCGGATTTAGATCGATATCTGTCTAGAGTTGAAGCGGGCGAAAAACCAGTGTGGAAAGGTGCTGTACTGTCGCAAGACGATCTCATACGCAGAACATTAATGTTTGCCTTGCGAAGCAGCGGAGTGCCACTCTCCCGCTTCGAGCGAGAATTTGGGGTGTCGATTAAAAAATACTTTGGCCGCGAGCTTCAAATATTAAGGGAGGCGGGACTCGCCTGCATCTCAAACGATGGCGTGCTTTCTTTGACTGCTGCCGGCATTATCAATTCGGGCGCTGTATCGCTGCTATTTTTCTCGGATAATGTGCTTGAGCGAGTCGCGTACAACGATAGCAGAATAACAGACAAACGAACTGATCTGCTCGAAAAACACGATTACTCGCCGGCGGCAAGATACGGATCAAGTGCAGAAATGCAAGCTATCTTTCGGTGAAGTCGGGGTGCTCGTCAATGGTCACCAAGTTGCCCTTTTCCGTGCCGGAACAGCCGCCTTGTCGGACGCAGGAGATATTTTCTCATCTAACCGATAGCATTGATCGCCGGGAGCGAAAGCGCCCGTTGGGGCTTCTCAGCAATTTTGTCAGTGATCAACTGCCGCACTGTATTGCGGAGATCAAAGCCAGTGAACGACCCGATGAAGCGGTTAAGGCGCTTGGGCGTAGCATTAACGCAATGATTGCGGAGACGGACTATAAGGCGCAGCTGCTGAACCTACCGCAGCCCGAGTTCGGGGTCGCTAAGACAGATATCCAGTATCTCGTCAATTGTGCTTATCAGATGTCTGCGTTTGCCGGCCTTCATCCCGTCGATGCCGAGCTGACAGTGGGAGGAGCGCTGAGGCAGCTTGCGCGCGTAAGCTGTCAGCGGCAGCCTAGCATTGATGTCCTTTCCTATGAAGATATGATCCTTACGAATCCGTTGCAGAGCGATCCACGCGTATATTGCCTCGGCTCGGCCGGGGTCGAGGAGCGAGATTTTTGCCTGGGCCATCTCCTCATTGAAAGTGAATTGCAGTCAGCAATGGACGCTCTACTCGAGATGCGTGACGCCGTCGGGGCGGACGCGCGTCAATGTCTTGCGGTATGCGTGGAGCGCCTTGAGGCAGCAGTTTGTGTTCTAGCACGTTTTAATGAACGCATGTCGCCCGATCTATTTGGCCAATTTCGGGTGTTTTACGGAAAAAACCCCTACAAGGATAGGCTGGGCCCGAGCGGCCGTTTTTCTGCCCGGATCGTGGCGGTGTCGGTGCTATTGATCGGTGAAGAACTCTTCCATCAGAAACCGCAATTTTACATGGATATATATCGGCTGTCAGAATACTATCCGCAAGGTTGCATTCAGGAAGTATTCCGCTGGTTGTCACCAGACAAGGGCAGCGCGGGGCTCCAGCCAAGCTGGCTAGAAGGGAAAGCGGACTTTCCTAAGTTTGCAACCATCTCGCCCGTCATGGAGCGCCACGGCAGTGAAATCAGAAAGCTGCGCGCGTCCTGTGTTTGTGCGTTGGATCGGTTTACCCGGATGCACCGCGGTACGGCTTTGAAATATACGGTTGAACCGGGTCGTCCAGTTGTCGGAGTTGAAGCTTCGGAAAGTGTCGAGGCTGTGCTTTCACAGCGGCTGTTAACGGCGGCGCATCAAAGATAACGGCGGTATTTGCCTAGGTAAAAACATATCACGATGCCAGACGCGCAGGCGTCCGACACGAGAAAGGTGATGTTCGATGTCTCAAGACGAAGTGATCTTTCGTCGGTTTGAGTCAGGGGATGCCGATGATGTATGGCATCTGCATAGGAGCGCATCTGAGGCTGTTGGTGTGCGTGGTCCGGAAAGATTCTGGGAGGATGATTTACGCAATGTCGGAGAAGTATACATCGCGTCAGGCGGAGACTTCATAGTTGCGCATATTGGCCCCCAACTCGCTGCTATGGGCGGATTGAAACCTGTTGACGACGATGTCGCAGAGCTGAAACGTATGCGGGTCGATCCCGCCTTTCAACGACGAGGGCTCGGAAGGAGGCTTCTTCGTGAATTGGAATCGCGAGCCGTTGCTCTTGGATTCAAGTGGATAAAGCTCGACACGACAAAGATCCAAGTGGGGGCTCAAAGAGTTTATGAGACGGCTGGCTATGTCCGCCGCAGGGAAGGGATGTTGCACGGATATGCAGTGATCTTCTACGAGAAGCGGCTTGCCGGCCAGGATTGACCCACCTCAAATGATCGATGAGGTCGTGATTCGATGTTAAGTCCGTGAACGCCATGACATCATCGTCACAACCCAGAGGAGGCCGTCCTGGGGCATCGTGGGCAATTCTGCAGTAACACGCTCTTAGAGCTTGATGATATTGAGCTTGCAGGTTTCGAGCGAGGCCTCGGTTCTTTTCCAAAAGTATAATGGAAAAGCGTCCGAGACCGGAGGCTTCGGAGTACGATAGAAATCCCGTCAATCCGGCCCTTGAAAACTTTGGTCAGTTTGGGCCGGCAGGTGCGCTCCCTCTCCCGACGCGAAGTAAGGTCTGCGTCGTTCAAGGTTGCTGATGCGAGGAGCGCTAATCTTCGCTCCGGGCCGGGCGAGATCTATCGCTATCATCGATAGCCTTCCGACGGTGCACAATTGTGGCCGGCCTCGGACACGATGGACCTTCGGCGAAGGTCGACATCGGGCCGACAGGAGTTCATCTTCGGCTTTACGACTTCGTTTGGATCGGCCAGCTTTTGGGGCATTCCTTCAAGCCGCCAAAGAGGGATCCCGAAACTGATGTCTATGCCTTTCTGGTGCCGGAGTTCGTCAACGCGCTTCGCCAATGCCTGAAAGATGGTGGCTGCGCACAGCGGCACAACGAGGCCGAGCGCGGTGGCACCTTCCTCGTCGGCTATGCCCGGACGGGACGGCTTTGCCGCCTGCGGATGCGGGAGCAAAATAGCTGGGCGCGCTCTTGGTATCTTCACACGGCCCGCCTCGCGGAAGGCTAGTGATAGACCTCGATGCAGCTGAGCGCTTTTCTACCCGCGTACGCGGCCCTTTTCACTTCGAAACGCTGGACTTGGCGGGGTGACGGAGGTCGATGCCCGCGCGGCCGGCTGTGGCGGCAGATTATCACGGCGAGTGCCACAAGGCCTTGGTTAGGCCCCACGGCTCGACCGCAAATGACCGAGATCGCCCGGTCGGCTTGGCAGGGCTTGTGGCGATCGACCACCGCAGCGATCAGGCGGACTGATGGCGGACATCTTACCTGATCTATCCATAGCATCGATGAATTCCATCCAAACAATCGATTATGCCCATGCTACGGCGTGTTGCATGAAGAGAGGTGATCCCGAAGGTGGATCTTTGCAGTTATTGTCCGTGGCTGGCTCCGAGATCCATTGGGAGGAGTGGTCGGCGGAAACTAGCATGCACTCTCTTGATAGCGCTACCGTAAAGACAGCAATGATGAACACAGGGCAGGCCCGGTCGGGCGAAGGTAACAATTCCAACCAACGCTGCCGGCGAGGTGTTTCCGCCCTAGCTGATCCGCCCCCCGCCGAAGCGCGGACGTCCTCCGTCGACGCCGCCGACGATCCCACGAACCTTCACGCCGCGCCCCGCCGCGGGCTGGACGAGATCCTGGAAGCCTGCATTGCCGAGGAGGTTCCGGGGGAATACGAGGGCCGGCAAGAAGCGGTGAGAAGAATCAGAGCGTGGGTAGAGACCGGCGATGTCCATGGAGCGCTGAATCTGTCATCCCTGCGCCTGACCAGCCTGCCCTCCGGGCTACAGACGCTGAACGCCCGCGTCCAACCAGCACGCCCGCCCGACGTTCTCCCCCGGGTTCAAGAGGCTCGAGGCTCTACTCGTGGACAGGGCGACATCCGGTCGTGGGGCATCAAGGCCCCACCCCCATATCCGCGCGATCAAGCGAAGAACAACTCCATCGCGCTGGCGCGGATTGGCAATGTACCGGTGCCGTGAACCACGAGGATTCATCGTTGAGAAAGCCGTTTATCCCACTCGCCCCCGTCCTGGTCTGCTTAGCACTGCTTCCCTTCCGGTGTGCCATGGCGGATCAGCCCGCAGCACCCGCCCTTACCGTCTCACTGGTGACGCCGGCGCAACGCGAATGGCCGGAAACCGTTCCTGCGAGCGGCTGGCTGAAACCGTGGCAGGAAGCAATCATCGCCTCCGAGACGAGCGGCCTGCGCATAACCGATGTGCTTGCCGATGTCGGATCCACTATCACAAAGGGGCAGGCGCTCGTCCAGCTTTCTAAGGACAGCGTGCTCGCCGACCTTCGTAAACAGGAAGCGGCCGTCGTGACCGCCAAGGCAAATCTGACGAAGGCCAAGGCCAATGCGGACCGCGCTCGGCAGCTTCGTCCTTCGGGCGCCCTTTCCGACGAGAAGATCGTCGAATATCTGGCCGATGAGCAGACGGCAACCGCAAGCCTTGAATCCGAAGAGGCGGCACTCGACAGCGCAAAGATCAAGCTTAGCCAATCAACCATCGTCGCCGTTGACGACGGCCTTATCACCTCGCGCTCCGCCGAGCTCGGCGCAGTCGTCTCCGCCGGCACCGAGCTGTTCCGCCTGGTCCGCCAGCAGCGTGTCGAATGGCAGGCGGAGGTTTCGGCGCACTACCTTGGGCGTATTTCCGGAGGATTGAGCGTCGAGATCAATAGGCCGGACGGCCACCCCATTCATGGCAAAGTGAGGCTTGTGGGACCTTCGATCAGCACGAATACCAGCCGCGCAATCGTTTATGTCGCGCTTCCCGCCGACGTCCGTCCGCGCGTCGGCCTTTACGTCACGGGCAGCATCGAACTGCAGACCACGCCGGCGCTGACGATTCCCGAGACGGCAATCGTGTTCCATGATGGGATAAGCTACGTCTTCACAGCCGACGAGGACAAGCGGGTAAAACGGGTCCGGGTGGAAACGGGCCGTCGCAACAATGGCGAAGTCGAGATGCTCTCCGGCATAGACCGGTCGTCGAAAGTCGTGACGTCGGGCGGTGCGTTTCTGTCGGACAACGACCTCGTGAATATTGCGGCGAAAAACTGATGAATTTCTCTGCATGGTCGATCCGCAAACCCATACCGGCGATACTGCTCTTCGCAATGCTTACCATCGGCGGACTGCTGGCGTTCAAGCGCCTGCCGATCCAATACTTCCCCGATATGGACCTTCCGAGGATCAGCATCACCGCGACACTCGGGGGCGCGTCGCCGACGCAACTCGAGACGGAGGTTGCCCGAGTGATCGAGGACCAACTCGCGTCGCTGAGCCATCTCGACCACATCACGACGACGATCACCGACGGAACTGTCTCGATCACCGCCTCCTTCGAGCTGGAGAAGGACAGCAACGAGGCGTTGAACGAGGTCCGTAACGCCGTGGACGGTGCAAAGGCGGATCTGCCGGCGCAAATGCAGACGCCGAGCGTCACCAAAGTTACTTTGCAGAGCACTGCGCTGGTCACCTACGCGGTCCGTTCGTCCCACCTTAATGAGACCGAGCTTTCCTGGTTTATCGACAACGATATGACGAAGGTCCTTCTGTCGGTACCGGGAGTGGGACAGGTGAGCCGATTCGGCGGCATCGACCGCGAGGTTCATGTCGACCTCGATCCGGCGACGATGGCCTCGCTCGGGATCACTGCAGCGACTGTTTCGGCACAGTTGAAGTCGGTCCAAGCGGATACGTCGGGTGGCCTGGGAGAAATCGGCGGCACGCGCCAAACTCTGCGGACGCTCGGCGCCGTGGCGTCTGTCGAAGACCTCAAGGGGCTCCGAATTCCGCTGGCCAACGGGCAGCAGGTCCGTCTCGACGATGTCGCTTCCATCACTGACAGCTTCGCAGACCGGTCCTCACTTGCCTATCTTGACGGCCAGCCCGTGATCGCTGTCGCGATCAACCGCTCGAACGGGTTTTCCGACACCGGCGTCGCCGCCGACGTCGATAACGCGATGGCACAGTTCGCCGCCGAACATCCCGACGTGCAGATTGATGAAGTCTACAGCACCGTCGGATCGATCCTCGACAACTATCATGGTTCGATGCACATGTTGTTCGAGGGGGCGATCCTCGCCATCGTGGTCATCTGGCTCTTTCTGCGGGATTGGCGCGCAACCATCTTGTCGGCCGTGGCACTGCCATTGTCGATCATACCGACCTTCCTCGCCATGTACCTCGCTGACTTCAGTCTCAATATCATTACTCTGCTTGCACTGTCGTTGGTGGTCGGCATCCTTGTCGACGATGCCATCGTCGAGATCGAAAATATCGCTCGCCACCTCCAGATGGGCAAACGGCCGATTGATGCCGCCCTCGAAGCGGCCAATGAGATCTGGTTAGCAGTGATCGCGACCACGCTCACGCTCGTCGCGGTCTTCCTGCCCACGGCATTCATGGGCGGCATACCAGGGTTGCTCTTCCGCCAGTTCGGCATCACCGCCGCAGTCGCTGTACTCGCCTCCTTGGTCGTTGCGCGTCTACTAACGCCGATGATGGCCGCCTATCTCATGAAGCCGCATCCCACCGAGGAAAAGGATGGGCGAATCATGCGTGCCTACATTGCGATTGTGAAGGCGTCTTTGAACCACAGGAAGAAAACGGTCTTCGTGATCGCAGCCTTCGTCGCACTCTCGCTTTACACCATCCCCTTCCTGAAATCGGGCTTCCTGCCGGCTGCCGACGACGCACGGACCGAGGTGACGTTGACCCAGCAGCCCGGCGCCACCATCGACCAAATGGACGCAACAACCAAGAAGGCGGCGGACATCATAAGCACGCTTGGCGAGGTGACGCATGTCTTCTCGTCGGTCGGTTCGGCATCGACGGGTAGTGGTCCCGAGGTCACCACCACCAGAAGTATCGGAACGGCCAAGCTCGTCGTCATGCTGACGCCCATTGACGAACGAAACCGCAAGCAGTCAGAGATCGAAAACGACATCCGGTCGGCCCTCTCGGTGCTCCCCGGCGTACGGGTCGCGGTCGGTAGCGGCGGCAACGGAACGCAGCTCGACATCACCCTCGCCAGCGATGACTCCAATGCCCTTGACGAAGCAAGCAAGGCGCTTGAGGAGCAACTCCGTACGCTCAACGATATCGGAGCGGTGACGTCGACCGCCTCGCGGCAGGCGCCCGAGGTTCAGATCATCCCGGACGTTGTACGCGCAGCCGCACTCGGGGTGACGTCAAGCGACATCGCGGAAGCCGCGCGCGTGGCGACACATGGGGACTACTCTTCCGCCCTGCCAAAGCTCAATCTGCCTCAGCGGCAAATCCCTATCGTCGTCCGGTTCAAGCCCCAGGCACGCAAAAATCTCGACGGCATTAGGAACATAAGGGTGGCCGGAACCCACGGCAGCGTCGATCTCGGATCAATCGCTGACATCCGTATCGGCGGGAGTCCTTCCGAGATCAACCGCATCGATCGAATGCGTATCGTGACTCTTTCCGTTGAACTCAACGGCCGTATCCTGGGCGACCTCTATCGCGAGGCAAAGGCGCTTCCGGCTCTTGAGCACCTGCCGGCGGGCGTCACGCTCATGAAACAAGGCGAACTTCAGCGCAGTTTGGAACTGTTCCAAAGCTTCGCGCTTGCAATGGCAATCGGCGTGTTGTGCATCTATGCAGTGCTGGTCCTGCTTTTCCACGATTTCCTGCAGCCGTTCACCCTCCTCATGGCCCTCCCGCTTTCGCTCGGAGGCGCACTCCTGCCGCTGCTGATGACCGGAACTAGCTTCTCCGTGCCGGTCGTCATCGGGCTGCTGATGCTCATGGGAGTGGTGACGAAGAACTCGATCCTTCTCGTCGAATGCGCGATCACCTTGCGCCGCCAGGGAATGGGGAGGTTCGATGCTCTCGTCGATGCCTGCCACAAGCGCGGGCGTCCCATTGTCATGACCACCATCGCCATGGGCTCGGGCATGCTTCCGGTTGCTCTCAGCCTGACGGGAGGCGATACAAGTTTCCGGCAGCCGATGGCCATTGTGGTGATCGGCGGCGTAACAACGTCGACGCTGCTCAGCCTTATTGTCATCCCGGTCATCTTCACCTTCGTCGACGACCTGCTCGAGGCACTGAAACGGCTCGGGCGCCGGAACGGGCCACGCCACGAGACTGCCGGGCAGGAAACGGATGCGTCAACGATTGCGAGCCGATTGCCTTCAAACGTAGCCCTGCGACTCGAGGACGTGGCCGGAGATGATTACATCTCAGCAAGAGATCCATCGAAGACATGATTGCCAAGTTGATCGGGCGCAACCCGGCGAGTTGTGGAGCAGCGCACGTTTGTACCGCTCAATCCTCAGGAGCGATCGACCATTAACCGCAAACAGAGCTGGCCTATGGTGACAGCCCGCGTTTCTGGCCTGCGGTATAGACCTTGACGCGGTGGCTTGCCGGGCGTTGTGACCTTTGTATCCGGCATCTGCGATGATACGGGAAAGCGTTGCGCCGAGCTGCGCCTCGATGGTCGGGATGACGGTTTCGAGTGCGTGGCCGTCATAGGGTTTTCCGGGCAAGGCTTGAATGTGGGTGACGAACAGGCCGCCTTTCGATCGGTTGAGTGTCGTTGCAACGGAGACCTTGACGCCGAACTCGTAAGTGCCAACAGCTTTGGATTTTTTAAAGCGTCCAGGTACGTCGATCGTGCTGACCAGAGCCCAAAACGACAACGGCCCAATGCCCGGAATGGTCATCTCAAAACGGCCGGCAAGCGCATGAGGGTGTCCGCAGTTCGAATCCGTTCAAGACCAACGGTTTTTTAAGCTAGCAAAGCTGAATAGTCATGAGCCGTTGACCGCCCTCTCAAACCGGTCGGGAGCCGATATGGCCAGGGTACGGTAGTCACCGAGATCCGCCTCCTTCGTCAGCTTCCAATAGTCGATCAGGCGCCAAGGGCTGTTCGTTACGATTCGCCCTCGGTCGTTGCGGAAATAGGTGGACATGCCGGGATGGCTCCAGATCATGTCCTGGTGCATCTCTTGGATCGTCCGATTGTAGCGGTGATATACGTCTTGCCGGCATTCCACCTCGACGAGCTTCTTCTCTCCCATCTGGCGCAGAATGCTCAGCACGTAATCGATCTGGCTTTCGATCGTGAAGATGAAGTTGCCGCGGTGGCCGAGCGCCGTATTGGGGCCGTAGAGCATGAAGAAGTTCGGGAAGCCCGCCACTACGGTTCCAAGATAAGCCTGGCAGTCGTCATCGTTCCAGACCTCACGTACTGTCACGCCGTTGCGTCCGATCACCTGAACCGGAAGTAAGAAGCGTGTTATATCGTAGCCCGAGGCGACGATGAGAACGTCTGCCTCATGCGTGTCGCCATTTATCCCATGGATCGACTTGCCTTCAACATGCGCGGCGGCGCTGTCTACCAGTTTAACATGCGGCTTGAGTAGGGTCTTGTACCAGCCGTTGTCTAGGAGCATCCGCTTGCCGAATGGCGGGTACGGCGGGATGACCTTGGCCAGAAGGTCGGGGCGTCCGGCCAGCTGTTCTTCGATATATCGAGTATAAGTCTCGCGGTGGCCGTCGTTTACCGCATTCACAGAACGATCGGGATGCGGCCACGCCGGGTCCTTCTGCAGGGCCGCGTGCACTTGACTGTCGAAAATCCAACTCAGCCGGAGCCTGTAGAGCCATTCGTAGTGTGGCACCTCGCGGAGCAAGAACTGCACCGGCTCCGGAACCGGCATTCGAAATTTCGGGAAGGGCGCCGCCCATTGGCGTGACCGCTGGAAGATCGTCAGGGCACTCACTCGATCTGCGATGGCCGGAACAACCTGCATTGCCGAGGCCCCATTACCAATTACAGCTACGCGTTTGCCATCAAGAGTAACCTCTGGATCCCATTTCGAGGTGTGGACCACCGGGCCGTCGAAGTCACCCAGACCCGGAATACTCGGCCATTTCGGCGTGGTGAAGCCTCCCACGGCCGAAATCACCACATTGGTCACAAGGGTTTCTTCCGTACCGTCGGGCAGGCGTAACCGGGAATGCCAAGTCCGGCTCTCTTCGTCATAGCGAGTGACAAGGCACTCCGTGCTGTAGCGGATTGAACTCTCGATCCCGAATTCGCGGGCAACGCGGTTGAAATAGTCGTCGATTTCCTGCTGCAACGGGAAGAACTTGCTCCAGTTGCCACCGGCAAAAGTGTAGGAATAGAGATGTCCGGGCGTGTCTACTCCGCAGCCAGGGTAGTAATGTGAGTGCCAGACCCCGCCGGTACGATCTTGCTTTTCGATCTGGATGTAGGAAACGCCCAGTTGTCGTAACCGAATTGCTGCTGCTAACCCGGACATACCGGCCCCGATGATCAGTACGTGGAAGTCCTCCGGCAAGCACACCGGATCGGGAACCGCGCCTGAATACCTCCGCAGCTTGTGGATCATCATGTCAGCGTATTCCGGCGGAATAGGCTCGGCCTCTGACATAGTTAGCATACGGATCAACTCTTCTGCCGACAGGTCCGGCTTGGCGACGTGTGCCCCCTGGCGCCAAGCCATGATGGCGGCCAGCGCTGCATCGCGAACGTCCGTCTGCAATTCGATCGCTAAGCCGCCGGAATCGTTTTCGTCCCAGCGACTCTTCACGGGAATAAACGGCGGATTTAACCAGTACTCTTGTCCTGTGAACTGGTACAGAAGGAGTAGCAGGGTTGGAATGTTGGCCGAAGGGAGTGCCTCGGCGATACGTTGGCGGAACGGGACGAGGTCCGTAGAGTCAGCCATGATTTAGGTCCTACAGTTGCAAGAGTCTGGACCAAGCAGCCAAGGCGCTGCACCTGGTTGCAAATTTCGTGCCCCAGCTTCGGCGCGGTTTCAGCGACGGCATTAGGGAGGGTTCGGCGGGCAGCCCGCTGAACATCTGATCCAGATCGCACTTGAGCGCGTCGGCATCGATCGCTCCCCCACGGCGATGGCAATTGCCGCGCGCCAAAAGCCGCTTATGATCGGAGGTCGTGACAGCGGCGAGGGTTTGCTCGGTGCCCTCGTCCCGCCGGTGCGGGTACAACCGCGGCAAATGCGCCTGTGCGCCCTCGCCTTTTGGCGCTTCCTTCTTCTGCATCTGGAGCGTTCTGCTCTAGGATGGCTGGACGTAGGTCCCGGCAGAAAGAATTGTGCTAACATTTCGACATCTCCGCGCGATTATCGTTGGTCGTGTCGCGTCTGCAAATGCCTGGACGCAATATGCGTGCCAACGGAAAAACTCTTTTGATACAACGTAACTGATCGAATCGGCTGTCTCGCATGTCCGACAATGTCGTACATCGGACAGGGCAAAGCGACACGACCTGCTGCACGCCTGACGAGCGCGATGTACTCCTGACGCATCTCGACGCGGCCGATGCAGGCGGCGCGCGTCTTGACCGTGAACCGGGTGCGATTTTCGGCGGTGCCGCCATGCTCGCAGTCGCGCCGGATGGAGTGAATGGACAGAAAACTCTGAGGGAGATCGCCGTGCGCGAAATGCAGCGTCAGCGATTTGAATCCGGCCTCGCGGGCGCGCTCGCCGGCGGCCGCGAAATCGCGTTCGATGCGAGTGCAATTATTATGAAGCGAAATCCGCCAAGCCGGGAAACACCATTATCACAGCTCCCGATGCCATCGTGCGATCATTGCCGCCTATATATCGGTCAATCCCATGGCCGCCCGGCGGGAAGAAGCCGCACAAATAAGATTGATTACTGTTGTAATAAACATAATGACCATCAAGCTGATCAGCTGACTGATTTTCCGTTATTTGACGGGCCACCGGCCTTTTGTTCCTTCGCTTATAATCTCTCGACAACTCGCCTCTGATTATTCTCTGTCAAGCTTTAAGTCGCCTTTTCGAACACGTGAATGTCTGAGCCGGCGTTGTCTGAAAGGACATCAATCGACGCAAGCCCTGCGAGGTGCGCACATTCTTTGAAAAACGCCTCTGAAAAAGAAAACGAGTTCTTTAGATGCAGCCGATCACCATCTAATAATTTAATACTTTTATCTTTAAGATAAAATGTCGAATTCCTTTTTACGATCGCAGTATGTATTACCTGCATAAATTTATCAT
Source organism: Rhizobium gallicum bv. gallicum R602sp (assembly GCF_000816845.1). Classification (NCBI taxonomy): domain Bacteria; kingdom Pseudomonadati; phylum Pseudomonadota; class Alphaproteobacteria; order Hyphomicrobiales; family Rhizobiaceae; genus Rhizobium; species Rhizobium gallicum. The sequence goes on along the minus strand of NZ_CP006879.1, from coordinate 148,329 downwards.
CACCTTTAATATCTGCCTCATAATCAAATACCTCTGGATCAAAATTATCGTCGATAGGTAACTCTGCTTTCATTCTGTAGAAAACGTTTAGCTGAAAATCTGGATGCGCTTCATAGTAGGACTTCGCGACATCTTTCCTCAGATCTGAGCCAATTGAGATCGCGACCCAGCACCGCTTAGCGCTGTTCGATATTTTCTTCAGCGCCTGGACGACAGCCTCTACGGGGGGGGTTTCACTTATGGAAGCGGCAAGATTCCCAAATGTCCGGCCAAACATGACTACAAATGCTGCCTCATCACCGAAAAAATAGCGTCGCCCAGAGAATATATCGTGGCGTATGAATTCGATTCTCAACCCGAAAGCAGACGGCAATTGCCTGATGTCGCAGAGGAACTCGTTCGACCGATCGACCAGTATGCAACGTGAGGTCTCGCCGCACAAGCTTGTTACAAGGGGAAGCGTCTTGTGTTGGAATGCTCGCACTGTTCCGGGGCCATAGTCCAGAATCGACACCCCACTACGAGATCGCTCGCCCTGATGATACCATTGGACATAATCTCTCACTCTCTGCTGAAGTTTTTGAGCCAACTTAATCTCAGCATCCACCATGTTGGCTGTACCAGTGACGAGCGCATTATTCATTCTCTGAGTTTCAGCTTTAGCCCATAACAATGCGCCACTCATCGAATTACCGTTCCGGTCAAGTCCAGTGTGGTGAGCGTATTGTTCAGGACCTAAGTCTGGCGCATATTTTTGCTGAAACAGCTCCAAACTGGTTTCAAGAAAGCTCACAACGGCCTCTCCTCTCGGTGTGAGTGCGGGGGAACGTCTCGCACAGGTAAATCATGCCATTGAGGAAGCATCGGTCGCCCGGGCCGGGGCGCAGGCCTTAAGCGTCGCGCGCAAATCACAGTCTTCGCGGTGACACCTCTTGCGAGGCCGATCCTGAATGGTTGTTCCTTCTCCTTGGCGCAACGGCATTCGGACGGTTCAGCATGATCCGTGCCAGACCAAGAACATCATTTTAAAACAATGAGATGACCGCCATGTGTCTTGACCTGTTTCCGACATTGTCGAAGGTGTGACACTGTTAACCGCTCTGGCGCGTTAGCGCGACGCGGGCCGGAATCGAATGGATCACCTTTGGCAGGTTGCTGCGGACCGCGTCTTCTCAGCGGCGGTCATTTCAACGAGTCAAAACAAACGCCGCAATCTGGAAACCGGCAACGAAGCCGTGGAAACCGTTCGGGAAGAAGCCGTCAAGAGATGCGAGAGCGATGCCGTGCTTCCGCCAGGAAGTGTAAAGGCATGGCCCAAATCGCCCGGCCATGAGCGCGGCAGCCATCGGTCGGTTTACCAGGATTGGAGTTAAGCATGGCATATTAAAAGTCAGACGGTGAAGCGTCTGTCCTGCTATACCAGCTTGAATGCCACAACTGCGTTCGTGCCGCCCATGGCAAAAGCGTTGCTCAGCGCTACGCGTATCTTGCGCTCGCGCGGCTCATTGGGAGTAACGTCGAGGTCGCAATCGGGGTCTGGCTCACGATAGTTTGCGGTCGGCGGCACGACGCCCTCGCGGATCGCCATCACACAGGCGATCATTTCGAGGGCGCTCGCTGCGCCGAGGCAATGCGCGTGAACGGACTTGGTGGAAGAGACGGACATTGAGTGGGCATGATGACGGAAGACGCGCTTGATCGCCGCAGTTTCGATCTGATCGTTGGCCCTGGTGGCAGTGCCATGCGCGTTTAGGTAGTCCACATCCTCGGCATTCAGCCCGGCATCAGAAAGGCAGGCGCGCATCGCCGCCTCCGGCCCTTCGACCTCAGGCGCGACGATGTCGAACGCATCAGCGGAGAGGCCAGCACCGGCGATCTCAGCAAGAATTGTGGCACCGCGCCGTGCGGCATGCTGATAGCTTTCCAGCACGGCCATGCCCGCACCCTCACCCAACACCACCCCCTTCCTGTCAGCCGAGAAGGGCCGGCAGGTATCCGGTGAAAGTACGCGCAGTGCTTCCCATGACTTCAGCACGCCCCACACAAGCGGCGCATCGCTGCCGCCGGCGAGCATTACGTCAGCACGGCCAAGTCTAATCTGATCCACCGCCGAAGCGATCGCATGGTTGGCCGAGGCACAAGCGGACGTGACGCCGAAGACCGGCCCGCGCAAGCCGAGGCTCATGCTGACCTGAGCGCAAGCCGCACTCGGCATAACCTTAGGTGCAGTGAGGATGGCAGCGCGCTTCGCGCCGTTCAAAAGCATAGCACGGTAGTTTTCTTCAATCGCATCCCAGCCACAGACGCCGACGCCCACTGTTGCGCCGATGCGATAGGTGTTTCCTTCATCAATGGAGAGTTCGGCCTGTCTTGCGGCTTCGCGTGCGGCAATCACCGCGAGTAAGCTGAAGCGGTCCATGGAGACTAATTGCTTGCGGTTAATGTCATGCTCCGGCAACGCCTTGATTTCGGCGCCGATCATGCCTTTCAACTCATGAAGTTCTGAATTGGCGATGGGTCCGATAGCCGAACGTCCTTCACGCATTGCTTTCCAGATGGAGGCGGCGTCGGTTCCTAGCCCGCACAGCCCACCAATTCCGGTAATGACGACACGCCTTTCCATTCAAACCTCCTTAGCGGCCAAGCCGCGGACGGCTTCAACCAGATCGCCGACACTCTGGAGATTTGACCAGTCATCGACTGTGCTAACCTCGATCTTGATGCCGTAGGCCTCCTCGATGTCCCAGAGGATATCTGCCAGTCCCAATGAATCGATCCCTAGCGACGTCAGTTCGGTTGCAGCTGTTATTTCGTCATGGCCCAAGGCGGAATCGGCGCCGTTAGATGCGGCGCTTTTCTTGATCATGGCGATGACGTTATCTGCGATTTGATCTGGCATCTTGTCTCCTATCGGTTTTTGTTTCGGCGCCAGGGTGCGCACTACATTCCCTCGTCACTGGAAGGATTTCCATTTGCCAACATGCTTTAACGAGCAGCGCTGATCAGCCTTTGAGCAAGTTTTGTCTGACGAGCGATGGTCTCTGATCCTTCATAGGAAAGGTGACCGCTATCTCGGTAAAGGAATTTGCCGTCGATCTCGGTCCTGCATGTTGTGTCGTCGCAGAGAAAGTCGTGGTAAGAAACCACCTCTACGCCAGCCTTCAAGGCCACTTGGTTCAACAGCTCGAGAGTGCGGGATCGGAACCGGCGGTATTCGCTGACATATATTTTACAGTCGCTGTAGCGCCCGAGAATAACGCTTCCCCGTGCCTTTCGCTCAAGGCAATCGCCGATATCGAAACTTGCGACTGGCGGAGGAGTAACAACAACCACTCGCTTGCCCAGGGCTCGAACGGCTTCGACGAGAGCCTTGATGCCCTCGACGGCTACATCCAGAGAGACCTCGTTCTCCGTGAAAGTATCACCGCTCCTCTTAAGCAGCACAAATTCGCTCGATACAGGGGCATCAAAAGGGCTTGAAATGGCAACCGTCCTGATCTCCGGTCGATTTTTCAGGATAGCCAAAACACTGTCATTGAAACGAATACAGTCCTCGCCGAAGGCATGGGAATAGGGCGACGCTGACGCCTTCGAGAATGCAGCAATGCCAATGGCGGGGAAGCATCCGCTCATCGTGAGCTGAGCCAGTCCGGCTTCTCCGACTGTCGTGGCCAAGCCGGGAACCAGTGCCATGGCAAATGAATCGCCCCAGACTAGCAATTCGGGTCTGTTTGTTGTCTGGCAGTTCTTCGGGATTTCCTGAGGAGGCGATCCGGGGCTGAAATCACATGCTCTTCCCAGGCCGAAGTTGATCCGCCGGATCTTCGCAAAGTCAACGGTGCTGTCGGTTGTGGCGATAGCGACTGAGGGCGAGAAGCCAAGAAGAACCGATGCGGCAACGAGTCCTGAGGCAAGCCGTATGCGAGACATAACGTGCCCCCGCCGGAATGGCTCCTCCACGAAATGGTAAAGAGCCCAGCTCGCAACAAATGAGAAAGCAACTGCCGCATAGATCGCAAGGGCAGGAGCATCTGCCAGCCAAACAGCCCGCACATAGACAAGCACGGGCCAGTGGATCAGATAGAGCGAGTAGGAGACGTCACCTACCCTTGCCATGCCTCGAACCGCCAGATTATCCCTGCTGGGCGCAAGCAGGAGGGTCAGGGTTGCCAAACAAACCAAAGCGGCATCCACTACGGGATGTGCGAAACCCATAGGGGCGACGATGATAAATGCGAGCGCCGGGAGGCGCAGCTTCGCAAGCCTGGCAGTCACGAGTGAGGTAGTGGGAAGCAAGGCTCCGAATGAACCAATGGCCATTTCCCAAAATCGGGTCGGCAGAAGGTAAAATGCAGCGGATGGGTCACGAGGGACCACATATAGACATAGAACTAGGCTGGCAACGAGGAGCGAACTAACTCCCGTCAGCCACCATCGCTTGGGAGCCAGGGCCAAGAAGGCCGGCAGCAGCAGATAACCCTGCTCTTCGACAGCAAGCGACCAAAAATGCAGGAGGGGCTTCGTTTCGGCGGCCCCGCCGAAATAGTCCGCCTGGAACCAGAAAACGATATTGCCGGAAAAAGTGAGCGCCCCGTAGACTTGATTTTGGAACTCCAGCAGGCCCACATCTGACAGGAAAAAAGGCGTAGCGATCGTCGTAAGCGCAATGACGACATAGGCCGCCGGCAACAGGCGCTTCGCGCGTCGATAATAGAATTCCGAAAAGCTGAACCGCGATTGCTCAAGCTGCGTCCTGATCAGATTAGTGATCAGAAAGCCCGAAATCACGAAAAAAATATCAACCCCAAGATAACCCGCTGCGAAGGGTCCAATATGTGCGTGGTAAAGGACAACCAGCAAAACAGCCAACCCCCGCAGAGCTTGGATATCAGTTCGAAATTCTCGCGGCATTAGCTGGACCTATGATTTTTCGATTGGCTGGATTGACTGAGGGCTCCGCCGCAGGGTGGCAGCTAGAGCTGCCCTGCAGCCAGGATGCAAAGTTCGCGCCCTTGAGCAGCCTGCCGTTGGATTAAGTTCGGCTGGTCTGCCCGGACCTGCCGATGCCGAAAAAATCAGCATCTGGTGCGGGCAGCACGTCGAGGATTTTCCGGTGTGCGATATGGCGCGATCGTCAATAAACGCTGCCTAGTCGGCGCCATCGGTGCACTCACCGTGCACTTCGAAGGTGCAATCAAGGTCAGTCATAGCTCCGGTCCGTTTCGATCAATTATTTCACCTGTGGGCCAGTCGGAGATCGGCCGTCCAACTGGCAGAACGATGACAAGTGCGTCATCGATGCGCGTGGGCGGCTTATCGAGACGCGGCTCTGGTAGCGTGGACTGTGTGAGAATGTCCGAGAAAACGGTCACCGGGCCATGTCGGCCGAACCTTGCAATATGTTTCCGTAGCTCGTGGCGAACGGTGCCAAAAGCAAATGGGACGTCGAGCTCCTGCAGTGTTGGAAGCATGACACGGATTGAATGGCTGATGCCGAGCCTTTCAAGATCGGCACGCACCCCGTACAATCCCAGCTCAGCCACCAACAGATCGACTGTGCCAACCTTTATAAAACGGCGCAGCAATCCCATATGAGCCGCTACACCATTAGAGTCATAACCGATTGCCCGAAGCTCAGGCCTGGCTCCGGCCCAACTTCGACTACCTTCGAACGGCTTTGCATTAAAGGCCCCAGTCGGCCCATAGGTTTTGCGAAAGAACTCGGCGAGTTCTACATGGTCAGCGAGTTCCAACTCGTTTTCCCAGCACAGCTTCCACCGCACCTCAGAGCACATGCCGACCTCCTTATTTTTGCTGTTTGCCTGAGGCACCAGATCACACAATCGAAGCAGCGGGTGATTGTGAACGTCCAGAGGCTGTCGTCAGTCATCGTGATGCTAGCCCATTGAGGTGGCAGAACCATTGTGAGCGCCGCGTTTCCGATATGATATGCGCTCTAACAACTTGCTACCTCCTGCACCGCTCGTAATAGGCGGTCGATGTACTTGATTTTGATCAATTGATGTTCTTCTAATGGCATCCCGTTTAATTCGTAAAATCGATTGTTTGGATGGTATACATCCACACCATGAATGAAGGAAAATATGCGTTTCAAGGGCCTTGACCTAAATCTCCTCGTGGCGCTCGACGCGCTGATGACCGAGCGTAACCTCACGGCGGCGGCACGCAGCATCAACTTAAGCCAGCCGGCCATGAGCGCGGCCGTCGCCCGGTTACGCGCCTATTTCCAAGATGAGCTGTTTACGATGGCTGGCCGAGAACTTGTCCCAACGCCGCGTGCGGAAGAGCTCGCCTCGGCAGCCCGCGAGACACTGCTGCACATCCAGCTCTCCATTATTTCCTGGGAGCCATTTAATCCCTTCCAATCAGATCGCCGCTTCAGGATCATCCTTTCGGATTTCGTCACCCTCACGTTTTTTGAAAAGGTCGTGAAGCGTGTGGCGCGAGAAGCTCCCGCCGTCAGCTTCGAATTTCTGCCGCTTGCCGACGACCACCAGGAGCTTCTGCGGCGCGGTGACGTCGATTTTCTCATTCTGCCGGAATTGTTTATGTCGAACGCGCATCCTCGAGCGAGACTGTTCGACGAGACACTCGTTTGCATAGGCTGCCATACGAACCAGCAGCTATCACAGCCGCTTACATTCGAGAGATACATGTCGATCGGGCATGTTGCGGCCAAATTCGGAAATGCGCGGAGGCCCTCCATCGAGGAATGGTATTTGCTCGAGCACGGTTTCACGAGACGTGTTGAAGTCGTCGTACAGGGCTTTAGCATGATTCCACCAATGGTGTCGGGTACCGACCGTATAGGGACCATGCCCTTACGGCTGGCGCAGCATTTCGCAAAAACAATACCCCTGCAGATCGTCGAGCTTCCCCTGCCACTTCCTGCTTTCACTGAGGCCGTCCAATGGCCTGCACTTCACAATGGTGATCCGGCAAGCCTCTGGGTGCGGGGGATCTTATCGCAGGAGGCGTCGCGCATGGTTTCGCCGCGTGACCTCGGCGCAGGGCCTCAGGTGATCTAGGCTAAGCTGAGTCTAGCGTGGCCATAGCGATCCGCCCTCGAAGAACCAAGGTGCGCGTTCCTGCCCCATCCGCAGGAGCCGGTCGATCATCGGGCTGGAGCGGTCCAGCTTTGAGGGATAGTCTAGGTCATCTTCGAGTTCGACGACGCGGATGTTGATAGGCTTGTAGCGTTCGCGAAGTGAAGGATGCTGGGCGAGCAGCTCATTGATTTTCGTAATGAAGAACAACTCCTGACTGAGTGCCAGGTTGGCAGATAGCTCATTCCGACGGTCGATAATCTCCGGCATTGCCCGTGGCTCGCGTTTCCGCTGCTGCGGGTTGATCTGTACCACCCAGATTTCGTCTGGCCGCTCCGGCAAGTCGGTGAATTCTCGCACAGGTGGATTGCGGCTGAAGAGCCCATCCCAAAAGAGAGTGCCGTGAGCCTGCACGGCACGGAAGAGTGGGGGAACCGCAGCCGATGCGATCAGTTCATCGTACGTCAAGCTTTCGCCCTCAAATGCCACCCCGAGGCCGTGAATGATGTCCGTCGCCCCGATCAAAAGCTTCGGACTCGCTCGACGATGGGGGTCGCTCGGCAACGACGCAAGGTCGAGGTGGCGAGTAAGAAGGTCGCGCAACCGCGGCTCGGCTATAGGACTATAGAGATAAGGGCTGACCTCGGCGCTGACCGGGAGGCGTGCCGACGACACGGCCCAGAAATTAGCGACCGCATCAAGAATGTCATTCACCTCAAGGTCGCGCCAAAAGTCAATCAAGCGGCGCCTAGCCTCCTCCGCGCCACCGCGGATCAGCCCGGACCACACCAAGGCAGCGCAAATGGCGCCGCCCGACGTCCCACTCAAGGCAACGAGCTGATAGCGATCACGAAACTGGGGCGCCAGTAGGGCGCTCAACACACCGGCCGCAAACGCAGCATGGCTACCTCCCCCTTGGCAGGCTATCGCGATTTTGGGAGCCAGCGACATGAAGAAACACAACCCACGGGAAATTCGTCAGCTTACGTGAGCGCGACCGTAGCAGCGGCGCCCGTCGAAGACCAGATCAGAACCTATTCAATTCTGTCATCCTATTCGGCGACCCGTCCGCGGACGAATCGCAAATAGGGATATCTTCGTTGGCGATGAGAGCCGTCACAGACATGCCTCGATCAAACCGTGGGTGGATTATGGACAAAGCTCGTTCGTAGCAGATAGATGCCATAGACCTGCATCGAGAGGCCAAGCAGAGGGTGCCGCAGGTCGGTGTCATCGCTGTGGACGGCGGTCCACTTTTGGCGAACCGACGTGCAACGGGTGAATGTCGCTTGGCATTGTCCGATGTACGACAATGTCGAACATGCGAGACAGCCAGTTCGATCGATTACGTTGTATCAAAAGAGTTTTTCCTTTGGCACGCGTATTGCGTCCAGGCATTTGCAGACGCGGCACGGACCAGCGTAATCGCGTGGAGACATCGAAATGTTAGCGCAATGCTTTCTGCCGGGGCCGACGTCCGCTCAGCCTGCTGCGGGACGTTCCAGTTGCAGAAGAAGTAGTCGAGCCGAGGCTGCACAAGCGCTTTTGCCGCGGTTGTCCTCGTGCGGATGCCAACTCCTCAATCGGTCCAACCCGGCCAGTCCATGGATATTCGCAAACGAACTGTCATCGTGGCGGAGGCCTCGGCTGCACCCGCGTGCTCAGGCGCTGGCGAACGCGCCGAGTGTTGCGCATCCGCCGCCAGCACCGACCGGTTTCGTGCGTGCACTCACGGCCAACGTCGCCATGGCCTGCTTACCGTCAATGTCCCAGAGGTGCCGTTCTGGCTGAATGGGGGCGACACATTCTACCGCCGGACCACCCATGGCGAGCACCGGTTCATGCTGGTCGATGTCGCCACCGGCGTGCGGCTCGCCGTTGATCCGGCCCGCCTAGCTGCGGTGCGAAAATAAGGCGAGCCACAAGAAATATCGGCCCGAGAATCTTGCCTTTAGGGAGACAAAATGATGCATGTTGGAATGGTTTCGCGTATCCGCGCATTTGCGCTGAGCATGGTTGCGCTGCAAACTCTGATGACCTGGGAAGCGGCGGCTGTCGAGCCCCCGCGAGGCGAATCCGAGATCGGAAATTTCCTGCTGAGCAACGGCATGGAGGTGGTCATCATACCCGATCACCGGACGCCGACCGTCACGCACATGGTCTGGTACAAGGTCGGCAACGCCGATGAGCCACCCGGCAAATCCGGCATCGCTCATTTCCTGGAGCATCTGATGTTCAAGGGCACGAAGAACCACCCCGCGGGTGAGTTTGACGCAAAGATCTCAGAGATCGGCGGCCAGCAAAACGCCTTCACGGGGTCCGACTACACCGCGTACTATCAGACGGTCACGCCGGAAGCCCTCGAATCAATGATGGAATTCGAAGCTGATCGGATGCGCCATCTCGTACTCACCGACGCGGTGATCGCGCCGGAGCGCGATGTCATTCTCGAGGAGCGGCGCTCTCGCGTCGAGGATAATCCCGAGGCGCTTCTCGACGAGGAGATGCGGGCGACCCTCTATCAGAACCATCCTTACCGCATCCCGGTCATCGGCTGGATGCACGAGATGGAACAGCTCAATCGTGGGGACGCCGTAGCGTTCTATGATCGCTACTATGCCCCGAACAACGCCATACTGGTCGTGGCAGGCGACGTGGACGCCGCGACGGTGTCGTGGCTAGCGGAGAAGACCTACGGAGCCGTACCGCGCGGCCGGGACCTGCCGCCGCGGGTCAGACCGCAGGAGCCGGAGCAGAACACCAAGCGGACGGTCGTGCTCACCGATGCGCGCGTGACCTTGCCGAGCTTCCAGAAGTCCTGGGTGGTGCCGTCCTACAGAATAACCGAGCCGGGCGAAGCAGAAGCCCTCGAGCTTCTGTCGGAAATTCTCGGCGGAGGAACGCGCAGCCGGATCTATCAGGAATTAGTGGTGAATCAGGGAATAGCCTCCGGGGCCGGCGCCTATCTCGACGGAAGATCGCTCGATCCGTCGAGCTTCACGGTTTATGGCTCGCCGCGGGGCGAGGCGAAAATCGAGGCGGTGGAAGACGCGATCGACGCTGAGGTTCGGAAAATCATCGACGCCGGCGTTACCGATGTCGAGCTCGAGAAGGCCAAGAACCGCTTGGTGCGCTCGATGATCTTCGCACGCGACAGCCAGGCGGGAATGGCCCACATCTACGGAAAGGCGCTTGCGACCGGCAGCACTGCATACGACTTAAAGCAATGGCCGTTGAGGGTCCGCACTGTAACGGCGAAGGACGTGCAGGCGGTTGCCAAGAAACATCTTAATCCGGACCGCTCGGTAGCGGGATATCTCCTGCCGCGGGAAAGCGCGACCTCAGGAGATAAAAGCCAATGACGATGTTCAACCGACTGCCGATCGGGGCCACCAAGCCACTGCTGGTCGTGCTCGTATTGCTGGGTCTTGCCGCAACGCCGGCGCGGGCGGCCATGGCCATCCAGGAAGTCAAGGGTTCGAGCGGGATCAAGGCCTGGCTGGTGGAAGACTATTCGGTACCGATCGTCACCATTCGTTTCGCGTTCCGGGGCGGCAGCACGCAGGATCCTTCCGGTAACGAAGGCCTTGTCAATCTCATGACCCAATTGTTCGACGAAGGGGCCGGCGACCTTGACAGCGAAGCCTTCCAGGAGAGGCTAGACGATGCCGGCGCCGATATGCGTTTCGACGCCGAGCGCGATGCGCTCTACGGCTCCATGCGCGTGGTCGCCGATCAGAAGGATGTTGCGTTCGATCTTCTCCGGCTGGCCGTCGAGCAGCCGCGCTTCGACCAAGCGCCCGTGGATCGCATCCGCGCGCAGATCGTCTCCGGCATCATGGCGGAAGCCAAGGATCCGGAGGCGGTCGCACAGGTCGCATGGAGGAAAGCGCTCTATGGCGATCATCCGTATTCCCGGCGAAACGAGGGCACCGAGCAAACCCTCGCCGCTGTCGCGACCTCCGATCTAAAGGCGCTTCATAAGCGGCTTTTCGCGCGCAGCAACCTTGCCATCGCCGTGGCGGGAGCGATCGATGCCAGCGCACTCAAGCGCGATCTGGATCGGATATTCGGCGGATTGCCTGCCGAACCGTCGCTGATGCCGATCGCCGACACCGCGCCGAAGCTGGCGCAGGAAATTCGCGTCCCCTATGATTTACCTCAGAGCCGACTGCGCCTGGCCTATTCCGCGATCAGCGACAAAGAGCCGCAGTTCTTCGCAGCCTATCTCATGAACCACATCCTCGGCGGAGGAGCGTTCACGTCCAGGCTCTGGAACGAGGTGCGCGAGAAGCGTGGGCTCGCCTACGGCATCAGATCTAGCTTGGTGAACAACGACCATGCCTCGGCGCTAGTGATCGACACGGGGACCCGCCCGGATCGGGCCGCAGAGACGCTCTCCCTCATTCGCGCCGAGGCGAGGCGGATGGCGGCGGAGGGCGTCAACCAGGAGGAGCTCGAAGCGGCGAAGAAAAACGTCATCGGCGGTTACGCGATCGACAATCTCAACTCATCCAGCGCGATCGCCAACACTCTGGTCGGAATCCAGATGAAAGATCTCGGCATCGACTATATCGCGCGGCGGAAACAGCTGATCGAGGCGGTAACCGTTGAGGATGTTCGGTCGGTCGCGAGACAGCTTCTCTCCGCCGATCCCGCCGTGATGATCGTCGGACCGCCGCTCAAGGAAAGGAAAGAATGATGGCACAAAGGGTAAGCTCGCCCTTCTTGCGGCAGCCGAGGCGACCTTCTGCGTAACTGCTCGCTGCCTTGCTTCGATAGCTTGCCAAGGCGCTAGTTGCGCCGCTGGAATGCGCCCACTGCGTTATGCCGATCTAGGCGGAAAAGTCTCACCCCGTCTTGAATTTGCCAGCATCCTGCACCGAGCCATGACGGTTGCATGAATCCGGGGAGCGGGATTCTGGTCAACCTTCGGGCGGTAGAATCGGTGTTCACTGTTGCGCCCGACTTCGCATCGAGTTTCTCACCGCTGTCGACATCTCAATCCGATCGGCCATCTCAAGCCCGTAAAGGCTCATCTGCTCCTCGGTGGCGATCCGCGAGATGGAGCCGATCGGCCGTCTGGCGCGCTTGCGGCGCACCCATCTAGAGCAAAAGATCGGAGTCGGGAGTTCTTCTACACGAGCGCACGCACATGTCGCCGAGCTATACCCCTCGGAGGATACGACCGGCACAGGTGATCGCGCACTTGCGGCCGGAACGGTGACATCGCTGCGACATTCAACTCCCAAAGGTGAATTGAGGCGATGCGCGGCGTGGACGCCGACGCGCTGCTTCCGGCGACTGGCCTGCTCTTCCGCGGCAGCAGCGTTTACTTCCGGACGTGGGTTCGCTGCGATCGGTCGATTTCGCCCCTCCACCAGCTGAACGGTAGATAGCCATTCATCGAGGACCATGAGATCGGAATGGACAAGCCGATTGGTGATTTGGCCGGAGGGCCTCTGCGCATTTTCTGCCCGAGCGCTGGTTCGAACACTCCATGAGAGCATGTATGGATGGCCTCCGCGCGGCCAGCCGGCGTTTCTGACGGCTGGTCGGGTGCAGGCATGTATCGAGGGGTCTGTTCGGCCTTTTTATGCCGCTGGCTCCAATGAAGTCCGCGGATAGAAGGTGAGTAGGTCAGCACTCGTGCTGGTCCGGTCGATGAGGGGCTCGGACGGGGCAAAGGGCGAAACCATACGGGACGCTTCCTGCAGCAATATCTCCCGCATCCAGATGCTTGCCGGGTGACTGTTGTGAAGGGCAGGCCATTGAACGGCCTCGGTGAGTGCAGGAAATGGCAGGGGAAGCTCGACGATCTGCAGGGGTATTGTTTTTGCGAAATGCTGCGCCAGCCGCATGGGCATGGTCCCTATACGGTCGGTACCCGACACCATTGGTGGAATCATGCTAAAGCCCTGTACGACGACTTCAACACGTCTCGTGAAACCGTGCTCGAGCAAATACCATTCCTCGATGGTGGGCGTCCGCGTATTCCCGAACTTGACCGCAACGTGGCCCATCGACATGTATTGCTCAAATGTAAGTGGTTCTGATAGCTGCTTGTTCGTATGACAGCCTACGCACACGAATCTATCCTCGAACAGTGCTGCGTGAGGATGCTTCGACATGAACACGTCCGGCATAATTAGAAAATCGACATCGCCGCGCCGGACGAGCTCCTCGAAGTCGTCGGCAAGAGGCAGGAAATCGAAGCTGACGGCGGGAGCTTCCCGCGCCACACGCTCCACGACCTTTTCAAAAAATACGAGCGTGACGTAGTCCGAGAGGATGATCCTGAAGCGGCGATCCGACTGAGCCGGGTTAAACGGGTCCCAGGAAATGATGGAGAGCTGGATGTTCAGCAGAGCCTCGCGGACTGCCGAGGCGAGCCCTTCTGCACGCGGCGATGGAACAAGTTCTCGGCCTGCCATTGTAAAGAGATCATCGCGGAAATAGGTGCGCAACCGGGCGACGGCGGCGCTCATGGCCGGCTGGCTCAGGTTGATGCTGCGCGCCGCCGCCGTGAGATTACGCTCGGTCATCAGGGCGTCGAGCGCCACTAGGAGATTTAGGTCAAGGCCTTTGAACCGCATGTCTTCATCTTTCCATAACGTGGATGTATGCCATCCAAATTTAATCAGCATCCTTCATTAGTAATATAATTTGACGTTTTCACAGCACAGAGACCGAGTATGGAAACTTTCATTCGCGAATTGCATATTGAACGCGAATTTGAATATGGCGGTGTCGGATTGCGGACGCGCGGTGTTTGGCCAACGCGAGCGATCCATCCACCTTGCGTCGCGAATAATCTTTGCCGATCTTGCGGTGCAGCGCGGCTCAAACTGGGAACGGGTGAATGCGCCTGCGGACGATGCTCGCGTGGAACTTCGCCCCATATACAAGCCCATCATCCTTGAAATCATAGGGCAACGGCGCCGACTCCTTTCCGTTGCCGAGGAAGACGTAGCACCCGGGTACGAAACTGAAGAAGCGGGCGAAATCCTCTGAGCCGTTATCGGATTTTGCGGACCGCGATGCTCCCGCGGTTGAACACATCGCGCGCTACCGCAGAGGCCTCCTCAACCAACGCCGCGTTGTTCAACAACGGTCCGAATTCCTCGTATTTTAACCTCGGCGACATTATAGGTCAGCCCGTCCCGTCGGCAATCACACGCATCTGGTTCTCGATCTCGGCACTCACTTCGGAACGGAAGCTTCGAGCATCGCCGCAAATTTGCCCAGGCCAGGCAGCGCGTTTCGAGTACCGTCAGCGAAAAGCTCGGTCAGGGAAACGACGCTAATGTCAGTCGGACGGAGGCGATCGACTGGCGGCGGTGGTTAGGCTTTTCTGGCGCATAGTTGATCGCCTCGTACAAGCCACCTCGTCTATTGGACTCCTCCAACCATTTGGGACATGGATGGGGCTTATCCAAACAATCGATTTTACCAATCTGCGAGAATGCCGCATAGCGTGTCCCCGCGGTGCCCCGCCGGGCCGGCGGAACGATCACCGTTTGGGCACTGAAAAGGAAATTTGCGTGACGTGGCCATATGCAATTCGTGCTTTCTGCGCGGGGCGTTGATGAGAGTCACTCGGAGCTGAGGTCGGCGCATTCGCTGGAGCAAACAAATGCACGTTCTCGATGTTAATCAGATGATCCAGTCCTTCGTGAAATCGCTTGAGCTGGTTGTGATCTTCGCTACCTTTTGCGCCGCGCTGGAGCTAACCTTCCCGGCTTATCGATACAGCTTTGCCTCATACGTGCGCGGCGTGCGGAATTGGATTATTCGCCTCGGATGGGGTGCGCTTGTCTGGCACCTCTTCGCTGTGAGCTTGGACTGGTTAGGGATCGAGCCGCTCGTAACGATCAATTTCGGTACATTGCTTCACTCTGACAACGCAATCATTAACAGTGGACTGGCCGTCCTTTCAGGGGTTTTAGTCGCGATTGCCGGCGACTTCTTTTACTACTGGATGCACCGCGCTCAGCATGCAGTTCCAATCCTCTGGCGCATGCACGCTACCCACCACTCGATCCGCGAATTGTCGGCATGGAATTGCAATCATCACGTTTCCGAGCCCCTCATTTACGCAGCGTTAGTAGCACTACCACTCGCGCTGATCCACTTCGAATCTGGCGTAGTGCCAGTTGTTGCCATGACACTGATTACCTTTCAGGGTCATCTTTCACACTCCAGCACCCGCATCAATCTTGGGCCGCTTCGATATATCATTGGCGACAATAAGTTCCACCGCATTCACCACTCAATGGAACCGCATCACCGGCGCCGAAACTATGGGTTCTTTACAACCATCTGGGACACGATTTTTCTAACGGCATACTGGCCAGAAAAGAATGAGTGGCCGGAAGTTGGCCTTCGGGACCAGTCCGAGCCGCACACCGTGCGCGATTACGTTATGTTCCCATTTGATCGACGTCGCTGGCGTAGAGCTAAAGTCGGAAGTGGTGTAGAGGCTGAGGATTGACGAGTGGAGATTTACGCTTCGAATCTGATTGGGTCGCGAAAACATCAAAACAAGCAATCCATTATGGAACAGCTCCCTCAAACCCCAAACAAGCCTCGATTTAAAGTAGCGGATGGAAGGACTGTGGGGGTGCAACACAAGCATAAAGTTTCCGTCGGCGGCGCATTACATGCTTTCCCTTCGGAACTGACTCTCTAACGCTGGCAAGCACCGACACCGTTAAGTTAATGATGCAGCCGTGCGCCGAAACTCACGCGCGCGGCCGGTTCGTTCGCGCGTGCCCGACTGCGTATGCAGATTATGGTCAGGTCTGACCCTACCGCCATGAAGCGCTGGATTTGGAGGGCATGGCGCTCCACAAGAGGCGATCCGCATAATTCAGGATGGCCCTGCGCTACTGGACCGGGCCCAAGAGGTCCTCAGGCGGACTCATGGTCATGCCAAAGCGGGCAAAGCAGAAGTGCTGAAAAACACCGGCTTTTTCTATCCCGCCGTAGTCAACAAAAAAAGCTGTGGGCTGTTCGTCACACTCACAAAGCAGCACCGCTGACATGCCCAATAGTGCAAGTCTCTTGAGGACTAATCTTCATGCTGTAAAAACTCAAATCGTACTCGGAATTGTTGTTCTTCTCCTGGGGCAAGATTGACATTATATTCCCGCTCGTCAAATGGAATGCGTCGGCCCTCAATGTCACCGTGGCCCGTACATGGTTCTAACGCCAGAAAGTCTTGCTGTGGAAGAGACCATACAACCCAGTGACGCGCGTCTGGCGCGTCAATTCTGATTGTGGCCTTCTCTCCAACGAGCGACAGCCTTTTACTGTTCGCATTCAAAAAACAGAGGGCCTCATTCTGGAAAAGGCTTTCATTTAGATGAAGGCAACGTCCGTGGAATGAAAGCTTCCGTTGATTACCTCGAATTAGCCCTTGGGAAGATATGCACGGGACGAGAGCGGATTCCGATTTCTCGAATTCCAGCCGCCAACTGTCTTTGTGCGGAGACAGTAACGGCCATCTAAATCCGGGATGTATGCCGATGGAATAAGGCAAGAAAGCACTAAAGGACTTGTTTGTTACGGAGATCTCAATATTCAGTTGACTATCTACAATTTTATACGAAATCCTGAAAAGGAAATAAAATGGAAACATTGTTTTCGTGAATTCATTGTCAGATGCTTCTAGTGTCACCTCGCTTTCTGAGTTGAAAACCACGTCAAATTCCTGCGTGCTGATAAAGCCGTGAACAGGCATCGGATAATATTGCCCTTTTATTTCGACAAGCGAAGACTCACTCCATCCGCATGAAGGAAACATCAGGGGACAAGTTTGGTTCCAACCTGGGGAGCCTCGCGGCCAAAGGAGGTCGTTTGCACCGACCTGCCACCCAATTAGCTCTGCTCCTTTTCGGTTGACGACTGCCTGTGCAAGACCGGAACGAATAACGACAGCATCATGCATGAAATGTTGTTACCTTAGAACCTTCGGAAGCGGCAGCCAGGTCTTTGCCTTCTGCAATCGTCGCGCGACCGGATTAAACGACCTCTGGATCGGCATCACGATGGCCAGTGGACACTTTGACTGGGCGTCATTAACAGGTTCACGGGAGTTTCTGGATGACCTAAGCATTATTCGTGCCAAGAAGAACCTCTTATAAATACAACGGCGGTTGGTCGAAACCGATATGTCGCATGCCTTACATTCGTCGAGCATTGGACATGGCGTTTGGTCGCCGCGCTCTCCGACGAAAAGCCCGGCTGACCAGCGCGCCACGGCTGGCAGGCTGATGAGCGGATCATCGCTCATCTGGCTGATAGTTTCCAGTGTCATGTAGCGGGCCCGCTGCACGACCCATGTGGAGCATGGACCGCTCCCTTCCCCCCAGCGTGCGCCTGATGAACAAGAATGTTGAACTTCGATGGCGAATCAATGAACTTATCCGCGGGGTACGTGAATCCTCGTGCACTAAGTGTGCGGAGGAGCCCGATCAGGAGACGGCGCACTGCCCACATATGTGCAAAAGCGGTTAGCGCCATCATGAATATCGCCTTTAGATTGACGGCACGGAAAGGATGTTACATGCGTGCGCCATCAGGTGCTGTTGCGGGACTTTGCTCTGCCTCCGCCACCATGTTTGCAGTGGGAATGGCGTTCCTTGGCTACTGGGGTTTGTATGAGCCCGGCGGCTGGCACAGCGTCGATTTGGTCATTGTGATTTTGGCGCTCGTCGGATTTGCAGCGCTTGGCTCGGTGCCCTGGATTGTGACAACCCCCGTTGTAGATGACGGCGAGGAGAAGGTCATAGCCGCCAGGCGAGCGTTGGCGTTGGGAGTCGTCCTGATCTGGCTGTCCGTTCTCGTCTCAGTATTCACCTAGTGTTCTCGAATTAACAGAAGGATTCCCTATAAGCGAGTCTGGGTCCATGGACAGGGACAAGAGGTTGTTGCTGTCGCCTGAGGATTGGGTGCGGCTGGAAGGTGGGTGGCGGACCGGAACACGCCGCAGAAGCTGGTTTGGCGGGCGCGGATCGTTCTGATGTGGGCGGACGTGTCGAGTCAGGCGGCGATTGTGGCGGACGCTGTCTCGCTTGCGAAGTTCCTCCGTGAAGCGGACGACAAATTGGCCGATCACATGAAGGGCTGAACGCGACGGATGCTAACGAGGAGAAAGTCAGGCGCACCAATAGCGATCATCCGCCGCGCAGAGGCTTATCTACGGCATGGCCGTCTTCCCATTCGCGCAAACTGGGCCTGTTTGCCTGGTGATCGCCTTCGTCAATCCGCTTTGTCAGGAGGACCTACGAGGATATGATCCGCAGACGCGTCTCCTTGTTTCGGACGGATTTTCTCCATAGTGTGCCCTATAAACTGCGGAGAACCTCCCGAACTGAAAGAATCCCCATTTCAGGCAGATTTCTTTCAAAAGCATATGGTTCTCTGGGTCGAGCAGGTCCTCCCGTGCTGCCCGTAACCGAAGCATCTGTAGATACGCTGCAGGCGTTGTATCCTTGAAACCACGAAAACCCGCTTCGAGTGCTCTGGTGGAAACACCCGCTGCATCTGCCACCATTGGCATTGTAATCGGCTGGTTGATATTGGCGCGCATGAACTCGATCCCGCGGCGGACATGTCCGGGAGCAATCATGCAAGGCTTCTTATCCAGCAGATGCGATAATCGATGAGGTACCATCCGTATCACGACATCGGCTAGCGCCTGCGTAATATGAACCATGGCTATGGGAGACTGACAGAGGGGACCATTATCGCGTATTCCGTCTATGATCGCTTCTGTGAGATTGCCGATTGTTCGACCAACTGGTGTTGACAGATCTAGTTCGGGCGACAGGTCGAGCGAGCCTCTAAACGGCACATCGAAAGTTTCGCCAATGGTCCGTTGGATCAATGGCCAATTAAGCACCAGCTCATCTATTAGATTGGATTGCCCATGCATTGAGATGCTGTCAGGCTCAAAATTCCTGTAAAGAAGCAATTCTCCCTGTCGGGCCTCGGCCACGCGCGAACCATGCGTAACCGCCATGCCACCCCTGCGCGGCACCACGATCGATAGATGCTCTGTTGCCTCGGAACACCACTGAGCGCGGAACTGAAACCCTTCATTATGGTAACCCGTAATCAATGCTGCGCTTTCAGAGGCCGTAAGATCGAGCCCCCAACGGAAGTCTTGAGCACGACCGACGAGATTGGCGTCGAATGTGCCGAAAACCTCTCCGAGGGTTTCGATCATGCTGTCGAACGTTGAGCCACGATATCGAAAAACGGCATCACCGGGGCTTTTTTCCGTCATGTATTCTCCAGGTTCATTGTTGCCGCTTTATCGCTCCTTCAATGGCCGAGGACCTGACCGAGAGATGTGCGTGTGCATTCCGATTGCGGCGCGCTGTCGATCGTGCCGGGATGTGCGCCCAGGACACTTGATTGCCGCTGAAGAGCCACCTTGACAAGACTTTCTTGCAGCCGACAAAAAAACATTGTCAATTTTGCGGTGAAGCGCGGCTCAAACTGGGGACGTGTGTCGAGTTGCCGACGATCGAGAGCGCCTTTTCCGGATCCACATAAGGATTCTCGAACGGGCCCTGTCGAGCTTCTGGATCAAATCCGGATCGCGGATTGATCGAGGCGCTGTTCGCTATGCGTCCCGAGGCCGCTTCGCGGCGATCCCCTCGGCCACGGCCTTCGCCTGCACCCGAATGTCAGGGGCGGCCGTAATTTCCCAGAATTGTCCCGCCGTCAAGGCGCCAATCAAGCTTCATGCGAACCTCCTGTCAAGGACCGATATTCTTCGGCTAGGAAATCAGCGAATGACGTCGCGCATTGGCAAGAAGATCGCGAAGCGATGCGGTTGGTCCGTACAGCATCAGCAGGCGATTCTCCTCGCGTTTGGCGAGGCGATATCGTCGTGCGAATTCCACAACTGCTCACTCACCGCTGGCCTTTCTGCATCGTCGCCTCGTGAGATCGAACCACGGCGACGACCTTTACTCGGCCGCCGCCAGCGCCGGGTTTGCGCCCGGAAAGAAGGCCGCCAATTCGCCGATCACTTCGTTGATGCGGCTCAAAAGCGGATCGGATGAGACCGCATACTCTGCAAAATCGCGATCGGACGCATAAATGGCGGTCGGAAGCGTATGGGACATGAAAAAACCGAACAGCGGCCGAAGCTGATGCTCGACCATCAACGCATGCCGGTCACCGCCGCCCGTCGCCGTGATGATGATCGGCTTGCCCCGAAGCTCGTGCGGGTCGATCAGATCGATGAGGTGTTTGAAAAGACCGGGATAGGAGCCCTTGTAGGTCGGCGAGCCGATGATCAGGGCATCGGCCTGCACGATCTCTTCGATGACACGTCTGGCCTGCTCGTCGAGATCCCTGCGCCACAAGGCCCCACCCAGCGACGGACCGACATCGTGCAAATCATAGGTCTCGGTCGTAAAGCCGTAGCGGATGTTCGCGCGTTCGGCGATGTGCCGGACAAGTGCCAGTGTTTTGGATGGGCGGTTGAAGCTGCCAGCGATGCCGACGAGTTTGAAACCTGACATGGTTTTTCCTCTCTTTGGTTGCCTCAACTATTGTTAACAAAATTACTAGATTAAAGGAATGGGCGTCTGACCTTGCTCGCGTCGTTGAAAAAAAACATTCGTCTTGATGATCCAAGCTAAGGCCTATCGCCTCGAAGATGACGTTCGAGGAAAGGCAAATTGTCCTGTCCCCAGTAGATTTCGCCATCGTAGACATAGGTGGGAAACCCGAAGACGCCGCTGTCGCGCGCATGCACGCGGTCCGCCGACCACTTGTTCTGGACGTCGTCGTCGGCTTGGCGCCGGAGAAGTGCCGCGCCATCGAAACCTGCAGCGGTCACGATCGCTTCGCGCACATCGGGCTTGCCGATATCCCGGGCCGCGACCCAGAAGGCATGCTGCAGAGCCCGGGCAGCGCCGATCCAATCCAGCCCATCGAGATAGGCGGCAATCACGAAGAGGGATGCCGGCGTCGGATCGCTGAGCTCCGGGCGATGTTCGAGCCGCAACTCCTTGCCGCGCACGCGCGCCCAGCGTTTGAGATCCCGCGTCCAGTAAGCGCGGCGGATCTCCGGCCGGTTGCGCGAGAAGATGCCGCCATTTTCCTCGACCACCGTCGTCAGATAGGGCGTGATGACGACGCCGTTCTTCGCCGCAAGTTCGACGAAGGCATCGAAGCCGATGTAGGACCAGGGCGAGCCGATCGAAAAGAAATATTCCACCAATTTTGTCACTGATGAATGTTCCTCGTAAGGTGATTGTTCTGGTGTCGAGTGGCCGTTGCCCGACGGTATTTCAGGAAGCGGCCCGAATTTCGGGCTGTGCCTTCCATCCGAGCTCCGGCGCGATAAGCGTCACGAAGTCGTGGAGAATCTGGCGATATTCCTCGTGCTCGAACTCGTAAGGAAGCTCCAGCCTCAACTCGCTGACCTCGGGCAGGATCGGATCGGCGAAAAGCTGCTCCAGTATTTCGTCCGATGTGCCGAGGACATCGCGGGCGAACAGGGTGCGCCGCTCGCCCTGCGGCGAAAGCGTTCGCTCATGGCGGCCATCGGCATAGTCTCGATATCGGCGGCGCGTTGCCGCATCGGCGCTGTCGAAAGGCACGATGACGCGGCCCAGCGCGACGCGGCGGTGCGTGTCAGCAGTGCGATAGGTTTCGATCAGCCGCGATTGCGCGATGAAGAAATCATCGGTCCCCTCACCCGTTATCAAATTGCCGGTCAACAGGTTGAAGCCATTGCGGCCGGCCCAATCCGCCGAGTGCTGCGACCCGCCGCCATACCAGATCCGGTCGATCAGGCCTTTGGCATAAGGCTGCAGGCGCGGCCGCTGCGGCCCGAAGGGTGTCTTGATGGAGGTTGGCTCATCGCCGAGATAGGTGCCGCGCAGATTGTCGGCAAAGCGCAGCACGCGATCATGCGAGAAATCATAACCAGTCCAGTCGCCGTCGAAGACCAGCGGGCCGATCAGCTCGGCATGCAGCGGCTTTCCGGCGCTGACGCCGACATTCAGCCGGCCGCGCGAAAGAATATCGACCGTCGCAAGGTCTTCGGCCAGCCGATATGGGCTTTCATAACCGATCGGAATGACTGCAGTTCCGAGCTCGATCCGGCTGGTGCGCTGCGTGGCCGCCGCAAGAAAGGCGCTGGCAGAAGAGATCCCCGGCTCCAGGTGCCGCTGACGGACCCAGGCGCTATCGAAGCCAAGCTCCTCGCCATAGTGCAGTTGCTGGAGCGTCTGCTCCAATCCCGACAAGGGATCATCGTCGGGATAATTGCCGGGGGTGAGGAAGCCGATATGGCTGATGGATATATTGCGGCCGCTCATGTCGTGCTTTCCGATGATCAATATTTCGGCAGCCCGGGCGGGTTGGTCTCGGATACGGGCAAGGCTTCTTCGGAAAGATGCCAATGATCGAGTATCCCCGCATAGGTGCCGTCCTTGATCAGACCATTGGTGGCAACGGTCAGCGCATCGGCGAGTCCGCTTCCCTTGCGGGTGGCGATCGCGACGTCCGATCGATCCGGCCAGCCGGCGCTCAGCGTGCCCACCCGCTTGATGTTCTTGTCGCGTGCCGCAATGAAGACGAGCTGTGCGTGCGGCTGGACGATGACATCGGCCCGACCGGAACGCAGCGCGAGAAGGCTCGCCGCCTCGTCGTCGTAATACTGCAGTTCGATCGGCTTCAGGCCTGCGGCGACGTCGTCGTCGCTCCATTTTACGAGGATACGCTCCTGATTGGTGCCGGCGCCGACAATGATCCTCAGGCCCGCCGCGTCCTTCGGCTCCTTGATCGAGGTGATGGGACTATCGGCTTTCACGAAGAAACCGTGCAGGCCCTGACGATAGGTGGAAAAATCGAACTTCTCCTTGCGCTGCTCGGTAACGCCGACATTGGAGATGACGGCATCATATTTGCCCGATGTGAGGCCGAGCGGCCAGTCGATCCAGGCGACCGGGACGATCTCCAGCGTCAGGCCGAGGCTGTCGGCGATGGCATAGGCATAATCGGGATCCGCGCCCACCACGGTTTTGGCGTCGGTGGCATAGGTCGCGAGCGGCGGGCCGCCGGGGCTGACGGCGATGGTGAATTTACCTGGCGTAACGAACTTGAAATCCTTAGGGATCGCAGCGATCGCCGCATCCTTCCTGGCTGCATGAAGCCTGCCCGGCTGCTGCGGGCTCAGGTCGAAATCATCGGCCGCATGAACCGTCCCGAAGCCCGTCAAGGCTGCCGTCAGCGCCGCGAAGAAAAAGGTGCGGATATCAAGAAAGGTCGCCACGTGCGATATGTCTCCGTTTGCAGTGAAAGTCAGGGACGGAGCGGCTCGAACGGCCGTCCGTCCCCATAGACATTACGAACCGCTCTTCGGCAGGCCGGGCGGGTTGGTCTGGGCCTTGTCGATCGCCTCGGGGCCGAGATTCCAGGTGTCGAGGATCTTCTTGTACGCACCGCTGGCAATCAGGTCGTTGACGACATCGGTCAAGGGCGCCGCCAGGCCGCTGCCCTTGCGTGTGGTGACTGCGATCTCGGCCGTGATCGGCCAGCCGCCGCTGACGGTGCCGACGAGCTTCGTCTTGCCGTTGATGCCCGCCGCATAGGCCTGCGTGGCATTGACGCTGAAGACGGCATCGGCTCTGCCGGACTGAACGGCGAGATCCTTGACCGCATCGTCATCGTAATACTGCACCTCGATCGGCTTGAGACCGGCCGCGACATTCTGCCGATCCCATTCCAGGAGGATCTTCTCCTGGTTGGTGCCGGCATCGGTGATGACCTTCAGGCCGGCAATATCTTTCGGCTCCTTGATCGCCGTGATCGGATTGTCGGCCCTGACGTAGAAGCCCAGCTCATCCTTGCGGTAGGTCGAGAAATCGAATTTCTCCTTGCGTTCTTCCGTGACGGTCACATTCGAGATCACCGCGTCGAACTTGCCGGAGGTGAGCCCCAGCGGCCAATCGGCCCAGGCAACGGAAACGAGGTTGAGCTTCAGGCCAAGACTGTCGGCAATCGCCTGGGCGAGATCGACGTCATAACCGATGACCGTTTTGGAATCGGAGGCATAGTCGTGCAGCGGCAGATTACCGCTGGAGCTGATGCCGACGGTGAAGACACCGTTCTCGACGAACATGAAGTCCTTGATTTCGGCGATACGCTTCTCGTTCTTTTCCACCCGCAGCCGGTTCGGCTGTTCGGGGCTGAGATCGAACTTCTGCTGCGCCTGAGCGGAACCGAAACCGATCGCGCCAATGGTGACGGCTCCCGCTATGAGAAGCCTTATTCTATCTGTAAATGCCATGCCCCTTCTCCAATTCATCTTAAGATTGTGGTTGTTGTCGTTCGACCGGAGCAGCCCGTCGCGGCCCGGCATTTCACCAGCGCTGTCCGGCGCTAGAGAACCTTGGCAAGGAATTCGCGCGTTCGAGGATGCTCCGCTTGCGTGAAGATCCTGGCCGGCGGACCGGCCTCCAGAATGCTGCCGCTCTCCATGAAGACGACGGTGTCGGCGACTTCGCGGGCAAAACCGATTTCATGGGTGACGATGACGAGCGTCGTGCCGGTGCGGGCCAGTTCCTTGATGACGTCGAGGACCTCGCCGACGAGTTCCGGATCGAGTGCGGAAGTCGGCTCGTCAAAGAGCAGAACCTTGGGGCGGAGCGCCAGCGCCCGAGCGATGGCGACCCGCTGCTGCTGGCCGCCGGAGAGCTGGCGCGGGTAGGCATTGACCTTGTCGCTAAGGCCGATACGGGCAAGAAGTTCCTGCGCCAGCAGCACGGCTTCCTCGCGGCCGACGCCACGGACCTCGATCGGAGCTTCGATGAGGTTTTCGAGCACGGTCAGATGCGGGAAGAGATTGAAGCTCTGGAAGACCATGCCGATATCGGCGCGGCGTTTCAGGATATCCTTCTCCTTGAGCTCATGGAGCATGTCGCCCTTCCTGCTATAGCCGACGAAATCGCCGTCGACGGAGATGAAGCCTTCGTCGACACGCTCCAGGTGATTGATCGACCGCAGCAGCGTCGACTTTCCCGAACCGGAGGGGCCAAGAATGGCGGTCACGCTGCCGGCCGGCAGGTTGAGCTCGACATCGTCGAGTACCTTCAGCGAGCCGAAACTTTTCGTGATGCC
This sequence comes from Rhizobium gallicum bv. gallicum R602sp, assembly GCF_000816845.1. Classification (NCBI taxonomy): domain Bacteria; kingdom Pseudomonadati; phylum Pseudomonadota; class Alphaproteobacteria; order Hyphomicrobiales; family Rhizobiaceae; genus Rhizobium; species Rhizobium gallicum. The sequence continues at coordinate 123,103 of NZ_CP006879.1, read as the reverse complement.
GTGGATGCGCACCGCACCACCTGGCCGCATAGCCGTCGCATCATGGAAGCCGATTTTGCGGATTCTATCGGTCGCCGTCTCCAGCACAGGGAGCGGCCGGCGGAAGCGCTCGAAAAACGCCTGAAAGGGCAGCGGTGTCGGATTGCGCACGGCGCCCTTGGAGAAATAGCGCTCGATATAGTGCTGGGCGACCGACAGCACCGTCATGATGATCAGATACCAGACCGTTGCGACCATCAGCAGCGGAATGACTTCGAGATTGCGGCGGTAGATCACCTGGACCGTATAGAAGAGCTCTGGCAGCGCCAGCACATAGACGACGGAGGTGCTTTTCGCCAATCCGATGAGCTCGTTGAAACCGGTCGGCAGGATGGAGCGCATGGCCTGCGGCAGCACGATGCGGAAGGCCTGGCGGCGGCGCGGCAGACCGAGTGCGGCTGCGGCCTCCAGCTGCCCATGATCCACCGACAGAATGCCGCCGCGGACGATCTCGGCGAAGAAGGCCGACTGGTTGAGCGTCAGGCCGAGGTAGGCAGCGGCGAAGGGCGTCAGCAGCTGCACCGTGGGGTAATCGAACAAGACCCTATCGGTGAACGGGATGCCGATCCTGATCGTTTCATAGAGATAGCCGAGATTGTTCAATATCAGGAGCAGCACGATCATAGGGATCGAGCGCAGCAGCCAGATATAACCCCAGGAAAGGCCTGATAGCAGCGGCGACTTGGAGACGCGGGCAAGCGCCAGGGCTGTTCCGAGGATGGAGCCCGATATGGCGGCAAGAGCAGTCAGGAGCAATGTCCTGCCGAGGCCGACGAGCACTGGTTCGGCAAAGAACCATTCGGCAAAGACGCTCCAACCCCAGCGCGGATTGGTGAAGGTGGAATAGAGCACGGCAATGATGACGACGGCCGCGAATATCGTGCCTGCGAGCCGCTCGGGATGGCGCGCCGGCACGATGCGGTAACGGGAATAGTCCTGCTTCGGTTCTGCCGTTCTGCTGCCTGGCTCAATGCCCGCGAAATCCGTCGTCAGTGCCATTGTGCTTCCCTTTTATGATTATCGTCTTGTCGCCTTCAGAGATTTGCTCCGGCCACGCGCAGGCGCGGTTCGGCCGCCTCGGTGCCGAAGACCGGTGGAACGAGATGGGTGATATCCTTCTCGAAAGGCAGGCTCTTGTAGATCTCGGGATCAACTGATGTGTCGAAGAGAGCGGTATAGCCATAATTCAGATAGAGGCCGACGGCCTCGGGCTGACGGAAACCGGTCGTCAGATAGATGCGGGTGTATCCCTGGCGGGCCGCCTGAGCCTCCAGTTCCACCAGCACCTTGCGGGCAAGGCCCTGGCGGCGCAGGTCCGTGCGTGTCCAGATGCGTTTGAACTCGGCGGTGCGATCGTCGGAATGCTTGAAGGCGCCGCCGCCGATGGTTTCGCCATTGCGGATCAACAGGAGAAAATTGCCGTGAGGCGGCGCGAAAGCTTCGGGGGGATAGCGGTTCAATTCGGCTGCGGCGCCTTCGGCATTGAAATAGGTGCCGTAGCGGCTGTCATATTCGTGGATCAATTCATCGATCAGCGGCTTGGCGCGGGGATCGAGGGGGCTCGTATAGAGAAACGTATCGCTCATATCGTTCGTCACCCGTTGTCATCAGTGAGGAAGGTTTCGGCGAGCCGCACCCAGTAGCGGGCGGCCGGCGCGATGATCGCGTCGTTGAAATCGTAGTGGGCGCTGTGGAGAGGGGCGCTGTCGCCATTGCCGACGAAAAGGTAGCTGCCGGGATTGGCCTGCAGCAGGAAGGCAAAATCCTCGCTCGCGGTTCTCGGCCGGAAATCCCTCTCGATAGCCGCGGGGCCGAGTGCGTCATAGGCGACATCACGGGCAAATGCCGTCTCTTTGGCGTGATTGACCAGCGCCGGAAAGCCAAGCCGGTAGTTCACATCCGCCGCCGCGCCGAAGCTTTCGGCCTGGGCACGGGCAAGGGCTGGAATACGCTCCTGCAGCAGCTGGCGAACCTCCTCGCTGAAGGCCCGCATGGTGAGTTTCATTTCCACGCTCTCGGGTATGACATTCGAGGCGGAGCCGGCATGGATCGAGCCAACGGTGGCGACCGCCATATCCTGCGGATCGACATTGCGCGAGACGACGCTTTGCAGCGCGGTGATGAAGGAGGCGGAAGCCAGCACCGGATCGACGGCGCGGTGCGGCTCGGCGCCGTGGCCGCCCTTGCCGACGATTTTGATCACCGCCTGATCGACCGAGGCCATGGCCGGGCCGGTGACGAAACCGAATTGCCCCGTCGGTACACCCGGCCAGTTGTGCAAACCGAAGACCGCATCGACGGGAAACCGTTCGAACAGGCCTTCGGCAATCATCTTGCGGGCGCCGGCGCCGATCTCCTCGGCGGGCTGGAAGATCAGCCTGAGCGTGCCGCTGAAATTGCCGTTTTCGGCGAGATAGCGGGCGGCCGCCAGCAGGATCGCGGTATGACCGTCATGGCCGCAGGCATGCATGACGCCGGGATTGCTGCTGGCATAGGAAAGGTCGGTCGCCTCCTCGATCGGCAGCGCGTCCATGTCGGCCCGGATGCCGATCCGCTTCCTGCCCTCACCACGTCTGAGGGTGGCAACGATGCCGGTGCCGGCAACGCCCGTCGCCACCTCATAGCCCCAGGAGGAAAGGCGGGATGCCACGAGCTTGCTGGTCCTGAGCTCCTGAAAGGCAAGCTCCGGATATTGGTGCAGATCGTGGCGAAGCGCGATGATCTCGTCGAGATACGCGGCGATGCCCTTTTCGACTGGATCGTTGCTGCGCGGGTTCTGAGCAATGGTGTCCATGGCGATTCGCCGGCGCCTCAGGCGCCGACAGCCCTTCCTTGCTCGAGCTGATCGGCGCCCGCCGCATACCGGCTTTCCCTGAAGGGCAGGCCCAGATGGTCGCGCAGCGTCTCGCCCTTCAGGACCGGATCGAAATAGCCGCGCTCGGTCAGGATCGGCAGAACGTGCTCGGCGATATCCGCAAAGCCTTCGGCGATGACGGGGAAGCCGAGAATGAAGCCGTCGGCGGCGCCATGATCCACCCAGCGGATGATCTCATCGGCAATATGCTCCGCCGTGCCGATGAAGGCGGTGCGCGGCGTCGCGGAATCGAGCGCGACCTGCCGAAGCGTCAGCCCCTTCTCGCGCGCTGTCCTTTTGATGCGGTCGGTGGTGGCGCGGAAATTGTTCCTGCCGATATCGCCAATGTCAGGGAACGCCTCATCGAGCGGGTAGACGCTGAAATCATGGTGATCAAAGAAACGGCCGAGATAGAGGAGCGCCTCCTCGATGGTGACGAGATTGCGGATCGTCTCGTACTTGGCTTCCGCTTCCTCGGACGTCTTCCCCACGATCGGGCCGATGCCCGGATAGACGCCGACTTCCGCCGCAGGCCGTCCATGAGCAATGACGCTATCCTTGAGCTGACGGTAGAAGGCTTGCGCCTCTTCCAACGGCCCGCCATTGGTGAAGACGGCGTCGGCATGCTTGCCGGCAAGCCTGATGCCGGAATCCGAAGCGCCCGCCTGGAAGACGACGGGCTGGCCCTGCTTTGAGCGGCCGATATTGAGCGGCCCCTCGATGCGGAAAAAACGGCCCTTATGGTTGAGGCGATGCATCTTCGCCTTGTCGACAAAAACGCCGGTCTCGCGATTGCGCACGAAAGCGTCGTCGTCCCAGGAATCCCACAGGCCCTTGATCGCATCGATGTAGTCCTCGGCGATCTCGTAGCGCAGTTCGTGCTCGGGATGCTCGCGATTGTAATTGCGTCCCGACCCCTCGAGCGGCGAGGTCACCGCATTCCACCCTGCCCTGCCGCTGCTGATGAGATCGATCGAGGCAAACTGGCGGGCAATGGTGAAGGGATCGCTGTAGGAAGTCGAAACCGTACCGACGAGGCCGATCTTCGAGGTGGAGGCCGCCAGCGCCGAGAGAATGGCGATCGGCTCAAACCGGTTGAGGAAATGCGGGATCGACTGCTCGTTGATGTAGAGCCCGTCGGCGACGAAGGCGAAAGCGATGCCCGCCGCCTCGGCCTTGCGCGCCGTCGTCACGAAGAAGTCGAAATTGACGCTGGCATCGGCCGGTCCGCTTGGATGCTTCCAGGCATTCATGTGACCGCCGGGACCCTGCAGCATGATGCCGAACGTGACGTGTTTTTGAGCCATGGGATCAATCCTTTTTGGAAACGGTCAGGCGACGAGGGAAAGGCGCTCGGCGGCGAGCAGCTCGATGGAGGCCAGGCGGTCAGCGGTTGAAAGCGCCGGCGTGTCGAGCACGAACTCCTTGACGCCGTAGCGGTGGTGGAGCTCGTCCAGTTGCTTGCGGATCTGTTTTGCGGTGCCGTGCAGCACGTTCGGCACCTTCTCCTCGATCCGGTAATCCGTGACACCGGCCTGCCGGGCGAATTCGGCCGCCTGCTCCTCGCTGCCGACATTGACGGTCTGGCCGTTCGGCAGGAACACCTTGACGATGTGCAAGTCTCCGACACGCTCGCGGGCATAGTCCTCGCTTTCGGCGGCGAAAGCTGCGAGAGCCAGCAGGGGGCGCTTGCCGCCCGAGGCCCGTTCATAGGCTTCGAAGGTCTGGCGCAGATTGTCGGGATCGCCATTCAGGTGGCCGGCGAAGACAAGGTCCCAGCCCTTCTCGGCCGCGAGTTCGGCGCTTTCGACGCTGGCGCCGAGCAAGAAGCGCTCTGGAGCCCTCGGCGGGAAAGGAGTCGCCTGCGCACCGTCGTAACTGGGATCGGCGGCAAGATAGGTGTTGAGATCGGAAAGCTGGCTTGCAAAATCCGGCTTTCTCGCCGGATCGACGGCAAGCTGCAGGGCGCGCGTTGCGAGCGGAAATCCGCCCGGCGCCTTGCCGACACCGAGATCGACGCGTCCCGGGGCAAGCGATGCCAGAAGATTGAAGGTTTCGGCGACCTTGTAGGCGCTGTAGTGCTGCAGCATGACGCCGCCGGAGCCGACCCGTATTCTCGATGTCCTAGCGAGAAGATATGCTATCAGCGCCTCCGGCGCTGAACTCGCCAGGTTGGACATGTTGTGATGTTCCGCGACCCAGAAGCGGTGATAACCGAGTTCCTCGGCCCGGGCGGCAATCTTCACCGTCGCCCGCAATGCATCTACAGCGGTGAGACCCTGTTCGATCGGGCTTTTGTCGAGAAGGCTGAGGAGGTAGGTCATGACACCACGATCCGCTCGCTGGTTGCAAATTATAGTCTATAAAATCAGTAGACAAACTTCATTATAAGAAATGACATTCTCTTTCGACGGCGTTGCGTGAAAAAAGCGGCCGCGCCCAAGATGCAAAATTGGATGCCGGAAAGCTGTCAGAACAGGTCAAGCGGCGATGTCACGTTGTCGGCACCTTAACGGTTGGCGGATAATTCGGTTGAGATGAACGCATCGTCCATCAGCTACAAGAACCACCGCTTTCCACCGCAGATCATCGCGCATGCGGTCTGGCTATATTTCCGGTTTCCTTTAAGCCTCAGGTTGGTCGAGGAAATGTTGTTAGAGCGCGGCATTGTTGTGTCTTACGAAGCGATACGGCGATGGGGTCGCAAATTCGGGGCCGCTTACGCCAAGCAGTTGCGTAGGAAGAAGCCGTCGCGAAAAGATGTCTGGCATCTGGACGAGGTCGTGATTTCCATCGGCGGCCGAAAACATTGGCTTTGGCGCCCCGTTGATCAGGAGGGCTATGTTCTCGACGAGATCGTTCAGGCCCGCCGCGACACCAAAGCTGCCAAGCGGTTTACTGGTCAGACTGCTGAAGAAGCAAGGACGGGTGCCGACGCGCATCGTCACCGACAAGCTGCGCTCATATGGGGCGGCAAGACGGGACGTGATGCCCGCTATCGAACATCGATCGCACAAAGGCCTGAACAATCGCGCTGAGAATTCTCACGTGCCACTTCGCAAACGAGAACGGATAATGCAGGGGATTTCGATCTGCCGGCGGCTTGCAACGTTTTATCTCAGTCTTCTCAGCCGTCCGAGACCCTTTTCGTCCCGCCCCGCCAGAAACACTCGGCTCTATCCACCTACATTCATCGGCTCCGCGCCATGGCGCAGTGGAAAGCCGTGACCGGCGCAGTTGCCTGAGTTCACCGGCAAGGCCCTTGTCCGCGCGTTCGTGAAACAACGTGACATCGCCGGTCAAGCCGATCAGCTATCTCTTCATCAGGCCTGTTGGCCGGTCGATCCGGCCGGCAGGGCTTCGATGTTGGAGCAGAGACGCGAGGCGGGATCTGCCGCCTCGCGTCTCATTCCACCTCGTCCTTGCCGTCATCACCCTATACGAGGTGATAGATGGCGGAGTGCTCCTCGGCTTCGCCGCAGCCGTGCAGATATTCATAGCACTCGTTGTCGATGTCCTCCGGATTTGTAATCGGCAGACCTCACGGTCTCTTCCTCCTCGGGGAGCTCCAGATCCACTGTCAACAAAAATGCCTTCTCGCCGAGCATGCGGCGAAAGCGCGCCATTTCCCGAGGGACGTAATCCCAGAGATCATTGCCCCCCGCCTCGCACCAGTAAAGTCCGTAGCGATGTAAGCGGGCTCGATCATGTCGGGATAGTCCTCGACATAGTAGGGCATCGCGACGATGAGGCCAAAGTGCGCGGCGATCCATCCATGATGCGGATGCATTCGATCAATACAAACGATTATGCTGATTCACCGACGAAGGGTATTGAAGGCATCACACGGGCGTTTGGGCGGCTAGATCACAAGGACCATTGCGATGGGAAATTTCAAGTTCTGGGAAAAGTTCTTCAAGGGCAGCGAGGAGCCCGACACCCTCATCGGCAGCGATCATGACGATCTGCTCTGGAATTACGGCGGCAATGACTGGATCGACGGTCGCGCGGGCACTGACCGAGCCTTCGGTGGCGCCGGGAATGACCGGGTGTTTGGCGGCCCGGGTAATGACCAGGTCTACGGCGAAGACGGCAGCGACGTTTTATACGGCGGCAATGATCGATACCAACCCCGCGTGGCCGGTCAGGACAATGACTATGTCCGCGGCGGTGGCGGCGATGATGTTCTGTTCATCGGTGACGGCAGGGATTGGCTAAGGGGTGACGGAGGCCGCGACACGTTCGTGTTCCAGTTCCATGACCCGATGCCCGGGCAGCATAACCCAATGCCCGGGCTTCCGAAACAGGGGCCCGACCCGGATATCACCACCATCGCGGATTTCGACCCGGAGCAGGATACTTTCGCCTTCGATGCGCCGGGGCTCTACAACGATGGCGTTGGCGCAAACTTCATCAACCACGCCAGCGTGCAGTCAGGTTACCCGGTGGACACCTTCTACAGCGGCGATGCCTGGCGTGCGAACGGCGAGCACGTCGTGGTTATCACCGACCGTAGTTTCGCCGATGGCTCTGCCGCCGCGAGCGCGATATCCGGCGAGAGCGCCGGCGACATCATCGTCTACCACAACTACAAGACCCACACGGCGGATCTCGCCTATGTCACCTCGGGAAATCACGTGGATGTGTTCGCTCACCTGTCTGCGGTGGACAGTGTGTCCAACCTAGCCAGTCTGCACCTGAGCGCTTCGGACTTCGCCTTCGTCTGATTCCGCTTCTTGGTATGGTCCGCAGCGCCTAGTAGGGCGCAGCGTTTTCAGCTTGCCGCGCGGCTCGATCGAGCCGACGCTGTTCGGGGAAGCGTGCCTGATCCGTCGATGGGGACGCATCGGTGCTGGCGGTCAGAGGCTGGTGCATCATTTCAAACGCGAGGAGGAGGCCGTTGGGCTCTTCCTCCAGCTCTTGCGACAGAAACGATCGCCGTCTGCTCTACCTTGCGCGAAATGTCCTGTTCCTGGGTCATGCTGCCAATATAATCGACAACGTCGATCTTTGCCACTGGGAAGGCAAATGAAAAACCGGCCGCTACGCAGTGACCGGCTTATCGACAGTATGAGAAGAACCCTCATGACTAGGCGGCCTAGTCGCCGGCCCGCCAGACCGGGATGCCGAGCCGGCGCGTCTTGTCGGCGAGATTGCCGGTGATACCGCTGCCGGGGAAAGCGATCAGCCCGGCCGGCATGACCGAGAGCATTTCGTCGTTGCGCCGGAAGGGGGCGGCCTTGGCGTGTTTCGTCCAATTCGGCTTGAAGCTGATCTGCGTGACCTTACGGGCTTCGGCCCAGAGGCGGCGATGCGCTCGGCACTCTTGGGCGAACCTCCGTGCAGCAGGACCATGTCGGGATGCTTGGCATGGGTCGAGTTTGGCCCAGATGCGCTCACGGTCGTTATAGTCCATGCCGCCGGTAAATCCGCATCGCCCGCATGTTGTCTGCTGATCCCGCCACGGTGCTGCGCATGACCTTCTTGAACATCGCGCAATCGTCGCTTAGCCGGCTGCCGGAAGGTTGGGCTGCGAGGACGCCGATGAATGTTTGCTGTCTCTACCGAACTGCCTTAGCCGCCGACGCCCGCCTAAGAGCGCTTCTTAGTATGGCTTTACGCAACGATACATCCTCAGAGATTTTCCAGCGCAAGATTGTCAGCTTCTGCGAGATCAGGCTTTGTACCATTCTTCACGTCAAGTTCTTCGGAATCTCTGGTCAGATTATGAAATTTAGCAATTCACAAAGAACGAGGCCTGCGGCACCGCGCAGGCCAGCTACGTCTTCACTATCGCCAAGAGCGAGGGTGATCTCCTCATCCGCGAGATTGACTGTCAGTTCTTGAAAGCTCGCTTCAATAGGATCTAACATCGATTTTCCTCCACGCACGACATCACCATGCAGAATAATGCAGTTGGGTGCCGTCAGCTGCTGAAGGTTCGCCAATCCAACAGAAATATTGAACGCGTACTCTTGAAGTAGTTTTTTTGCCCCTTTGATGCCATTCTCGGCTAGCGACACTAAGCGGCCCGCATTCAACGAGCCAGGTCGCGGCAACCCCCTGGCTTGTGCTTCGTTTCTCAACCATCTCAATGTGGCGATCGTTTCCCAACATCCTCGTCGTCCGCATTGGCACATCTGGCCATTAAGTTGCACGATGGTATGACCAATTTTTCCGGCTTCACCCGCTGTCCCCCTATAAAGATGTCCATCAACGTATAGGGCCGCATCCAACGACTCACCGATATAGACGACAGCAAAATTTCTCTGTCCACGTCCTTGCCCAAACCAACGATCGCCAACAAGCAAAGCTCTGGTATCTTGGTCGATGCAGGCCGGAACCCCGAACCTTTTCGTTAACTCTGCTCCTATCGGAAATCCATCAAGGTATGGCGCAAGGCTCATAGCCACGATAGAACCTGTTTCCGTGTTAATCGTTCCTGCGACCGCCACCCCGATGCCTAAAACCGGTACGTGGGCGGAAGCGATTGTCTCTTCAACACAAGCACTGACGATCCGAAATGCATCGGAAGCATCTGTTCGGCCTTTAGCCAAACCGGCGTGATGTTGGGCATAGATCTCGCCCTCCAGAGAGACCAAGCATGTACGGACACGATCGTGCATCAGGAGGACTGCGCATATTGGCTTGGCCTCCTTCGAGAACCACAACTTGGTAGCCGGTTTTCCGCCGGCCCGGTCAGCAGGAACCACTTCGCCTTCGACAAGAATACCTTGATCGATCAATGGTTGGACAATGCCGCCGATAGTTGCTCGACTTGCTCCGGTGACGCGCGCCAGATCCACTCTGCTAGATGGGCCAATGTCGTATAAGGCCTGGAGCAAGCGTCCCCGATTTGCCGGCCCTAGTGTACCCGCTGAGATTAGAGTATGAGCCGGCTTAAATCGTTTGGAGCCGTTTTTATTGTCGGCGAGCGATCCCATGAAACAGAGCTTTCTGGATCCACTAGGACTATCCGCATTTTCTCCAAATGATCGTTTTCCTAATCTTTTTATCATGGACTCCATTAGATCCAACCCTCTCTTCATCGAACGCGAATGCCTTCGCGCCGAATTCCTCATGACCATTGTCTGACGTTTCCCAGAGCCTTGGATTGTAATTTGGGCCTGTGTGGCTAGCCGATTGAGAATCTCCTTTCCCTCCGATGATCTTGGTTGGTGTAGGCGACTATCAAAAAAGCCGAAGCTCCCCACCAGGCCATCATCTCACTGCGTAAATAAGAAGTGTTACTTCAGTATATATAATGCCCCTCATACATACATCTTCAGCAAAATCCAGATTAAAATCGGCACTTCTGTCATTCATAAAATATATTTAAAAATATATTTTTGCTATCTGTTGTTTTACCTCCGGAAAACATTAGACATATTTCGGAAATCGCCACAGGATCTATCGCGACTAGCGGTCGGAGAAGCAAATGAACGGACATACCAGCAATAATCTGGACGTTTACAATACCAGAGGGCCCTGGCAGGAAATGGATCTCGCCTTCCTCGGCGGGGAACCCGTCGTCCCTCCAGGGCGGATCACGCCTTGGCCAGCTCCAAAGAAGGAGCATTTGGATGCTCTCCGCGAAGTTGTAGATAGTGGAAGGTATCATCGGGTTAACCACCCAATCGTGGCTGACTTGGAGCAAAATCTCGCAACATGGACCGGTAAGTGGAAAGTCCGCGCCGTCGGCAGTGGTACGGCGGCGATCCATATCGAACTCGATTATGTCAAAGACCGAGGCGAGAGTGTGGTTACCGCAGCGCTGAACTGGCCCGGCGCGGTTGGACCAATTGCAATCAGTGGCCTCCGGCCGGTCTTCGTTGATGTTGACCTGAACTTGGCCGGTATCGATCAAGAGGCGGCAGCCGACAGGTTCGGACCAGGCGTCGCAGCAACTCTCATCACCCACCTCTTTGGGAATAATATTCTTGTTCCTCATGCAAGGTCTGCCGCGCGTGCTCAAGGGGTTGCAGTCATCGATGACGTTTGCCAATCGATCGGCGCCATTAAAGCGATCGTAGATGGGGCATACATTGATACCGACGCGCTCGCTTTGTCCGGCAACGGCGCAAAGCACCTTGGAGCCGGCGAACTAGGGTTTGTGATTACGGAAGACCCAAATCTGATTAAACATGTGGACCGCGTTTCGCTGACAAGCTCATCTCGCAATGGAGAACGAACTTTTTCCCCCTACTCAGAAGGATATAACTACCGCCCCAACGTCTTCTCTTCATCTATCGCAAAAATGCGAGTGATTGATCTGGAAACACAACTTCAGATTCGAAGAAATAACGGAAAACTTCTATGGGAGATGATCCGAGATCTGTCAGGTATTTTTCCTCTCTTCGACCCATTTGACTGCAATCAGTCCATGCTCAATTTCCCGCTTCGAATCGAACCGGAAGCACTCGGTTTCAGGCCAGGTCCGGCCGCAAGGGATACCGTGGTGAAACTGCTACAGGCCGAAGGTGTGCCCGTTTTGGTTTGGCTTACGAAGCCCGTCTTCGAATATCTGCCGACCATTGCCAACGATTGGAGGGCCAGCGACTTTCCCAATACGGTAAAACTCTTGGATACGATGTTTTACGTATCGGAGATCGCGCCACCCAATGAAGCCGAGGTAATGGAACTTTACGCGGAGGCGTTTCACAGGGTTTGGAAGGCTCTTTCCAAGTTCGGCCCAAAGATTTCCGATATCGCAACAACCATTTAAAGAAGACAGGGATGGGAAAATTCAGCCTACATTTTCCGGCTCGCTCTCTTGCAGCGTTGATTGTGTCGACAATGGTGTAATCCTATGGCCACTTACAAAACTCCAAAGCTCCTAATTTTCGATTGTGATGGAGTTCTAGTCGACAGTGAAATCATTGCTACCGCTGTGCATGTCGAAGCTCTGGCCGGATACGGATATAATATTTCCGCCGATACTTATAATAGTCGCTTCATAGGCATGACCGATCAGCAAAGTTACTCAATCATCGAAGCCGAGTCTGGCTTACGTTTGCCGAAGGGTCATCATGAATGTGTGATGGCAGAGATTGGCAGACGGTATGCCAGCGATCTCAAAGCCATTTCGGGCGTTAATCAAGCTTTGGACGCCATCAATGTGGAGAGATGCGTGGCATCGAGCAGCGATCTGGAAAAGCTGCATTTTGCACTTAAACTAACAGACCTGTACGATCATTTTTCGCCTTGGGTTTTCAGTGCTTCCCAAGTCGCATGTGGCAAGCCCGCCCCAGATCTTTTTCTGTTTGCATCTCAGAGAATGAATACATCGGCTGAGGCCTGCCTAGTCATCGAAGATAGCGTTGCTGGAGTTCAGGCGGCAGTGGCGGCTCGAATGCGGGTCATTGGTTTCGTCGGGGGTTCTCATTGTCCTCCCGGACATGCTGAGAAATTGATGGAAGCAGGTGCGATGAGAACATTCAGCCATATGACAGCGTTACCAAAGATCCTAGCAGATTGATTGTCGGGCCGCTGGACGCCGTGGAAGCTAATCCGAATATGCCACGAACCAAGCGCCGAAGCGGCTGATGCACTAGTGACTTTGCGCGTGAGGACTCATATGCTTATTAGTTGCTGCGAATCCCATTTGGCGAGAGAATCATCGCGCTTTAAGGTCCCCCTTACGATGGGCCTCGATCTAAAAGCGTCTGGCACGCCGGTAAAATAGGGAGAAACGATGGCCGCGAAGCAAATACATACTCGATCTCCGATAGTGATCGAGTATCTGGAGAGTTGTCGGGATTGGATCCCCGTTTGCACAAGCTGGTCGTTTGGACAATGGGGTTGCCAAGCCAATGGATCATTCGAGCAGACGAAGCATGAATTCGAAACCTCAACAAAAAGTTCTCTGCCGCTGACATTGGTTGCCGTCGAAGATGGCAGACCTGCGGGAATGATCAGCCTGAACGAGAGCGATTTTAAAGGAAGACCCGACCTTTCCCCATGGCTCAAGTCGCTATACGTCCATCCATTCCACCGCAATAAAGGAATAGCTTCGTTGCTGATCAAGAGGTTGGAGCACGAAGCTTTGCGCCTCGGCTGTGAAAGGCTTTACCTTACAACAGAGGACGCAAAGGGCCTCTACATGAAGAATGACTGGCTGGACATTGACCGAGTGCGGACGCCTTATGGCGACGCGGCTTTAATGACAAAGATTTTGCTGGGCGCCCGGACTGGCTAAATCAAGCAACTTTATCTGAGTTGAATTGGCTTTCGAGTGCTCAACTTGCCTCCGAGACTCAGGTGACGTGCCCACGTTGAAGGTATCGGAGGCTGCAACAGATGTGCTTCAGCGCGTCAAAAAACCGCAGACTTTAACCTCAGCCCGACTGTCGTCTATATTAGACCTCAAAAATCATCGCCCATACAAAATCCCTAAGCTGGGCAATTAGTTGTGTAGTGTTTTGAACTTGCCGCGCGCTACGCGGTCTTCAAAGCACATCGACAGAGGAAATAAAAAAATGTGGCTCTGTGAGAATTCGCTCCAATGTCGTGGGATAGCCGTTCCAGTTTTCGCAGGTGAACCGATGCCGGCAAAGGCTGACACTGCCTACAATGCTGTTCTTCAATTGCTCTACAGCTATGCCCGCGTGCCGGCGCAACATCTCAGTGACCAGGAGCTTGCCTCCAAACTTAACCTTGGTCGGACCCCGGTACGCGAAGCGCTTATCCGACTTGCCGCGGAGGGCAAGATTCTCTCCATCCCTCAAAGAGGCTATTTCACCAGGCCCCTCGTGGAAGGGGCGCTATTGGACTTATATGTTGTCGCACGTCAAACCCTCAGCTCCGCACTAAGGCGTGTGCCGCCGCATATTCCGGACAGTGGCCGGCGTGCGCGTGATAACCCGCCCCGCGACCAGCTCGCAGTCTATGCGGAAACCATCTTTGCCAATATCGCCCAGCTGTCGGCAAATTGCGAGGTTTGCAGAATTATCGACAAATTCTGTTTTTGCTCTCATCCTATCCGGATGGAGATAACTAAGACGGAGCTTAGTCCTTCTTACGAAAAAAGCCTCGCAAGACTGATGGGTGCGATCCCCCAGCTAGGCAAGGCAACGAGTGTGGTGGAGTCCGCATTAATGAGCCACCTTGACGTGGAACAGAGCGCTCTCGCGCGCGTCGTACACGAGGCAAACGAACGACGGTCAACAAGTCTTGCTTGGCTGGTGAGAAGTTTGTAAATACGCGGTCCTGATCGTAGCGAGTAGCTCAGCCATTCGGCTTTTGCCTTCACAGAACCGGACGGGCGGATTCCCGCTTTGGGCTCTTCCCGAGAAGCATCCCAAGGCATATCCGGGTCTCCACCAAAACTGCCCGCAGGGCAGACGGCCAGCCTCATGCCGAAGGAGCTCGATGATGGCGCGTGAACGATACATTGTGACAAGACGAACTCCTCATCCGCGCCCTGCCCCATATCGCCAGCAATGAGGCATACGCGTAAAGGCCAGGAGCCAAAAGCGGTAACGTTACCAATGTGTTAGCGGGGCACTATCAGGCGATCAGACCTAAGGAGATTCGCCTTCTTGAGCGCATCCTCCATCGAGGTCGCACCGAGGGAGACAACCGCTCGGTCCAGACATAGACGAATTTCGGCTTCGCCCTTGCCTTCAAGCAAGGCAATTTCGGCGACACTCCTGCCCACCGATATCCACCAGAGGCACGATCTTTCAAAGGGCGAGAGTTTCCACGTCATAAACACCCGGTAAAAATTTGGTCTGTGATCTCGTGATCAGAACCAATTCTCAGCTTGAATTGCGAAATCGAAATTCGACGTGCCCCGAATGGCCGGCGCACAGGACAGCGAAGGCACCGGTCGTGGCGTCGCGCTTGCAGCGTTCCCAAGTTTCCCTGCCAACGCTCAGCAGCATTGTTCGATGGCTTGCATGGGAGAAAACGCCTTACATCACCCTACCAGAACTGCGTGCCGACTCATTCGCCTCCATTGCTACCTGGCGCGCCTCCTCGGTACGTCTGGAGGAACTGGAGATCTTCCGCGTGATCTGATCGAGAGCAGCGGCAGTTTCTCGCAGAGAAGCAGCCTGTTGTTTGTTCCGTGCGCTTCGATAGATCCTGGGCACGTTGGCGTATTTCCGATGCGCTATTGTCAATCGCTGCTCCACTCCTACCCTTAGGGTGCCATTAGTCTCGAAATTTGATCCCGATGTGCCGACATCCCGCCGTTCGAAAAAATGGCTGCCGCCGAGCTTTGCTCGACGACAGCCAAAGCGCCTTGGGAGGCAGACAAACAAAGCCGGGACAGTTTCAGACGACATTTTTGCATGGAGCACCTGGATCAGTCGCGAATTGCGGTTCCTGTCAGAGGATCGAACCAGTGCAGCTTTTGCAAGTCGACTTTCATCGGAAGTCGCTGGTTGGGAGCGGGCGTCGCTGCTGGCGGGATACGCGCCACCAACCGGTTCTTGCCCTTGTGTTTGAAGTCGTCCGGTTCCTCGGCGTCGCTGACGGTGACGGCGGGGGAGGCAATGTCGAAGAAGACATAGGTGTCGGCGCCGAGCGCCTCGGCCACCGGAATCTGCTCGTTGAACAGCGCCTCCTGCTCGGAACACACCTGAAACATTTCCGGGCGTATGCCGGCGATGACCTGGCGCCCGGCATAGGCTGACAGCGCAGCGCTCGCGCGAACCGAAAAGGTGATGCCGGTTCCCACGATCGTGGCGCGCAGCGACTGCGCTTCGACCCGAAGCTCGACCCCGACGAAATTCATTGCCGGCGAACCGATAAAGCCGGCGACGAAAATATTCGCCGGCCGGTCGTAAAGCCGTTGCGGCGTGTCGATCTGCTGCAGGTTGCTTTCCTCGTTATTGCCGACGGGCTTGAGCACAGCAACCCGATCCCCCATCGTCATCGCCTCGACCTGATCGTGGGTCACGTAGAGCGTCGTGACGCCAAGGCGCTGGTTTAGAAGCTTGAGCTCGGCACGCATCTGGACCCGTAGCTTGGCGTCGAGGTTGGAGAGAGGCTCGTCCATCAGGAAAGCCATGGGATGCCGGACGATCGCCCGCCCCATCGCAACGCGCTGGCGCTGGCCGCCTGACAATGCGCCTGGCTTGCGGTGCAGGTATTTCGACAGGTCGAGCATATCGGCCGCATCGCGGACAAGCTTCTCGATCTTGTCCTTCGGCATTTTGCGCTGCTGCAGGCCGAAGGCCATGTTTTCGTAGACCGTCATATGCGGATAGAGCGCGTAGTTCTGGAACACCATCGCGATGTCGCGGTCCTGCGGTTCGGTGTTGGTGACATCCTGATCGTCCATGAGAAGCCGGCCGCTGTTGAGCAGCTCAAGCCCGGCCGCCATCCTCAACAAGGTGGATTTACCGCAGCCCGACGGTCCGACCAGCACGACGAACTCGCCGTCTGCAACCGTGAAGCTCACATTGGCGACGGCAACGGTCCCGTCCGGATAGGTTTTTCCAATCCCGTCAAAGGTCATGGACGCCATAATAGATCTACTCCCAGTATCAAGTGGCGAGGCAATTCATCCCATGGAATGAAATGCCTCGCAGGGTTGGTCACGACATCAGCCGATGTTCACAGGTTTGCCGCTGGCGACCGACTCCTCGATCGCGGCCAGAACCTTGGTGTTGGCGAGGCCATCGTTTGCGTCCGCAAGCAACGGGACGTCGCGCACCACACTGTCGACGAAGCGCGCGATCGACTCCTGCACGAAACCTCCGATCCGGGTCGCCCCCGTGGGCGTTACGCCGATGTAATCGTTGTATCTCAGGCCGCCCTCCATAATGCGGCGGAGACCGCCGTTATGGGTTGGATCGGCCTGAACCTGACCCTTCTCGCCAACGAACTCGATCTTGAAATCGACAAGAGACGGATTGTCGCGCGAGAGGATCCAGCTGTTCTCCATGGTCACGACCGTGCCCTTGGAGAATTCCAGGATCGATGCGTGGAAATCCTTGGTATCGACGCCGCCGGCTGACAACGTGCCGGAGCGGGCAACGGCGTAGACGCGGGTAACCTCGTCTGCGAGGATGAAGCGCAGGACGTCGACCAGGTGGCTGCCCAGGAACCAGAGTGCAGAGGATTTCGCGGCCCAGCTCAGCATCTGGAACGGAACGAATGTCGTGTTCGACAGCCGTGCCGTGCCGTGTTTGGCAAGACCGATCTGGCCATCCTGGATCATGCCGCGGACCTGGGCGAGAATCGGGTTCACCCGGTTGTGGAAGTCGATCATCAGCTTTCCGCTGGACTTCGCGGCAGCCTCGGCGATCTCCTCGGCTTCTATGACGGTCGTTGCCAGCGGCTTTTCGCTGAGAACGTGCTTGCCGGCCTTGAGGGCGGCAAGAATGATCGGCGTGTGCGTGAAATCAGGCGTCGCCACGGACACTGCGTCGATGCGATCGCTGGCGATCAACTTCTGGTAATCGGTGAATGCTTCCGCCGCACCGAAGCTCTCCTTCATCTTGAGCGCCCTGCCCTCATCGAGGTCGCAGACGCCGACAAGTTCGGTCTCCGGCAGGACGTTGAACGTGTGGGCGTGGTTGTTGCCCCAAAGGCCGGCGCCGATGACGCCGATGCGAAGTTTGCTCATTTTCTATGACTCCATTCAAACAGTAGAAAGATCAGCCCTTCACCGAACCGAAGGTGAGGCCCCGGACGACGTATCGATCGAAAACCAGGAAGATGATCATCGGCGGGATCATGGCGAGCACCGCCGCGGCGGCGATGTAATTCCACGTCACGCCGCTGGTGGCGAAGTATCCAAGCGTTCCGATCGGAAGGGTGGCGGTCGAGCGCGAGCTCAGGACCAGCGGAAAGGCAGCATTGTTCCAGGCAAAAACGAAGGCGAACATCGAAGTGACGATGATGCCGGGGCGAACGATCGGGAGCGTGATGCGCCACATGATCATGTACCAGCGGGCGCCGTCGACCCGGGCGGCCTCCTCCAGCTCTGCCGGCACCTCGTCGATGAAGCTTTTCATCAGCCAGACCGAAAACGGGATCGTCAGTGTTTGCAGAACCAGCACCATCGAAAAGTAGGAGCCCTGCAGGCCGATCCGCGTGATCAACACGAAATACGGGATCAGGAATGCAATCGGCGGCGCCATCAACAGACCGAGATACCAGAGCATGATGTTCTTCTTGCCGCGCATCTTAAAACGCGAGAGCGCGTAAGCCGCAGGAACGGAGAACGGCAGATTAAGCAGCACGGCGCCGATTGCGACGATCAGGGAGTTCACCAGTTGCGGCGCGTTGGTGCCGGGATCGACGAGGATATGCCGGAAGGCATCGAACGTCGGCTCGAAGGTGAACTGCGGCGGCATTGTAAACGCCGTTTCCGCTGGACGAATCGCGAGTGCCAGGAACCACAGGATCGGGCCGATGAAGATCGCCAGGAAAAGCAGGCCGGCAGCATAGGTAAGAGCGGTAGAGAACGTCGTGCGGTTTGACATATCACCACTCCTCATTGCGGAAGGCGAAGAACACGTAGAGGGCGACAATGACGTTGACGATCAGCACTGTGATCCAGGTCATCGCGCTGACGAGCCCGACATTGAAGTTGACGAGGCCCTGCTCGTAGAGCGAATAGCCGAGCGTACGCGTGGTGGTGCCCGGCCCACCGCGTGTCAGCACCAGCACGGTGTCGAAGGTGTTGAATATCTGCATGAAGCGCAGCATGACGATGATGATCGCCGTGCGCCGGATGAGCGGCAGCTTGATGCGCATGAGGATCGTCCAGGCCGATGCGCGATCCAGCCGTGCGGCCTCGATGATCTCGTCGGGAACAGCGAGCAAGCTTGCATAAAGGACGATGGCGAAGAATGGCGTCCACTGCCAGATATCGACGAACAGGATGGCGGCCAGCGCCGTCGAGGGCGAGCCAAGAATACCTTCTGCTGGAACCGGCAGCCAAAGAGACTGCAGCACCCAGGTCAAAAGACCGCCGCCGGGATCGTAGAGATAGCGGAACAAGAAGCCGACAACGATCGGCGCGATGGTAGTCGGCAGGATCAGAAGCGCGCGCACGACATTCATGCCGGGCAGCGTCTTGAGCAGGACCAGCGCGATCGCCAGGCCGAGGCCAAACTCGATCGCAGTGCCCAGGACCGAGAGGATCAGCGTGTTGGTGAGTGCCGCGCGAAAATCGAAGGCATTGATGGCCTGGACGTAGTTGTCAAGGCCGACGAAGGCCATCGGCTCCGGCCCGACCTGCAGGTTCCAGAAATAGAAACTCGATTTGAGGGCAAAGAGCAGCGGGTAGGCGATCAGGGCAAGCAGCATGATCACCGAAGGCGCAATCAGCAGGTAGGGCAGGTTCCGGCGGACAAAGCCCCGTCGGACAGGCGCAAGCGCCCGCGGCGAGCGAATGATTGTAGAATGCATGATCGAGATCCAGTTCTTCTTCACCCGTTTTGCCGGCGCGAGCGTTGCCGCGCCGGCCCGAGGAGAATTTATTACGCCTTGCCGAGCGTGCCGATCAGGGCGTTGGCACCGTCGAGCGTGTCGGCGAAGCTTTCCTTCTGGTAAGGGATCATGAGATTGCCCTTGAGGATGCTTTCAAACAGACTGTTCGTCCGCTCGAGCGCCGTCTTCGGATCTTCGCTGCCCGTCAGAAGCTGGTTGAGCGTGAGACCGAGCACGCTTTCAACTGCGGTGTAACCGGGAACCGGCGGACGCGTGATCTTGCCGTTGCCCTGCTTCATCATCGCATATTGCACATCGAGGTAAGGGTAGATCGCCTTGACCTCGTCGTCCTCATAGAGCGAAACGCGGGCGAAATCCGAGAACTGGTAGTTGAGATCCGGCCATTGGGCCATCTTCTTCTGGGTCACCTTCGATGTCGCCCATTTGATGAAGGCGTAACCGTTGTCCTGCCGCTCGGAACTGGACGGGACACCCAGGCTCCAGCCGCCAAGGCTGACCGTCTGTGCCACGCCGTCGGCCTTCGGCAGTGCCGCGGTCGCGTATTTGTCCATGACATCCGACTTCTTGCCGGTCATGTAACCGGAATTCTTGACCAGGTAAAAATATGGCGTCCACCAGTAGAACATGCCGATATCGCCCTTGGCAAAGCGGGTTCCGGCGTCGAACCAAACGTAGTTGATCGCCTCGGGCGGCGACAGTTTATAGAGCTGCCGGTAGATCTCGACCGACTTCGCCCATGCCGGAGCGGTGAGCTGCGGGGAGAAGTCCCAGGGCGCACCCGGGAAGGATTTGAACCAGTTCGCGCCATGGCTGACGGAAAGCTGCGTGAACATGTGGGTGATCGGGGACGGCTGCGACCCACAGATCACCGTCGGGAACAGCGGCTTGCCGTCGAACGACTTTCCTTCGAGCGACTTCAGCGTCTCGACGTATTTCGTCCAGGTCCAGTCTTCGGAGGCCTTGGTCGGAGGTGCGGCGATGCCGAAGTTGTCGAAGATATCCTTGCGGTACATGACGCCCTGCGCGTAGGCCGCGACCGGCAGCGTGCCGATCTGCCCGCGCCACATGTTCGACGAATAGAGAACCTCGGGAATGAAGTCCGAAAGATCGATGTCGCTGTCCTTGGCAATGAAGTCGTTGAGCGAAATGATCCAGCCGTTGTCGAGATACTGCCCAAGCCACATCTGGTCGACGGCGATGACGTCTGCATCCGACGTCTTGGCGACGAACGCGGAGACAAGACGTGTCTGCAGGGCATCATAAGAGAGGCTTTCCAGCTCGACCTTGATGCCGGTTTCCTTTTCAAACTCCGGGATCATCGCCTTCATCGAGAAGAAGAACGGATCTTCGACCGACAGAACGCGCACAGTGTTGGTGTCTTGAGCGCCTGCGTCCCGTGGTGCGACCAGCGAGCCGACGCCGGATGCCAAAAGAGTGGCGACAGACGCTGATTTAAGCATGTTCCGGCGCGACATGTTTCCGATATCGAATGTCATGAATTCCTCCTCAATTGCCTGTAATCCAATCCCACTCGATACCGGAGAGCCAATCGGCCCCTGCTCGCTTGTGATCGTTATCCCTCCATCCTGCTTTCTGCAGCAGTATGTTTGTACGTCGCACAAACTTATGGTACTGTCAAGAAGTCGACACATGGAATCTTACGAGCCCCGTTGATGACACTGTTCACGCTAACGAAGCAAGCAATCGCCATCTGGTCGAGCAAGCGCTCACAGGGTAGAAAGACGAGCAGCAAATCGGAGAGAAATTTTGAAGTTCGAGAATCAGCCATCCTACTCGCTTGGGCAGCGCAGTCCTTCCAGCAAGGAAGTTCTGCCTGGCGAGGGTGGCGTCAACGTTACCCTCGTCTCCCAATCAACTCTCGGCGAGATCAATCGTGGCCGGGTGCTGCAGGCACTGTACGACAACGGTCCGAAAAGCCGTGCGGAACTTGCGCGTCTGGCAGGGGTGAACCGTACGACGATTACGGGCATCGTCCAGCCGATGATCGAAGAGGGATTGCTCGTTGAAGGCGACGCCGTTCCCTCCGACTTCAAGGGAGGCAAGCCGGCGCGTCCGATCTATTTCAATCCGGAAGCCCCGATGCTCGGTGCAGTCCTTCTCTTGCCCGGCAGGATCCAGACATGCCTGGTCACGCTGAGCGGAGAGATCAAGGCGCTGAGGAAGGCGCAATTCGATCCGCGGGGGGACAGGGACGCGTTCCTGACGATCATGAAGGATACGCTGTCTGCAACGCTCTCCCAGGCGAATCGGGCGCCGTTCGGAATCGGGATTGCGTCGGGCGGCATGATCGACAGCGACAACGGAGTGATCCTTGCCGTCAACCTGGCGCCCGTTTTAACGGGCCTGCCCCTGGTCGACATCCTGCAGGAACATTACGCATTGCCTGTTGTCATCGATCACCATCCGCGCGCGCTGCTTGTGGGGGATCGATGGTTTGGGCCGGGACGGGGCCAGCAGACTTTCGCGGCGATCTATACCGGTGAGGTTCTAGGTGGAGCCTTCTATATCGACGGGCGCGTCTATCGGGGGCTTGCCGGCTCCGGAGGTGAACTGGGGCACACGGTGGTCCAGATCGATGGCGAGCTCTGCAACTGCGGCAAGCATGGATGTTGGGAAACCGTCGCCGCCCTGCCGTGGTTGCGGCGGGAGGCAGCACAGATGGGCTTCGAGGAACCCGAAAGCATCACCGCTGCGCGCCTGGTAAACGAAGCCGCCGAAGGATCGAAAGCGGCCGATGACCTGCTGGACCGCTATGCACGCAACGTCGCCTTCGGGATCCTGAACCTGCAGCAGACCTTGTCTCTCAATTCCTATGTCTTGCATGGAGACATCGCAGGCGGCGGCGATATCGCGGCCGAGCGTGTCAGGCAGCATGTGGAGCAGTTGGTTCGAAAGCGACCGAACCAGGAGATCTCCATCACGGTAAACGGTATCGGCGAGGGCCATACCGCGTTGCGCGGCGCGGCGGGCCTGGTCCTGTCCAGCCATCTGAAGCTGGTCATCTAGACGGGCATAATTGGAGACCTTTGATGGCTACGGATCTCGAGCGGCAGTTTGATAGTGCGATGATGGCAATCTACCAACGGGCCAAGACCGAGGCCAAATACAATGCCAATGTGTTCCTCGGCATGCTGAGTGATCGCGGTGGTCTTGCAACGGCGCGATATCTCATCAACTCCGCTTCTGCCTCGGAGGGTTATACGAACCTGTGGGAACGGAACCGGCTCGATCTGACTGTAGAAGCCTTGGTGCTGGAGAACGGCAAGTGGCATCCGCTCTTCACTGCGGAGGAGCTTGCGAAAGCCAAGGCACGGCTCATCGCGTATAATTATAAGTTCTAGAGCTGACAGCTCCTACGGTCTCATCGGCTTTGCTCATCTTCGGATAGTGATGCCTCGATCCGGTGAACCGCGCTGGAAAGTCTTCGTTCCACCGCTATTCCAAGTCGGCGTTTGACTTCCGCTTTCTTCGCGATCCGAACTTTTTAAGCAAGGTGATGCGGACTTGATGATCTCTTAGGTTGGGCGCGGTCGGTCGCGTATCGCCACTGCTCCATATCTTCCGTCCAACTGCGCCAAGCAAGTGCATCTCGTCGAGCTGGCTAACAGCAGCCACTGCATCAGGCTTGACTTATGCCTATGTTTGTGCGACGCACGAACATACTATTCAGCAGAAATGGTGGTGGCTGCTGTCGCCTATCGCTTTCAAACACGAGCGTTCCAGACTGACGGAGCTCCATGACCTATCTAATTGGCATTGATGGTGGCGGAACGAGTTGCCGGGCAGCCGTTGCAGACAGGGATGGCCGCATTCTCGGCCGGGCAAAATCTGGCGCTGCGAATATTCTTTCCGATCCTGACACTGCTCTTCAGAATATCATCGAGGGGGCTCGTGCAGCGTTCGTCGAAGCCGGTCTCGATCCCGCCGGCATTACCAAGTGCTTTGCGGTTCTGGGCTTGGCCGGCCACAATGTGGGTGACGCGGTGCATTATGTCCGTCGATCGCTGCCGTTTGCCGAAGCTCACATCGAGTCTGACGGGCTCATCGCGCTTCAGGGCGCTTTGGGCGACAAGGATGGCGCTGTCGCGATCCTCGGTACGGGCACGATCTACATCGAACGCCAAGGGCAGAACGTGCGATATATAGGAGGCTGGGGCTTTACGATCGGAGACCTTGGCAGCGGCGCCCGAATTGGTCATGCGCTCCTGCAGGAAACCCTGTTGGTTCATGATGGCATTCACGCCCCCTCCCCCCTCACCAGTTCCGTTCTTGCGGAGTTTCACAACGACCCACGAGAAATCGTCGAATTCGCGCGTCTGGCAAAGCCTGGCGACTTCGGCCGCTTTGCGCCACGCGTGTTTGAACATGCCGAACGGGGCGACGTCATCGCAACGCTTCTCTTGGCGACTGCCGTCTGGTCGATAGATGAGGTGCTCGATCGTCTCGTCGCTCAAGGGACGCAGAAGGTCTGTCTCCTTGGTGGCCTGGCCCCGCTTTATCTACGCTGGATCGCGAAGCGGCACCAATCGCGTCTGACAGAACCCGAAGCCGATGCCCTCACAGGCGCAGTCGCACTCGCGCTCGCGCGCTACGGCGTCGATCGGAGCTCCGCGCATGAGCGCTAGACCGTCGGCAACGGTTCAAGATGCGGACATACATCTGCAGGGCGCTGGTCCGCTCTATCAAAAACTGCGCCGGTCCCTCGAAGAGGCGATCCTGTCGGGCAGACTCGGCAGCGGAGATGCATTGTCTCCTGAGCGCGATCTCGCCAACTCCGCGCGGGTCAGCCGGGTGACCGTTCGCAAAGCGATCGACGAACTCGTGCGCGATGGCCTGCTCGTGCGCCGCCGAGGCTCCGGGACCTTCGTCTCCCGTTCGATGGCCGGGTTGGCTCAACCGGCGTCGCCCGCACCCTCGCCGCCGACCGAGGACATGTTCTGGCTGGCTTCGAACATGCGAACCGAATGGCTGGAGCGTCAGATCATCAGTCCATCATCGGATGAGATGATGGCGCTCGGCCTCTCCGCCGGCGCAAAGGTCGCTCGCCTGGCCCGGCTGCGCATCTCCGGAGATTTGCCGTTTGCGATAGAACGCAGCTGCGTTCCACTTGAGTTCCTGCCGAACCCGCTCAGCGTCTCGGCCTCGATTTACGCCGCGCTGCAAGACAGAGATGCGCGGCCCGTGCGCGCGATTCAACGCCTGTTCGCAAGCGCCATTCGTGAGCCGGATGCCTCGGTGCTTCGCGTAGCTGATGGCGCCGCCGGTCTCCTGGTCAGGCGCGTAGGCTTTCTCCGTTCCGGCCGGCCAGTCGAATTTACCTGCTCGCTCTGTCGGGGCGACACCGACGGTTTCGTCAACGAATTCACGATCCCAGAAACCTGAGCCCCTGGTCTCGGGTGGAGCCTTCCAAATGGAGACAACTGTGCAAACAAATATGCGCCGCGAGATAGATGAGATCCCTGAAGCGACTGCCCGGCTGCTTGAGCGATCGGAGAAAGCCTTTGCTGATGTCGGGGAAGCGTTCCGCACCAAGGATCCGGCCTTCGTCGTCACGATTGCCCGCGGCTCGTCGGACCATGCTGCACTGTTTCTCAAATATGCCATCGAACTGACCGCAGGCGTACCGGTTGCCTCTCTTGGACCGTCGCTCGCGTCGATCTATGGCGCCAAGTTGAAACTTGGCCGCGGTGCAGCGATCGCGGTTTCGCAATCGGGCAAGAGCCCCGACATCGTCGCCATGGCTGAGGCGGCAACCCGGGCCGGCGCCACGTCGATTGCGCTGACAAACACGCTGCCTTCGCCGATCGCCGATGCCTGCAGCCATTCACTGGATATTTTCGCAGGCACCGAACATGCGGTGGCGGCAACAAAATCCTATGTGAACTCCATCGTCGCTGGCCTCGCGGTCCTCGGCCATTGGACGGGAGACGCTTCGCTGAAGCGCGCCGTGGCGGATCTTCCCAGGCACTTTGCCGACGCTGTGAGCCTCGATTGGCAGGAATTTGCCGCGGACGCTGGTGAAGCGAAATCTCTTTATGTGCTCGGCCGTGGGCCGGCTTTGGCGATCGCCAGTGAAGCCGCATTAAAGTTCAAGGAAACGACTGGCGTCCATGCGGAAGCGTTTTCTGCCGCGGAAGTGCTGCATGGACCCGTAGCGCTGGTCGGGGCGGATTTCCCGGTGCTTGCCCTGGCTTCGCACGACGCCGCCGAAGCATCGACGGTCGCCGTTGCCGATAGCCTGAAAGCCAAGGGTGCAATCGTACGTGTCACCTCGACCCGAGCAGAGAAGGCCAAGTCTCTGCCTTCCATTGAGACCGGTCACCCGCTCACAGATGCGCTGTCACTCATCCTTCCCTTCTATGGCTTCGTGGAAGCCTGGTCACGCGCGCGAGGCCAAAACCCCGACGCACCCGCGCATCTCAAGAAGGTGACGGAGACCAAATGAGCGGAACAAGGACAATAGCGGGCGCACGGATCTTCGACGGTCTGGAGTGGCATGATGACGCCGCTCTCCTGATCGGAGAAGGCCGTGTCCTTTCCATCCTTGCGGATGCCGCTCTCATCGATGACGCTGAAACAGTGCACGCACCTGGCCAATTGCTGGTGCCGGGCTTTATCGACCTGCAGGTCAATGGCGGCGGCGGCGTCCTGTTCAATGAGCGGCCGACGCTCCAAGGCATTCAAGGTATCTGCTCGGCACATGCGCCGTTCGGCACCACGGCATTGCTGCCGACATTGATTACCGACACATCGAAGGTCACAGCAACTGCGATTGCCGCCGGGATCGAGGCGAAGGCTGCTCGCGTCCCCGGCTTCCTGGGGCTGCATCTTGAAGGCCCTCACCTCTCGATCGCCCGCAAGGATGCTCATGATCCATCGCTGATCCGGCCGATGGAGACCCGGGATCTCGACGAATTGCTTAGCTGCGCGGCCGCACTCGGCTGCCTGATGGTGACCATCGCCCCGGAAAACGTGGCTCCGGAACAGGTGAAGGCTCTTGCCGACGCGGGTGTCATCGTCAGCCTTGGCCACACCGATGCGGACTACAAAACGGCCTGCATTTACGCGGCGGCCGGTGCACTGGCGGTCACACATCTCTTCAACGCCATGAGTGGCCTTGGCCATCGCGAACCCGGCGCGGTTGGCGCGGGATTGGCGATCGGCGCGCTCCACGCAGGCATCATCGCTGACGGTTTTCACGTTGATCCGGCGGCCATGGGCATCGCCATCCGCGGCAAGCAGGGTCCTGGTCGCATGTTCCTGGTGACGGATGCGATGTCGACGATCGGCACTGACATGACGCGCTTTGCCTTGAACGGACGCGAGGTGTTTCGCATGGGCGGTCGGCTGACGCTTGCCGACGGCACGCTCGCCGGCGCCGATATCGACATGATTTCCTCCATCCGTTTCGTGCACGAGACACTTGGTCTGTCGCTCGAGGAGGCCATCCGCATGGCCTCCAGCTATCCGGCGGACGTACTTGGGATTGGCGCTCGCAAAGGGCGGCTCATGCCCGGAGCCGACGCCGATTTCGTGATTTTAACGCCGGAACTTCGAGTTCAGTCGACCTGGATCGGCGGTCAGAAGACTTTCGAACAAATCTTACAATAAGGGGGTACATGGCTCTTCGATCGGAGCCGTCGTCATCGTCGATACGGGCAAGGAAACGACATATGGGACATGCCCCGAAACCCGGGCGAGCCGGCGCCCTATGACCACTTTGCAGGCTTAACCTCAATAGTCTTGAGCCGCCGACCCCAGGTCGCACGAGCACGAGGCGTATGAATTTCTCATTCTATGATCAGAGGACCAAACTGATGGCTTACGATACCAACCCCTTTGCGCCCTCCGACCAGGAACGACACGCAATTTGGGAAATGCTCGTGCGAAAGGACGTCGACGGCTTCGTCAACGAGGATTGGTCCATTTTTGGAGGTTCATTCAAGTCCGACGGCTTCTGCGGACTGGATGCCAAAGGCTCTCTCGATCCGGCTGTTTGGGAGGTTCGCTTTCCGACGGTTGAAGCCTATCGAGACGCCTGGCTGGGCGACGCGCGTCGCGCCGCCGCCACGGACTATGCGGAGAACCGGCGCGACGCGTTGTTTCGCGCCACGGACATGCTCGATATCCGCGTCGAGGGACACACTGCCACGGCGCGGAAAACCTTCGATGACGCGATCGCACTCGCCGACGGAGGATCACAACGACTGAACTGGCAATCGGTTTTCTTTTGCGCAAAGGACCATGGCGCTTGGAAAATTACCGGTTTTGTCGGGTTCCTGCCGTTTCAGCGGAGCGGCGGCCGAGAAGACGCCTGACCGGAGCAATGGAGCGAGCAATTGGACAACAAACCATCGATGAAGGCCTTCCCTATCTAGGTGCCTTCAATTATGCCGCGTTGCAGCTGGCGGCGAGATAGGAGCGAAACATAACCGTTAGCTGCTTTTCGGCCTCGACACTTGCAGCGTGGGGCATGACCCGCATGCAGAAGGCCGGCACCGTTCCAAAAATCACTGCGGTTATGGTTTGAGCGATCACGTACGGGTCTGTGAAGCGGCCGTCGCTGGCACTGGAAAGCAGCGTCTCAATTGCCTCTTCACTACGACGGGTCGCCAACTCGATCAACTTGCGAGCGTCGAGTTCCATGGCGATGAGGTAAAGGGCGGGAGAAATCTCGGACTGCGCCATCCTCGCGTTAAGATAGGCCTTCACCACGGCCCCAGCTATCGTTTCTATGTTAGCGCCTTGGCTTTCGTAACACGCTTTCTCCACAGCGTCGGCCAGCATCGCTAGGTGTTGCTCCAGCACCGCGAAGAGCAAGGCCTGCTTGTTCGGGAAATATTGATACAGAGTTCCTACGGAAACGCCCGCACGACGGGCCACCCGCGTGGTGTTCAGACGCGTTGGCCCATCGCTCAACAAAACCTGAATGGTGGCCTCGAAAATGGCGTCCACGGTGGCGATCGATCGGCCCTGACGCGGTGATTTCCGGGGGGTTAGCGGTGGCAAAGAGCCGTTTCCCA
Source organism: Rhizobium gallicum bv. gallicum R602sp (assembly GCF_000816845.1). Classification (NCBI taxonomy): domain Bacteria; kingdom Pseudomonadati; phylum Pseudomonadota; class Alphaproteobacteria; order Hyphomicrobiales; family Rhizobiaceae; genus Rhizobium; species Rhizobium gallicum. The sequence goes on along the minus strand of NZ_CP006879.1, from coordinate 94,750 downwards.
TAAGCGAATCCAAAACCTGAATGATCCTTCATATATAACTTCTGTTCCCGCCCCTCCAGCAATAATGCGGTTTCACGTCGGGGCGTTCAGAAACGAATTGGAGATACGAATATGGGTAAATTGGACGGAAAGGTCGCTGTCATCACCGGCGGCAGCGCGGGCATGGGACTGGCGACAGCCAAGCTGTTCGCAAACGAAGGCGCAAAGGTTGTCATCACCGGTCGTGATCAGGCAGCGCTCGATACTGCAGCACAAGACATTGGAAGCGGCGCCGACGCCGTCCGCAGCGATATAACCAAGATCGCGGACATCGAATTGCTCCGTGCCCATATTGAGAGGGAGCATGGTCGCGTCGACATCATCTTCGCGAATGCCGGCGGCGCGCAGCCGGGCATGTTTGAATACATGTCGGAAGAAGACTTCGATTTCACGGTCAATACCAATTTCAAGGGCACGTATTTTACCGTGCAGAAACTCCTGCCGCTGATGACTTCTGGTGGTTCGATCATCCTGAACACCTCGACGCTGAGTACACAGGGGCGGCCATACGTCAGCGTCTATTCAGCGACGAAGGCAGCTATTCGTTCGCTGGCACGATCGCTCACCGCGGAACTGACCGAGAAGGGAATCCGGGTGAACGCCATGGCGCCGGGGCTTATCGATACCGATCTTCAGCGCAAGGCGGGAATGAGCGACGAGATGATCGAACAGACGAATGCCCAAGTACACGCCGAAATTCCGATGCATCGCAGCGGTACCGTGGAAGAGATCGCAAAAGCCGTCCTGTTTCTCGCCTCCGATGACTCGAGCTATGTGACAGGCATCGAGTTGTGCGTGGATGGCGGCTGGTCGCATATATAGCGGATTGGAATGAACCTCTGCAGCCTGTCGGTATCAGGCTGCAGAGTCCAGAGTACACGCGATCATTGGGGGCCAGTTGCTTCCAATCAATGCCGCCCTCATGGTGCAATGCTCAGCCCCACCTTGACCCGGTCCATGGCAACGAAGGTCCGGAAGCGTTTGACGTTGTTGTTGCCGAAGAACAGGCGGCGGGTGAGTGCTTCGTGACCTGGAAGCCGGGTATGCGGAAAGGCGTCGCCAACTCAAAGCGGATTTGCTCCTCTTATGTCGGCGACCTGGAGACGTCACGCGACGCCCACGCGCGAAAGGGAAAGACCCGCGACATGGTCGCGCCCGCATCACCGATTCGAAGAGCGCGTTCTCGTATGGCTTTGCGATGCACCCTTCGCAGCGCGTCGTCACTGCCACGGCAAGCGCAATCAACTCGCGCGTCTTGGCGTCCAATTGACCAGTCTTCTGAAGAAGAATTCGACGAGGTTGGAAATGCAGTCAGAGACTGGCATTTCGTCTTCCATCAACCGAGATTGAGCCGCTTTCGAAGTTCTGCATTTTCTGCACGAAGCTTCTCAGCCAGCAGCTTGCGCAGCCTCTGATTTTCCTCTTCCAACTGCAGAAGGCCGGCCAGGTCGTCAAACACCGACGTCGGCGCAGCAGCCGCTGCTTTATCGGTCCTCGGGCCGCGTTTTACCGGTACGCTCTTGGTCGCATTCGTCCCTGCGCTTGCTTTAGGTTTACGGCCTCTCCCCTGCTTGTCAACCGTGGCAGTTGCTGTGCGTGAAGCGTCCGCTGGTTCCGAAGCAATCTCCGATGACCCCAGTTCAGGGGCCGCCTTCTTGGTGCGAGGCTTACGCTGTTTCGTCGGCGCATCGAGTGCTGCGACGACGGTGGCCGGCGTGTTGGTATCGACTATCGTGTCATTTTCGTCGGCCATGTCGGTCTCCTGTGTAGCCAATGCACTTGTCTGCTGCGCGACCGGCGCTGTCAACAATGGCTGTATCTGTTCTGTCTCGGGCGAGGATATACCTTCGTCGGAGGCGACATTTGGGTGGATAGGCGACAGGAACGGCATCGCCTCCTCCCGCACATCGCGCGTAACGGATTTGAGGTCCAAGTTGCCCCAGATCGAATTCGACTCGACCTCGGATTACCGCCGACCCGATTTGTACTCGACAGCAAAGCTGCGCTGGATCTTTTTCACGTTTAGGTACCTTGAATTTCTCGCGGTGATGCAATGGCAATTGACGACGTATCTTAGAACCGCTGCGGCACAGCAAATAGAGAGTGTGACACTGACAGTCTAGCTCCCAGCGACCAATGCCGGTAGACTGCGGTGCCGTTTCCGATCCTGGAGAAGGCGAAATCGGCTGACTATGGCGTTGCAACACTGATCGAGTATCTCAACCCTTTCTGCAGGGCTAGAACCCAAAGCATCGCACCCGTTTGTTCCCGTTCGGGTGCATTTCCACTCCAAGGACACTGTGTTCTGCTAGATGCTCCCGAACGGGATCACCAACAAGAATGCTCCCGTTCGGGAACATCCATACTTGAATCGCGTTCCGGTGTGGGTTATGCTCCCGTACAGGAGCAAAAATGATGAGCAAACGACCTATAGCCGCGTCTTCTCGAAAAGATGCAGCCACTCTTGCGAAACTTCTGGCGCAGTCGTCAGCGGCAAAAGATTTGCGCGACAAGCTGGCTGAGAGTGAGCCATCGCCGGTCAGACGCTCGTCCACCTCCATCTCGTCCATGGCGTCGCGATTACGAAAGGTCTTGGAGCGGGACCCGACAACAGAAACGCCTGATACAACCGGCTCGTCAACACAAGTCAAAGCCAAAACGGCCGTGGCTGCAAGACTACGCGTGAACCGACCCTCTCCACCGCCCAAGGAACCGCCGCTGCAAGGCAACGCCGCAGCAACATTGAAGTTGAATAGCCAGTTAAAGGCAGCAAAAGAAATCCAGACTTCTGCGGATTTCGGCCGACTGGTGAAAAAGGCTCGGGAGGAAAAGGGGCTTTCCCAGCAAGAATTCGCAGATTTGACCGGCGTTGGCCGCCGCTTCATTTCCGAACTGGAGAACGGAAAGCCGACGGTCGAATTCGGGAAAGCTTTGAAGGTGGCCCTCGGAGCCGGAATTGCGCTCTATGGTCGGCAACGCTAAGCCATGGATATAATTGCACTCGACGTTCGCCTGGACGGATTTGATAACCCCATTGGCAATCTCGTCAGAGATGAAGCAGGCGCCCTCGCCTTCGCCTACAGCTCGACATACCTGGAAACCCCCGATGCCATTCCGCTCTCACTTTCACTTCCGCTGGAAGAAGAGGCATACGAGGATAATGATGCCCGGCCGTTTTTCGACAATCTCCTCCAAGAGCGGGACGGGCCTCTTCAAAAGGTTTTGGATCGCGAGGGGCTCGCCAGGAGCGACGTGGCGGGATTGCTGTTTTATCTCGGACGCGACTGTCCGGGCGCACTTTCAGTGCTTCCTCTTGGATCCCCCGCGGCAAAAGTCCCTGGTAACTTTAAGACCGACTATCGTCGGCTGGACGAAGCACAGCTTATAAAAATCGTCCACTCCCTGCACCGAAGGCAGCGGCTGCCGGATGAAACAGAAGATCCCTCACCACTTGCCGGCGTCCAAAGCAAGATAGCGCTGACAATTTTGCCCGATGGAACCTTCGCCGAGCCTCTGCCAGGCAGCGGTGCCCCAACAACGCATATTGTCAAAGTTCCGGACCGGGCTCATCCGAACGACCCTGATCTCGAGTTGGAAGCTTTGCGTCTATCGGCCACTCTTGGGTTTGAAACGGCCGAGGCGACGGTTCGGGATTTCGAAGGCGTGAGCGCACTGATTATCCGCCGTTTTGACCGAAGTCTCGATCAAGACAACCGCGTCATTCGTATCCATCAGGAGGACTTCGCCCAGGCGTTGGGACTTCCGCCTTCATTGAAATACGAAAGGAACGGCACCGTTGACCGTCGGTTTGACGCAGAAGCGATCAATAGCGTCCTCAACGCGACAAACGATCCAGCCGCAGAGAAGCAGACTTTCATCGCTGCGACCTTATTCGATCTGATGACTGGAAACGTCGACGCTCACGCCAAGAACTTTGCCCTTTTGTACGAGCCTGGGGGTGGGGTCCGCGTTGCTCCCAGATACGACTTGATGCCCACCCGCCTTGATCCCGACCTGACCGACCTCCTGCCCTACGCGATTGGCGAGGCAACCAAGCTCACGGAGATTACCGAAGAGGATTTCTCGGTCTTTCTTCGCGCCCTCGGGATTGTCTCAGAAAGGGCTCAACGACGATTGCGGTTGGGTCTGACGGGACAGGTGTCCGGTTCCTTGATCGGAGAGCTCCGTCGGATGGATCGCAGCGGAATGAAGCGCTTCGCCGACCTCATCGGACATAATATCGACGAGCTGTTGACGGCCTTCGGCCTGCCTGTGCCCGATCAAATCCGGGAGCGCGATGCCTACCTAGACCGAGGCGGTGGTTGGCTGCTTGGATCGTAGACCTGAAGCAACAGCGACAAGTCTAAGAGCCACGTGGAGTGCCGGCCTTTCAGTTGTGAAAAGACCTGCTTTGAGATTTTGGCGAGGTGAAGCTAGATTTTGCATTAAGCAAGTTGATCCAGGATCCGGCGAGCGCGCTCGGTGAGCGGCGCATCCACCATCCTGTTTTCGATCTGACCGAAGGTCAGGGAAGTCGATAGTACAACCACACCGCAATGGAGATAATCTGGGCAAGAATGCGAGATGCGGCGTGAAAGCGGTCGACGGAGCTTGATGATGCCCGCAGCTACCATCGCATCCACTAAGGCGATGCTTCCGCAGGCCCAGTGATCTGCGCATGACTGGCCACGTTTTACCGAACCTATCGCCTGAGCTAAACTCTGTCATTCGCCTTACATGAATCCCGCTTAAACCTTAAAATCGGGGATGATCGTTCCATGCAAGGCCGCGCCCATATACTGCAACGAGGCTGCTGGATGCCTGCGAGCATCTGCTTTGCGAAGCCGAGGCTTTGGAAGAGCTCACTGCGCGGCGGATCGCCGACGAAGCGAATGCGACGCCGTCGGCGATTTCTTACCATTTTGGCTCGCAGGAAGCGCTGATCGCCGCCGTCGCCGAGCGCGTGTACCGCCGGCTGAACGCGGAACGGCTGCGCCTCCTGCAGAAGGCCGTCGACCGCAAGGCACCCGGGCCGGCTAATCTCGGTGAGGTCATCGCAGCCCTTATCGGCCCGTCGATCCGCTGGAGCCTCGACCCAACCTCCAGCTATGCGGTGCTGTCGCACTTTACCTCGATGGCAAAGACGCATTGTGAGCGCGCGCCGCACTATCGGCGCATCATTGATGATGTCGAGCATCATCGTGCCTTCATTCCGCATCTCAAGCGGATAGCGCCCTGGCTCGACGAGGTGGATATCGGCTGGCGGCTCAACTGCGCGCTCGGCATCCGCTCGCAAGTCACCCGCTCGCGGTCGCGCACCGAGGTGATGACCAACTACCGCATGAATCTCGACGATCCCGACCTTGTTATCGCCCGCATGGTGGAAGTCATCGCGCCCATGTTCCACCGCATTGCCTGAGGTCAGCGGCTCGGCTGCGAGCCGGCCTACTGCGTTTCGAACACCATTCGAAATCCGTCACGACGGGGAAACAAACCCCTTCTATCGATCCTCCCGACTGCGGGACGATGTGACTGCCCATGCCGGAACCCCTTTCGTTCCCTCGCCCGCTGTCGCCGAAACCGTCATCCATGGAGGCATCCGGTGCGACGCGAAACCACATTCATCCATCTGACCGACCTGCATATCGGCACCACCGACGACAGCCATCTGCACAGCGACACGACCGAGACGCTGCATCAGGTGCTCGATCTCGTCGCGACCGTGACGCCGAAGCCGCGATTCGTCATCGCCAGCGGCGACCTCACCAATCGCGGCGATGCGGAAAGCTTCCGCCGCTTGCAGGAGATCATCGACGCCAAGATCGACGTGCCGGTCATCTACGCGCTCGGCAATCACGACACCCGCCCCGGCTTCTATGAAGGCATGGGCATCGAGACCGACGATCCGGACGCACCCTACGACCACGAAACCATTATCGACGGCATCCATATCATCACCATCGATTCGACGACGCCGGGCCTGATCGGTGGCACGATCGATCCGGAACAGTTCGACTGGCTCGCCGCCACGCTCGACAGCCACCCGGACCTGCCGAAGCTGATCGTCGTCCACCACCCGCCGGCACTCGGCGAAGAAGCCGACGTCACGCACTGGCGGACCATCCACTTCCCGCAGTCGGAACGTTTTCGGGAACTGCTGAAGGGCCGCAACATCATTGGCATCCTGAGCGGCCATATCCACCACGACCGGGTCTCGGTCTGGCACGGCATCCTGGTCGTCGTCGGCACCGGCCAGCACGCCGCGACCGACATCTTGCGCACCGACGTCCTGCGCATGGTGCGCGGTGCCTCCTTCGGGATTGGCACTATCCGCCCGTCGGGCCTCACCATGGCCTTCGTGCCGCTGCCGTCCGACCGTGCCGAGCTCAACACCTATCCGCTCGAACTTCTGATGGCCCGGGCAATGCCCGTCGCAGCCGAATAACCTTCACCCGGAGGCACGCAAATGCTGCGCAGAACCACGCTCAAGCTCATGGCGACGCTCGCCGCCGCCGCCTTCCTGCCGCTCGGCGCGTTTGCCGAAATGCCGGCAACCATCGACAAGCCGGTCACGATCAGCTTCTACAATTACAACCTCGCCTCCGCGGGCATCGGCTCGGAGGCCACCAAGGAACTGATTGCCGGCTTCGAGAAGAAATTCCCGAATGTGAAGGTCGAGACGGTCGCTGTTCCGCCGAACGAGATCATCAACCGCGTGCAGGCCGATATCGTCGCCGGCAAGCAGCCGGACGTCGCTCAGTTGACCTTCCGCGACCTGATCTTCATCGCCAGCGACCTCGGCGGCAACGCGCTCGAGGATATGGTGAGCCCCGCAGAGCTCAAGGACCATCTCGCCGGCATGATCCCGAAGGGTCTCGAACTCGGCAGGGTCGACGGCAAGACCTACGGTCTCGCCTACACCTTCTCGACGCCCGTCCTCTATTACAACGGCGACCTGTTCAAGCAGGCCGGCCTCGACCCGAACAACCCGCCGAAGACCTGGGCCGACGTCGACATCGCCGGCAAGGCGATCAAGGAAAAGACCGGCAAGAACGGGCTTCTTCCCCGGCGCCTACGGCCCGAGCGACGGCACCTTCGTTTACCAGGCGATCGTCATGTCGAACGGCGGCAAGGTGCGCGACGGCAACAAGCTCACCTTCGCCGACAAGAATGCCGCCGAAGCCGTCAAGATGCTGCGCGATATGGTCGATAGCGGCGCCCATGCCAGGATCGATCCGGCCAGCGGTTCGGACACCTTTGCCGCCGGCAATCTCGGCATGTTCGTCTACACGACCGCGACGCTCGGCGCCTACAAGAAGGCCGCCAAGGGCAAGTTCGACCTGCGCATCGCTCCGATGCCGTCCTTCGGCGAAAAGCCGACCGCTCCGACCAATTCCGGCAGCGCCCTCTTCGTCTTCAGCAAGGATCCCGACAAGCAGCGCGCCGCCTACGAGCTCCTGAAATACCTGACGAGCAAGGAAGCCTACACGATCATCACCAGCAAGATCGGCTACTTGCCGCTGCGCCTCGATATCGTCGACGACCCGAACTACCTCGGGCCCTGGGTTAAGGAAAACCCGATGTTCCGCGCCAACCTGGAACAGCTGAACCGCCTCACTGCCAATGTCGCCCTCCCCGGCCCGAACTACCGCCAGGTCGAGAAGATGATGATGGATTCGGTGCGCGAAGCCGTTTTCGGCAAGAGCGATCCGGACGCAACGCTCAAGGCCGCCCAGGACCAGGGCCAGGACCTGATGCCGTAACCCATCACGAGGGGATGCCGGGCGGGCGCTATCCCGCCCCGCGTCGTTATCCGTTCGGGGTCCTTTCGGGGAAATTTCATGACCGATATCCAGGCCGATCTCGCAAGACCGCTCTCCGTTGCCCGGGTGCCCGCGGCTGCCCCGCCCGCGCGCGACCTTCACCCTGCAGCCCTGGCTCTATCTCGCGCCGGCGCTTTGTCTCCTCATGATGTGGACCTATGTACCGCTGGACGAGGCGTTCCAGCTTTCCTTCTACCAGTGGAACATGCTGCCGAGCGCGCCGCAGCGCTACGTGGGCCTGACCAATTACCAGCACCTGTTCGCCCTGCCCGAGATGCGCGCCGCCCTCTGGAACACGCTTTTCTACATTCTCGGCCTCTTCCCGATGTCGGTGATCATTCCGCTTTTCGTGGCGATCTGGACTCAGGACCTCGAAGGCCGCGCCCGGACGATCTACCGCGCGCTGATCTTCGTGCCGATGATCGTCGCGCCCGTTGTCGCCGCCATCCTCTGGCGCTGGCTGCTGAACGAGGACCAGGGACTGATTACGCTCGGCCTCGAGCAGATCGGCCTTGGCCGCATCGGTTTTCTGACCGATCCGAAATATGCGCTGGCGACGCTGACCTGGATCACCGGCTGGAAGCTGATCGGCTTTTCCACCCTGCTGTTTTCCGCCGCCAATGCCGGCATCAACTCCTCCTATATCGAGGCGGCGCGCATCGATGGCGCCAGCCGCTGGAGGATCATTCGCGACATCCGCCTGCCGCTGCTGTCGCCGACCATCCTGCTTCTGTCGATGATGACGATCCTGTTCGGGGCGCAGTGGAGCTTTGCCTACATCAACGTGCTCACCAATGGCGGCCCGCTGAAATCGACCACCAACATCTTCTACCTGCTCTGGGAATACGGTTTCCAGACCATGTCGGCCGGCTGGAGCTCGGCGGCCGGCATGATCGCCTTTGCCGGTTTTGCGGCCATCGCAGCAGGTTGCATGTGGCTCACGAAAAGGTTCGCGTTTTATGACAACTGATGCTTCCCCTGACCGTCCTTTGCTCCCGTCTACCGGTCTGAAGGATGGCAGCATCCGCCGGTTCGCGGTGCATGCGGTTATGATCGTCCTGTCTTTCCTGTCGATCTTCCCGATCTACTGGATGATCGTCACCTCGCTTCGGCCGGAGAACGAGATCTTTTCCACTTCGCTCTGGCCTTCCAACCCGTCGCTCGAAAACTATGTGTTCGTGCTGACCTGCATTCCGATGACCGGGATGCTGGTCAACACCACGATCGTATCTGCCGCGACGGCCGTCCTGCAGGTGGTGACCGGCCTGTTTGCGGCCTATGCACTAGTGCGCTGGCGCATGCGCCTTTCCGGCGTCATTCACGGCCTCATTGCACTTTCCTGGCTGGTGCCTTTTCAGGTCACGATGATCCCCAACTATGTATTCGCCTCGCGGCTCGGTCTTCTCGACACGCTGACCGGTCTCATCGTGCCGAATGCGGCGCATGCATTCGCAATTCTTCTGCTCTACAATGCGATGCGCTCCTTCCCGACCGAGATCCTCGAAGCGGCCCGCATCGACGGCGCAAGCAGCTGGAAGATCCTCTGGCAGATCGTGGTGCCGAACATGGGAGCGCCGATCGCCTCCCTGTCGATCATCGCCTTCATCTCCGCCTGGAACGAATATTTCTGGCCGCTTCTTCTGTCGCGCAAACCGGAAAACTCCGTCGTCCGGATCGGCCTGCAGATGTTCATGAGCCAGGAGGGCAATCTCTGGGGACCTCTGATGGCCGCTGCGGCACTCGCCAGCCTGCCGATCCTCGTCATCTACCTGGTCCTGCAGCGCCACGTGATCGAATCCTTCATGAAATCCGGAATCCGCTGATATGCTAGCTTACGAACGCCTGATCGCACTGGACGGCGCCCACAATGTCCGCGACCTGGGCGGTTACAGAACCGCAAACGGTGGCCTGACCCGCTGGCGCTCGATCCTGCGCGGCGATGGGCTGCACCGCCTGAGCGCGGGCGATATCGATACTTTGCTGGACAACGGAATACGCACGGTCATCGACCTGCGTAACGCCCACGAGATCGCCGCCGAACCCAATCCGTTTACCGGCCATGCCCGGGTGCGCTACCACAACACGCCGCTGTTTTCGGCGCTGGCGCCGGTCGAGATGATGGCGGATGCCGCGGTGAGCTTCGACATGAGTGATCGGTATTGCCAGGCGATCGACGATTGCCAGCCCGCTATCGCCGAAGTCCTGAAGATCATCGCCGACGCCCCGGATGGCGCGGTGCTCTTCCATTGCAGCGCCGGCAAGGACCGCACGGGGGTCATCTCCGCGCTGCTGCTCGCCAACGCCGGCGTCGATGAGGCGACCATCATTGAAGATTATGCGCTGACCGCGACGATCTCCGGTCCGTTGATCGCAACGCTTCGCGAAAGGGCGCTCGGCCGCGGCACGCCGGTTGCGCTCGTCGATATCGTGCTCGCTTCCAAGCCGCACAGTATGCAGCAACTCATTAGGTACATTCGTGAAAACTATGATGGATTTGAGGGGTACTTGCGCGGCCTGGGGGTGCAGCATGGAACCTTGACGAGACTGGGTGAGCGCCTGCTGCATAACCCATAGCTCCACGATTATTCCCCGCGTCAGGCCCCCTTGAAGGCTTACCGGCTTCTCCCATTTTTACGATTTCGGCCTCCCGCAGTGTCGCGTTAACGGCTACAGGGATTGCTGGTAGACCGAGTCTGCGCCGGCCGACATCACGCGTCGTCGCTATACCGCTTTCCTGCCCCCCGGACAGCGAGCGACCCTTTTTCGTTCGCGGTCCCTTCACGGCGTCTCGCGTGACTTCCACGGAGGATAAAATCGAATACCGGTTCGGGATGCCCCGGTATCGTTGACTTCAAGACTGCGGGCGTTTCGGCGGCGGTTTCCGCCTGGTCAGCAAGCGCCGCCGGAGAGATACCAAGTGCGCGCGCGAAGCCGCAATGCTGCATCGTTCCCAATTGGCGAAACAGAGCGGCGGCGCGCCCGGCATGACGTTGGGCTGCCTCATGTTTACCTTCGCGTATCTTCACGCCGGCTGCCGAAATCAGGATCAATCCTTTGAGGAGCATACGCACCGCACTGCCGCGTTCCGCTACCTGCCAAAGTCCTTCCCAAGCCTCATGCGCCTCCCAGTAATAGCCATGATTGAAGAGATCCTGGCCCCAGGCGAAGTCTTCCGAGTCCAGCGGGGCCTTTGTTGGGACGGGCAAAGGTTCGACATGATAACTATGTCCCGCGGGGTCGCGCACGGGATGCGGCTGCCGGCCCGGCAGATAAGCATAATTCGGAAAACTTCTTTGCGGTAACAGTCGAAGACGTTTCACCACATGGGTAACCATTGCAATTCGCGTCACCGCATAACCATGGTCTGATATGAAGCTGCTGCCAAGTCGGTTTTAAAATTTTGCCCAGCGCTCTTGCAAGCTATCGTTGAAAATACGGAATGAAAACTGCTACGCAATCCGAGGCTCGAAACAAGATAAGGACCAAACAGATTGCAGATGACAGCTCACCGCCTTAAGGCTTGGTAGCGGCAATCAGCCGTGAACGCGCGTCGAGGATTTGTTGATGGCCACAGGCACGATTAAGTTCTTCAATGGAGACAAAGGATTTGGGTTCATCACACCCGAAAATGGAGGAGCGGACGTCTTTGTACACGTCTCTGCCTTGCAGGGCGGCAGCTTTCTGAGTGAAGGACAGAAAGTGAGCTACGACGTCGGTCAGGATCGCAAGACCGGGAAATCGAAGGCAGAAAACGTCCGCGTTCTTTGATTAAGATCGTTATATTGGTGACGTCCGCGCGCTGGGCCGCTTCCTTCTTGAGGTGCCGGGCAACGAGCCCTGCGCGGTAAGGTGCTTTTCGCGCCGGTGCACGGGGGCGGACTGAGCCTAAGGTGGAATTCGACCCTCTGTGCTCCCATGTCGCCCAATTCACTGTCCAGTTTTTGTATACAATTTTCGGACAGTGGAATTTTAGGGCAGCACATCCTACTCGACCGCATCCACCAAAAAAGCCGACCTTGGCGCCGCGGCGGTTATGCTCTCGCAGCTCACTCGGAGTCGATCGGCGTGGATATCCAGAAAGCAATCCTCGATGTTCCGTTAGTTGTCGAGGAGGCCGTATTCGACGAATGCCATGATCGCGCACCTACCATGTTACTGAAAAGTCATACAAATTCGCCAGTGTGAATATTGTGTGACATGCGCATGCAAGCGCCGCACCATTATCCATTTGTTATCTGTTGCCCGCGTATCGATGCGCCAATGCTGCACTGCACGCGGCTGCCACTTCATTTAATTTCGGGACTCTCATGAGCTGGGTCGATCGCCTCCTCTCGCGTTTCAAAATCCAAACGAAGGTGTTGTTGCTGGTATTGCCCTTCATCCTGAGCATCACGGCGGTTGGGGTGACGGGAATCCTCGCTTCAGGCCTGCTACAGAGCCGTATGGCGATATCCAACGACGTTTCGGCCTCGCTGCGTGGCTTCAAGGATGTTTATGCCGCGATGATCGGCTTTCTCGATCAGACGACCGAGGAAAACCGGGCGCTCGTCTTCGAGCGGCTCGGGGAGCAGCGCGCCGCCCTCGACGCTGCCCGCGCACGCCTGACCCCTCGGTCCGAAGGCTGGGCGGAGCTCGACAGCGCATCGACAGCACTCGCTGCGATCGACGGCCGGATGGACGACCTCTGGGTGCTGCATGCCGATGAAGCGCGGCTCGAGGCCGGCATCAAGGACGCCCTAGGAGTCATCGCCACGTCGCAGACGGATCTGCTGACCGCCGCCATCGCGTTTGACACGTCATTCAGGTCACAGGAAGACGACGCCAAGCAGAAATTGCGCGACGTGCAGAAGATCCTCTCGGCGACGAGCTTTGTTGCTGCGCTGGGAGACGCATTTGCCGCACGCAAGGATGACATTGAAGGTTATCAGCAGCTCACCGCGGCGATAGGCGACCTGAAGGTCCACCAGAAGCTGCTTCCGATCGCGTTGCCGAAGAATTCCAAATCGCTGGCTAAGGCGTATTCGGCCAGCACGAAGGCGTTGATGGCGCTCGTGGACGACAAGGCGCACCCGCCGGAAAACATTCAGAAAATCCTCGATACCTTCGCGCAGTTCAAAACGCTGAAGGAGCCACTCGAAGCGGCGGCGACCGTGAAGATGCAGGCCGTGTCCGCCACGTTCGAACAGCTTGGCGCGTCGCTCGCCAAGGCCGGGTTCGTGATGCAGGATACGCGGCATCTCACCGAGGCCATCTACCTGACGCGCATCGCACTTGCCGAGTTCATGCTCGACCGCTCGTCGGAAAAGCAGTCGACCCTGGCGACGAACCTCGCGGAATGCCGGAAGGCGCTCTTTACGCTGAGCGCCACGGCGGGCGTCCTCGCTTTCGCCGGGGAGCAGTCGGCAAAGCTCGCGCCGTCTTTCGACAGGATCGAGCAGGCGGCCGCCGAACTCGTCGGCGCCACCGGCAAGCGTGCCCAGCAATTCCAGGCTGCCACCGCCGAGGTCGACCATATCGGCAAAGAGCTTTCGCTGTTCGCCGACCTGCAGCAGAGCGCAGCCGGGCGCCAGAGCCAGGATGCCAACATGCTGTCCGTCGGCGCCATGGCACTGGGCGTAATCATCGCGCTCGTTTCCGGTGCGGCGCTGGTGCTGACGCTGAAGGGGCCGATCGGCCAGATCACCCAGGCAATGCGCAACCTCGCCGGCGGCATGCTCGACACGGCTGTCGGCAACCAGAACCGTGCCGACGAGATCGGCGAGATGGCGCGTGCCCTCGACGTTTTCAAGACCAATGCGAAGGCGAAGATCGTTCTCGAACAGCTGTCGGAGCAGGAACGGGCCGCGGCCGATGCCGAGCGTGAACGCAACGAGGTGGACAAGTCCCGCCGCGATGCAGAAATCGCCTTCGCGGTCGACGCCTTGGCGGGCGCGCTCGACGCCATGGCGAAGGGCCGGCTGACCTGCACGATCGAAACACCATTTGCTCCGGCGCTCGACAAGTTGCGCACCGATTTCAACGCCGCCGTCGCAGGACTGAGGCAAACTCTTGTCGAGATCCGCATCACATCGTCCGCCATTCAGGGAAGCGGCCGTCACCTCGCCGACGGTGCCAAGGCGCTCTCCGGTCGAACCGAGCAGCAAGCCGCGTCGCTCGAAGAAACGGCCGCGACCGTCGACCAGATCGTCGCCACGATCCGCAAGGCGGCGGACCAGGCGGCCAATGCCAACCGAACCGTCTCCCACGCCAAGCAGGGCGCCGATCGGTCCACCGTCGTCGTGGGTAATGCAACCTCGGCGATGGGACGCATCGAGGGCGCATCCAGCCGGATCGGCAACATCATCGAGGTCATCGACGACATCGCCTTCCAGATCAACCTGCTGGCGCTCAACGCGGGCATCGAAGCGGCACGCGCCGGCGAGGCCGGCAAGGGCTTTGCCGTCGTAGCGCAGGAAGTGCGCGAACTTGCGCAGCGTTCCGCTGGGGCCGCCAGGGAGATCGCCTCGCTGATCGGAAATTCTACCGCCGAAGTCGCCACCGGCGCCGGCCTGGTTTCCGAAACCGGGGCCGCGTTGCTGGATATTTCCGAGCACATCGTCGGAATCTCGACCCAGATCGAAGCGATTGCGATGTCGAGCCGGGAGCAGGCGTCGTCGATCGCCGAGGTCAATGTTGCGATTACGCGCCTCGACCAGCTGACGCAAAGCAATGCTGCCATGGCCGAGGAGACTGAGGCCACGAGCTGGACGTTGTCGGGCGAAGCCGACAATCTGATGGATCTCGTCGACCGGTTCGATCTGGGAGAAAACAGTGGCCAATCGGAAGAAATGAAGGCGGCCTAAAAGGCTAAAATCCGCATGGGAAGATCCTGATCGCTGGAGCATTCGACCGTCGGCATCGTCGATTGATCGAACGTCCGAAAAGGCGGAAGCGCCGAATGAGCGGGCAACCCTGCAAGCCGGTCGTCGGGTCATTGTCGAAAGCAATTCATTCCGGCTGCTCCAATGGAACGTTTCTCCTCTCGTGGAGTTCATCTGCAGGCTTCAGGAGGAGCCTCAACATGAGAAGCGAAGCAAGAACGCCCTCCCTGATACATTGGAGTGCGCCCGTCCATGTCAGAGTAGGACATGGATCTAGCGAGAGCATTTTTGGACCAGAGGCCGCGGTTGAGTATCTTAGATATCGCTGGCCGGCGCGAAGTAACCAACACTATCTGAATGCCATGCGAGCCTGCACCGCAGCAATTGATCGGAGCCAGTCACCCGATTTTGCCCGCGATGCATTCATTGCCGCCTGTATCGAGGCCGACATGCTGGCCTAGCTCGCATGAACATCGATCCCGAAGGTTTTGCAAGAATGTAATTCCTGACTAAGCGTAAGGTGCTCGACTGCGCTCAATCTGATGGCAGCCGATTACGATACGCGTGAGAGCCTGTCCATAGCACCAACGCACTGCGTCCCGACGACTAATGCAAAGTCACTAGGCGGTTTGGCTCAGCAAGCTCCTTCGATAACAGGCCATTCAGCGCGACCAACCTTTCATCAAGCGACCACCCACGGCTAAGGTCATGGTCAATCATCCCGTGAAGCGGCCCTTCGAGAGAAGCCTGGCAATCTTCAAGACGCTCTGCGCCGACAACGATGTGGCGTGGGTCCTGATCACGTACGGTCCTCAGTCTTCCGAGGGAATAACGATCCTGCGCTCAAGCAGCATTTCCTCAACGTGCCGCAGCTAAGCAGAAACCGGCAATAGAGCCAGACAGCGCGGGCGATGATCTCTGGCGGGAAACGATGGGTCTTGTATTGGCCGATGGGCTGGCTCATGCCCATGATCAATATTTCAAACTGGCCCGCTTCTTGCTGCCTCTCCCTTTCATGCCTGCCTGGATATCCATCCGGGTGAGTTAACGGAAGCGCTGGAGGAGCACGATGAGCAAAACAGAAACCTTTTATGATGTCATTCGCCGCCAGGGGATTACCCGACGCAGTTTCACGAAATTCTGTAGCTTGACGGCGGCGAGCCTCGGTTTTGGTCCGGGCGCGGTAACGGCGATGGCCGAGGCACTCGAAACCAAGGAACGGGTTCCTGTTATCTGGATGCACGGCCTCGAATGCACCTGCTGCTCGGAAAGCTTCATCCGCTCGGCCCATCCGCTGATCAAGGACGTGGTCCTATCGATGATCTCGCTCGATTATGACGACACGATCATGGCCGCGGCCGGCCATCAGGCTGAAGCCATCCTCGAAGAGACCAAACAGAAGTACAAGGGCAAGTACATCCTCGCCGTCGAGGGCAATCCGCCGCTCAACGAGGACGGCATGTTCTGCATCGACGGCGGCCGGCCCTTCGTCGAGAAGCTCAAATGGATGGCCGAAGACGCCATGGCGATCATCGCCTGGGGCGCCTGCGCCTCCTGGGGCTGCGTCCAGGCCGCAAAGCCCAACCCGACCCAGGCAACGCCGATCGACAAGGTGATCCGCGACAAGCCGATCATCAAGGTCCCGGGCTGTCCGCCGATCGCCGAAGTGATGACCGGCGTCGTCACCTTCATCACCACCTTCGGCCGATTGCCCGAGCTCGATCGGCAGGGCCGGCCGAAGATGTTCTATTCGCAGCGCATCCACGACAAATGCTATCGCCGTCCGCATTTCGATGCCGGCCAGTTCGTCGAGGAATGGGACGACGAGGGCGCACGCAAGGGCTACTGTCTCTACAAGATGGGCTGCAAGGGCCCGACCACCTACAATGCTTGCTCGACGGTGCGCTGGAACGGCGGCGTCTCCTTCCCGATCCAGTCCGGTCACGGCTGCATCGGCTGCTCCGAGGATGGTTTCTGGGACAAGGGCAGTGTCTATGAACGCCTGACCACGATCAACCAGTTCGGCATCGAGGCCAATGCCGACCGGGTCGGAATGACCGCGGTCGGCGTCGTCGGCGGTGTGATCGCGGCCCACGCCGCGATCACCGCCGTCAACCGCGTCATCACCAAGCGCGAAAAAACCGACGCTTAACACTCTGGGCAAGGAACACCATCATGGCTATCCAAACGCCGAACGGCTTCACGCTCGACAATTCCGGCAAACGCATCGTCGTCGATCCCGTCACCCGTATCGAAGGCCATATGCGGGTCGAGGTCAATGTCGACGCCAACAACGTCATCCGCAACGCCGTATCCACCGGCACGATGTGGCGCGGCATCGAAGTCATCCTCAAGAACCGCGATCCGCGCGACGCCTGGGCCTTCACCGAGCGGATCTGCGGCGTCTGCACCGGCACGCATGCGCTGAGCTCGGTGCGCGCGGTCGAGAATGCGCTCGGCATTGCCATCCCGGAAAACGCCAATTCGATCCGCAACCTGATGCAGCTTGCGCTGCAGGTGCATGATCACGTGGTGCATTTCTATCATCTGCATGCGCTTGACTGGGTGGACGTCGTCTCCGCGCTCAAGGCCGATCCGAAGGCGACGTCGCAGCTGGCGCAGGCGACGTCCGACTGGGCGCTCTCCTCGCCCGGCTATTTCAAGGACATCCAGACCCGGCTCAAGAAATTCGTCGAATCCGGCCAGCTCGGTCCGTTCAAGAACGGTTATTGGGGCAACGCCTCCTATAAGCTGCCGCCGGAAGCCAACCTGATGGCCGTCGCGCACTATCTCGAGGCGCTGGATTTCCAGAAGGAGATCGTCAAGATCCATGCGATCTTCGGCGGCAAGAATCCGCATCCGAACTGGCTGGTCGGCGGCGTGCCCTGTCCTATCAACATCGACGGAGCCGGCGCGGTCGGCGCGATCAACATGGAGCGCCTCAACCATGTGTCGTCGATCATCGACCAACTGATCGAGTTCAACGAAAAGGTCTATGTGCCCGACATCATGGTGATCGGCTCGTTCTATAAGGACTGGCTCTACGGCGGCGGCCTTTCGGACAAGAACGTGCTCGCCTATGGCGATGTGCCGGAATATGCCAACGATTATTCGGAGGCGAGCCTGAAGCTGCCGCGCGGCGCGATCATCGACGGCAATCTTGCCGAAGTCCTGCCGATCGACCACGCCGATCCGGAGCAGATCCAGGAATTCGTCACCCATTCCTGGTACAAGTATCCGGACGAGGCCAAGGGCCTGCACCCCTGGGACGGCGTCACCGAGCCGCATTACGAACTGGGCCCCAATGCCAAGGGCACCAAGACCAACATCCAGGAACTGGACGAAGGCGGCAAATATTCATGGATCAAGGCGCCGCGCTGGCGCGGACACGCCATGGAGGTCGGCCCGCTCGCCCGCTGGATCGTCGGCTATGCGCAGGGCAAGCCTGAATTCAAGGAGCCGGTCGAGAAGTTGCTGAAAGATCTCGGTCTTCCGACATCGGCGCTCTTCTCCACGCTCGGCCGCACGGCTGCGCGCGCGCTGGAAGCGGAATGGGCGGGCCGCCAGATGCGCTATTTCTTCGACAAGCTGGTCGCCAATATCAAGGCCGGCGACAGCGCCACCGCTTTCATCGACAAATGGAAACCGGAGACCTGGCCGAGGGAAGTCAAGGGCGTCGGCTTCACCGAAGCGCCGCGCGGCGCACTCGCGCACTGGATCAAGATCAAGGACGGCAAGATCGACAACTACCAATGCGTCGTGCCGACCACCTGGAACGGCAGTCCGCGCGATCCGGAAGGCAATATCGGCGCGTTTGAAGCCTCCCTGATGGATACCCCGATGTCCGATCCCACCCAGCCGCTGGAAATTCTCCGGACCATCCATTCCTTCGATCCGTGCCTTGCATGCTCCACGCATGTCATGAGCCCGGACGGGCAGGAAATGGCAAAAGTCCAAGTGAGATGAGGAGGGATATGCGATGAGCCCTTCCGAACCGCTTGCAACTTCGGACGCACACGGCGGAAGAGCCGTGGAGCGCCAGAGCGTCTATGTCTACGAGGCGCCGGTGCGCCTATGGCACTGGATCAACGCATTCTCCATCCTGACGCTTGCGCTGACAGGCTATTTCATCGGCAGCCCGCTGCCGTCGGTGCCGGGGGAAGCCAGCGCCAACTTTCTGATGGGATATATCCGCTTCACCCATTTTGCCGCCGGGCAGATCCTGGCCGTGGCACTGATCCTGAGAATCCTCTGGGTGTTCGTCGGCAATGTCCATGCCCGGCAGATCTTCTACGTCCCGGTCTGGAGCGGCCGGTTCTGGAAGGAATGGGTGCATGACGTGCGCTGGTACGCCTTCCTGATCAGCGAGCCGAAGAAATATGTCGGTCACAATCCGCTTGCCCAGTCCGCCATGTTCTTGATGTTCACGCTGCCGCTGTTCTTCATGATCATTACCGGCTTTGCGCTCTACAGCGAGGGCGCTGGCCGCGACAGCTGGGAATGCAGCCTGTTCGGCTGGGTGTTCTCGATCTGGCCGAACAGCCAGGACGTCCACAGCTTCCACCATCTCGGCATGTGGGTGATCCTGGTTTTCATAATGGTCCATATCTATGTGGCCGTGCGGGAGGACATCATGAGCCGGCAGAGCATCATCTCGTCGATGATCTCGGGCGTGTTCAAGGACCGGGAGGACTAGATGCGCAAACAACTGTCTTCCACACAGCCCCGGGTGCTGGTTCTCGGCATCGGCAACATCCTGTGGGCCGACGAGGGCTTTGGCGTACGCGCGGTCGAAGCCTTCCACCAGGCCTATTCGGTGCCGGACAATGTCACTATCCTCGACGGCGGGACGCAAGGGCTCTACCTCGTGCAGTTCGTGGCGGAAACCGACTATCTCATCGTCTTCGATGCCATCGACTACGGGCTCACCCCGGGCACGCTGAAGATCGTCGAAAACGACGAAGTGCCGAAATTCACCGGCGCCAAGAAGATGAGCCTGCACCAGACCGGATTCCAGGAAGTGCTGAGCGCCGCCGACCTGCTCGGCCGCTATCCGGAAAAGCTGGCGTTGATCGGCTGCCAGCCGGTCGATCTCGAGGCTTGGGGCGGGCCGCTGACGGAACCGATGAAGGCGGTCATCCCCGAAGCGATCCGGACGGCAGTCGCCTTTCTCGCGGGATGGGGCATCGAGGTAAGAGCGCGGAGCGGCAGCACCGTGCCCTCGCTCCTCGGCAACGATATCGATTTTGACCATTACGAACGGCGCGCTGAGCCAGCTGCTTTGAACAGCTGAGGAGGACCCATGGAATATCGGAGAATACTGGCTGCATTCGCGGGCCTGGCGCTGCCGGGCGTCGCCAATACCCATATCCGCCTTCATACGGATGGCACGCTTGCCGGTCTCGGCCATCCTTTCAGCGGCCTCGCCCATATCCTTGCCATGGTCGCGGTCGGCTTCTGGGCCGCCACGCTCGGCGGCAGGGCCCGCTGGATCGTGCGCTTGGCCTTCGTCACCGTCATGGCGATCGGCGGAGTGACGGGGATCTACGGCGTGCCGCTGCCGATGGTGGAAATGGGGACTGCCCTCACCGTCGCGGTGCTCGGCCTGCTCGTCGCCTTCGAAGTCAAGGTTCCGGCGCCGGTGGCTGCGGCGATCGTGGGGGTATGCGCACTCTTCCACGGTCATGCCCATGGTTCGGAGTTGCCTGCCATATCGCATGCCACGGGCTATGTCATGAGCTTCCTCGCCGCGACCATCATCCTGCACGCGGGCGGCATCGCTTAGATTCGGCAAGGCCGGGCAGATCGTCTCGCGGGTTGTCGGAGCTGCCGCCGCCTTAGCAGGGGCCGCGCTGTTGACCGGTTGATATTGCGCTACCAAGGCCGCGGCGTATGGGCGCTGTCCACGACGTCCCGATTTCGTAACTTGAATGACAGAAGAGAGACAACGCCATGTGCATAGGTATTCCGATGCGGGTCGTCACCGGCGACGAGTGCGTGGCCCGATGCGAGCGTCATGGCACGATTTCTTCCGTGTCGATGATGTTGGTCGGCGCGCAGCCGCCAGGCACATATCTATTGACCCATCTGGGCTCGGCCATTCGCGTCCTTGACGGGGATGAGGCGCAAGCCATCAATGATGCCCTTGCGGGCCTGGCGGAAGCTGTCGAAGGCCGGTCCTTCGAAGCCTTGTTTGCCGATCTCATCGCTCGCGAGCCGGAATTGCCCGCGCATCTGCGTGAGGGTGAGAGAATAGTTCCCGCATCTGGAAACCAGAATTCCAGCAATTCGAAACGAGCCTCCAGGCTCGTTTGAAATTCCTTGAGATCAATGGAATCCAATGTTCGCCGGATTTGGCACACCGCTTGCAGATTCACTCTCGAGAATGTTCTGCATGCTGATTTCTGGAGGGGACAATGCCATCTTACCTGGTCCGCGCCTGGAGCGAGCGGATGCAACTGCCCGTCGTCGACGAAGCGAGCATCGATACCTTCCTGGCGCCGGCCGCCGGCGAAGCGGAACATTCGATCCTGTTTTTCACCGGCGATCCTGCGCAGCGACCTGAAGCCGACGACGTCGCCGTCGTTCTTCCCGAACTCCTGCAGGCGTTCCAGGGACGGCTGCGGGGCGCCATCGTCCTCCGCGCCGCCGAGGACAAGCTCAAGCCGAGGTTCAATGTCGTGGTCATGCCAAGCCTCGTCGTCACGCGGGGAGCCCAGCCGCTCGGCGTCATCGGCAATATCCGCGACTGGTCGGAATATGTGGAGAAGATCGGCAACTGGCTATCTCCGGATGCGCCGGTCATGGTGGCATCCGGCGGGCCGAAGGTCGAGATCACCCATGCCGGCAAAGAGATCGTCCGATGAAAGCAGGTTTCTGGATCGCCCCCCAGGGCGACGATGCGGCGATGACGGTCATGCCGATTGGCGCCGAGCCGCTGCAGAGCGCCCGCAAGCTCAACTATCTCGCGACCCGCAGCGCCGAGGAGATGATCCGCCGCTGTCGCCGGACGGCGACGCTGCTGCCGGAACTCGCCGATGCGCTCGCCGTGCAGAAGGCTGACCAGCCGGGCCGCCTGTTCGATATCACCGATTTTCCCAATGACGACAGGGAGCTGATCACTCAGACCCTCGGCGAAGGTGAAGTTGCGGGAATTGCCGCGCTGCCGTCCGGCCTCCTGGCGCAGATCCAGGAAGCGGTGATGGCCGGCGTCTGGCGCATCCGTTTCACTGACCCGGATGGCCGGCTGCTTGCTGACTATATCGAGGTTGCGTCGATTCCCGCAGCCGTACGTCAGGCCTGTTCGGCGCTGCCGGCATCGATTTCCCACGGGCCGGCGCCGGCGGGCGCCATGAATGTCATGCCGGTGCTGACCGAGATCGGCGACCGCATCGGCCGCTATAACAACGGCGATCCTGCCCATATCATCACCTTCTCGCTCTTTCCGATGAGCCCGGACGACATGGGTTTCCTGCAGGCGACACTCGGCGCCGGGCCGGTGCAGCTCACATCGCGCGGCTATGGCACATGCCGGGTTGTGGCGGCCGGCGTCCGCAACATCTGGTCGGTGCAGTTCTATAACGCCATGGACACGATCATTCTCGATACGCTGGAGATTGCCGAGATCCCGTCCGTCGCCATCGCTGCCGAAGAGGATTTCAGGGATTCCGAAGCCCGGCTGCGCGACATCGAAGAGGCCTATTTCAAATGACGAGCTTCGAGAATTTCGGCAGGTCCGAGACGGTGTCCGATGACGACAAGATGGAGTGCGGCATCTGCTGGCATGTCTATGATCCCGCGGAAGGCGACCCGGTCTGGCAGATCCCGCCCGGCACGCCGGTTTCCGCCCTGCCCGAGGACTGGCGCTGTGCCAACTGTGACGCCCTGCAATCGAAGTTCATGAGGCTCGGCGATGGACGCTGACGTTGCGGAGCGTACGGAAATCGATCCGGCCGAGATGCTCGGCCTGCAGCTGGAGATGCGCTATCGCCACATTCATGCGACCGCCATGCAGAACGTGCCGCTCTGCAATCCCGCCCTCGGGAGTGCAGCGACCGGCTTCCGGATCTGTGGCGGAAGAGCCCTCGGGATCGTCACGACGCCGTGGTTCATGAACCTGGCGGCGGTGGATATTGCCGGTGGCGTGCAGTCGGCTCCGGTTGCCTCGGGAACGAGCGTCCGCATCTGTCTCCCCGCAGGCGAGGTCGAGTTCATCGCTGGTGAGCTCGATGCGATCGGCCGGGTCGATTCCTGCTCGCTGTTTTCGCCGGCCTTCGAGTTTGAGACAATGGAAGCAGCGCTGGAGACCGCGATGGAGGCCGTCCGCGCCTTCTTCGACCCGGCTGCGCTCGAGCCGGCGGCGGCCCCGCCGGCCAGCGTCAATCGCCGCGACCTGCTGTGGGGGAATTTCCGCAAGCAGCAGGAATTGGCCGAATGACCTTCCTCCTGGGCGCAGGCTCGATCCGGATCGACGTAACGGTGTCGCGGGCGCTGGCCTGTTCCGTGGAGGTAAAGGCCAACCGCCCGCAGGGACTGGCACGCATATTCGTCGGCCGTCGCCCTGAAGAGGCGCCGGTGCTTGCCGGGCAGGTTTTTTCGCTCTGCGGTATTTCGCAATCGGTGGCAGCGCGGCTTGCGGTGCTGAACGCGGCTGACCTGCCGATGCGCGGCGAGGAGCGGTTCGCTGCCACGGCCGAATTGCTTGCGGAGCGTATCTTCGAGACATTGAGAGCGCCGATCCTGCACTGGCCTTCGCCGCTAACCGCCGGTATTGTCGACTCGGCAGGCAAATATCTGCGCGAGGCGCTGGCCGCCTCGCGGGCGATTATTGCTGGTGCGAAGGCAAAGATCGCCGATCGCGCATTCGTGACCGAACCGACGGCGCGGCTTTCCGCTGCGGCTGCCGCCCTCGGCGTTCCCGACGGTGAAGGCGAGCCGCGGCCGGATACGGCCTACGCAGCAATCCTCGGCGATATCGATGGTGACCGGATTTTCGCCAGCCGGCGGCCCGACCCGCTGACCGTTGCGGACGATGCAGAGGTTATCGCTCATCTCTGCCGTGAGGTGGATTATGCCAGCCTGCCGCATCTGGCCGGCCGCGTCGTCGAGACCGGGGCCTATGCCCGGCTGAGCAGCACCGGCATGCCCGAAGGCCCGCATCTGGCCGAGCGCTTCCTGGCGCGCATTCACGAC
Source organism: Rhizobium gallicum bv. gallicum R602sp (assembly GCF_000816845.1). NCBI lineage: Bacteria > Pseudomonadati > Pseudomonadota > Alphaproteobacteria > Hyphomicrobiales > Rhizobiaceae > Rhizobium > Rhizobium gallicum. The sequence goes on along the minus strand of NZ_CP006879.1, from coordinate 70,836 downwards.
GTTCGCCTTTGCCTGCAGCAGCTCTCCAATCTCGGCCGGCAGGACACGGATGTGTATTCCTCGCTGATGGGCGGCGGACCGACGCCCGGCGCCGGCGGCTATGGTGCAGTGGAATGCGCGCGCGGCAGGCTCTACCATCAGGTTGAGATCGGCATGGACGGACATCTTTCCGCCTACCGCATACTCGCTCCGACCGAATGGAATTTCCATCCGGCGGGTCCGTTCGTCCAAACCCTGCTGTCATCCCGGATCGGCGTGGGCGAGTCGGCCGCCCGGTCGGTATCCAGGCTGGCCATGTCGTTCGATCCCTGCGTGGCGTTCGAAATCGGCATTCGCGAGGCTGCCCATGCATGAGATGTCGTTGATGGAGAGTGTGATCGAGATCGTCTGCGAGACGGCGCGGCAGAATGGCGCGAGCACGGTCAGGTCGGTTCGTCTGGATGTCGGAGTTTTGAGCCATGTCAATCCGGATGCGCTGGTATTCTGTTACGAAGCGGTGCGGCATGGCACGATTGCGGAAAACGCGGCACTCGAGATTAATCGCATCGGCGGCGAAGGCTGGTGCCTCGATTGCGGAAAGACGGTGGCGCTCGAGGAGCGGTTCGGAGCCTGTCCGGACTGCGGCCGGCATCGGGTGCAGATGACAGCGGGCGACGAATTGAAGATCAGGGACATGGAGGTGAACTGATGTGCACGGTATGCGGCTGCGGAACGGCAGTGATTGACGGTGACAAGAGCAAGGCCGAGGGTCGTGGCCATGCCGGCGCGCATAGTCACGATCACGATCATCACCACCATTCCCCGGATGACCATGACCATCACCACGCCGAGGACGGCAGCGTCCACTACGGCAAGGGCATTGCTGGCGTGCATGTGCCGGGCATGAGCCAGGAGCGGATTATCAAGGTGGAAAAGGATATTCTCTCCAAGAACGACGGCTATGCCGCCGAAAATCGGGCCTTCTTCGTGCAGAACGGTATTTTCGCGTTGAATTTCGTCTCGAGCCCCGGCTCGGGAAAGACGAGCCTTTTGGTCCGTGCCATCCGCGAACTCAAGGATCGTATGGTGATCAATGTCATCGAGGGTGACCAGCAGACGAACAACGACGCCGCCCGCATCCGCGAAACCGGCGCCCGCGCCATTCAGATCAATACTGGCAAGGGCTGCCATCTCGATGCCCATATGGTTGGCCACGCGGTGGAAGACCTGGCGCCCGAGCCGGGCTCGATCCTGTTCATCGAGAATGTCGGCAACCTCGTTTGTCCGGCGCCCTTCGAGCTCGGCGAGGCCCACAAGGTGGTGGTGCTGTCGGTTACCGAAGGTGAAGACAAGCCGCTCAAATATCCGGACATTTTTGCCGCCTCCGATCTGATGATCCTCAACAAGTCGGACCTGCTTCCGCATCTCGATTTCAATGTCGGGCTCTGCATCGCCAATGCGCTCCGCGTCAATGCGCGGCTGCAGACGTTGGTCGTCTCCGCCCGCAGCGGTGAAGGCATGGAGGCCTTCTACGCGTGGCTGGAGGCCACGGCCGCAAGGCTTGCGACGCGCGCCAAGGTGGCCTGATCGATGGCGCGCGCCCTGGCATCGTCTGTGGACGATCCGGTCCAGCGGCTGCGGCTGCGGGTGCGCGGTTCCGTGCAGGGCGTCGGTTTCCGTCCGTTCGTTTTTCGGCTGGCGCGGACGATGCGGCTGACGGGTTTCGTGCTTAACGACAGCGCCGGCGTGCTGATCGAGGTCGAAGGCACTTGTGCAAGCCGTTTCCCCGAAGCTGTGCGCATGCAGGCGCCGCCCTTGGCACGCATAGACTCCGTTGATGTGCTGGAGATGGACGCAGCTGGCGGAGAACTGTTCGAGATCCTTGAAAGCGTCGGCGGACAAGCGGCGACGCGTATCGGCGCCGATGCCGCAACTTGCGCCGAATGCCGGCGGGAGCTGACCGATCCGCAGAGCCGCTTCTTCGGCTACCCCTTCGTCAATTGCACCCATTGCGGCCCGCGCTTCACCATCACCGGCGCCCTTCCCTATGACCGTCGGCAGACCTCGATGGCCGCCTTTCCGATGTGTGCGGCCTGCCGCGCCGACTATGCCGATCCGGAAAGCCAGCGCTTCCATGCAGAACCCGTCGCCTGTCCGGACTGCGGTCCGGAACTCAGTCACCCGGTCGGGGAGATTGCTGCACGGTTGCTGAAAGGCGAGATCGTCGCGCTCAAGGGGATCGGCGGCTTCCACCTGTTCTGCGATGCGCACAACGATGCGGCCATCGATCTTCTCAGGTTGCGCAAGGCGCGCGACCAAAAGCCGTTTGCCATCATGGTGCGGGATATCGAGGCGGCACGACTTGTGGCGAATCTGACAGCGGTCGAAGAAGGGCTCCTTATGTCCTCCGCCCGCCCGATCGTTTTGGTGGAAGGCCTTGATGGGCTTTCCAACCTCATCGCACCCGGGCTCACGCGGATCGGCCTGATGCTTGCCTATGCGCCGCTGCACCACCTGCTGTTTGACGCGCTTGCCCAGCGTCTGCGAGATGGCCCCGCCGCGCTGGTCGCGACCAGCGCCAATCCGGGCGGCGAACCGCTGGTGGCCAGCAATGACGATGCCGTACGCCGGCTTGCCGGGATTGCCGATCTCATCGTCACGCACAATCGCGATATCGCCGTCCGCGCCGACGATTCGGTCATGCAGGTGATCGATGGTGCTCCAAGTTTCCTGAGGCGCGCGCGCGGTTTCGTGCCGGAGCCTGTCGATCTCGGCGAGGACGGTCCGTGCGTGATCGCCACCGGCGCCGATCTCAAGAACACTGTCTGCATCACGCGCGGCCGGGAGGCGTTCTTGTCGCAGCATATCGGCGGCCTCGACAATGCCGAAGCGATCCGCTTCCAGCAGGAGACGGTCGCGCATCTCTGTTCCATTCTCGATATCAGGCCGGACTATGCCACTTGCGATCTGCATCCCGATTTCCGGTCAGTGCGGATGGCGGAGAGCCTGGGCCTGCCGCTTGTTGCGATCCAGCACCACCTTGCCCATATTGCCGCTGTCGTCGCCGAGCATCACGTCACCGAGCCGGTTCTCGGGTTGGCGCTCGACGGACATGGCTATGGCGCCGATGGCGGCAGCTGGGGCGGCGAGATGCTGATGGTCGACGGGCACCGATGGCAGCGGCTGGGCTCGCTTTCGCCGCTGCCGCTGCCGGGCGGCGATCGTGCTGCCCGCGAACCCTGGCGCATGGGCGTCGCCGCGCTGCGGGCCGCCGGCCGCATCGATCTTGCGCCAAAGCTCTGGCCGGGACATCCCGGCGTCGCGCATCTCGAAGCCATGTTCGCGCGTGGCATGCAGCCGGCCCGGACGTCGAGCCTCGGAAGGCTCTTCGATGCTGCAGCTGCAGTCAGCGGATTGTGCCTCGTTCAGAGTTACGAGGGACAGGCGGCGATTGAGTTCGAGGCTCTGGCTGAGAGCCCGCACTGTCTTCCCGAAGGCTACAGCATTGTCGACGGCATGCTCGATTTCCGGCCGCTGATCGTCCATCTCGCCGAGCGGCAGCTTTGCGGCGTCAGCGCCTCGAACCTGTTCCACGGCACGCTGATCGCCGGTCTCGTCGATTGGGCGGCGTGCGGGGCGTCGCAAGCCGGAACGAGCAAGATCATGCTCGGCGGCGGCTGCATCGTGAACCGAATCCTCGCTGAGGGCCTTGCGAACGCCCTGCGCAATCTTGGCCTGGAGCCACTTTTGCCGCGGATGATTCCCGCTAATGACGGCGGCATTGCGCTTGGCCAGGCGGCCTTTGCAAGGCAAGTCATCAAGAACGATAGAGGACACGTGGAGGAGAACCCGAAATGTGCCTAGCCATACCGGTCCAGGTAAAGGAAGTGCTGTCAGACAACATGGCGAAGGTGACGCTCGACGGCGTCTCGAAGATCATTTCGACCGCGCTTGTCGAGGAAGTCAAGCCGGGCGACTATGTCCTGCTGCATGTCGGCCACGCACTGGCGAAGATCGATCCGGAAGGGGCGGAAAGGACACTGGCCGTGATCCGCGAAGCTGCCTTGGGAGAAGCGGCATGAGATATATCGACGAGTATCGCGACGGCAGGCTGGCCAAGGATATCGCCCGCCAAATCGCCACGCTTGCCGATCCGGCGCGTTGCTATCATTTCATGGAATTCTGCGGCGGCCACACGCATGCGATTTCCCGCTATGGCCTCGAAGACCTTCTGCCGCAAAATATGCAGATGATCCATGGTCCGGGCTGTCCCGTCTGCGTGCTGCCGATCGGCCGCATCGATGCGGCGATCGCACTTGCCATGCGGCCGGAGATCACGATCTGCACCTATGGCGACCTGATGCGCGTGCCGGGTTCGAACGGATCGAGCCTGCTCAAGGCCAGGACCGCCGGCGCCGATATCCGCATGGTCTATTCGACACTGGATGCGCTCCGGATCGCCGAAGCCGAGCCGGATCGAGAAGTGGTTTTCTTCGCCATCGGCTTCGAAACCACGACGCCGCCGACGGCGCTGGCGCTCAGGATCGCGATCGCCAAGGAGCTCAGGAATTTCTCGATCTTCTGCAACCACGTGCTGACGCCGGCGGCGATCCAGAACATTCTCGAAAGCCCGGATGTCCGCAAGCTTGGCACGGTCAAGATCGACGGTTTCATCGGCCCTGCCCATGTCAGCACCGTGATCGGCACCGAGCCCTACGAATTTTTCGCGGAGGAATTCCAGAAACCGGTCGTAGTGGCGGGTTTCGAACCGCTCGATGTCATCCAGGCGATCCTGATGCTGGTCCGGCAGGTGAACGACGGCCGGCATGAAGTCGAGAACCAGTATATCCGCGCCGTCACCACGTTCGGCAACGAGAAGGCGCAGACCGAGATCGCCAATTTCTTCGAACTTTGCGAGAGCTTCGAATGGCGCGGACTCGGCGAAGTGCCTTATGGCGCGGTGCGGCTCAGGCCGCAATATGCGGAATACGACGCGGAAAAGCGTTTCTCGATGGTGACGCCCGCCGTGAAGGACAACCCGGCCTGCGAATGCGGCGCGATCCTGCGCGGCGTCAAGAAGCCGGCCGACTGCAAGTTGTTCGGCACCGTTTGCACGCCGGACACGCCGATGGGATCCTGCATGGTTTCTTACGAGGGCGCCTGTGCCGCCCATTGGACCTATGGCCGCTTCCGCGAGCACGCCAAAGCCTCCGAACGCGGAAGGGCCGTCGCATGAACGTGATGGTGAAAGCCAACAGGCGCAAGCTCGACCTCAAAAGTGGCCGCGTCGACCTGTCCCATGGGGCCGGCGGCCGCGCCATGGGCCAATTGATCGAGGGCATATTCCACAAGGCCTTCGACAATGAATGGCTGCGGGCCGGCAACGACCAGTCGGCCTTCATGGTGCCTGGCGGCCGCATGGTGATGACCACCGACGGCTATGTTGTCTCGCCGCTGTTCTTCCCGGGCGGCAATATAGGCTCGCTAGCCGTGCACGGCACGATCAACGATATCGCGATGGCGGGCGCGGTGCCGCTCTATCTTTCGGCGAGCTTCATCATCGAGGAAGGGTTTCCGCTGGCCGATCTCGACCGCATCGCCGAAACCATGGGTGCCGCGTCGCGCGAGGCGGGTATGCCGATCATCACCGGTGATACGAAAGTGGTCGAACGCGGCAAGGCCGACGGCGTGTTCATCTCCACCGCCGGCGTCGGCATGGTTCCGGCCGGGCTCGATCTCCGCTCCGATGCTACCCGTCCGGGCGATGTGGTGATCGTGTCCGGCTCGATCGGCGATCACGGCGTCGCGGTGATGTCGAAGCGTGAGAACCTGGAATTCGACACAGATATCGTCTCGGATTCCGCCGCACTGCATGGTCTGGTGGCCGCCATGGTCGAGGCTACCGGAGCATCGATCAGGCTGATGCGCGATCCGACCCGCGGCGGCCTTGCCGCGACGCTGAACGAAATCGCCAATGCGTCGAAGGTTGGTTTTCGTATCGATGAGGAGGCCATTCCGATCAACCCCGAGGTGGCTGCGGCCTGCGAACTCCTCGGCCTCGATCCGCTGAATGTCGCCAACGAGGGCAAGCTCGCCGCAGTCGTGGCGCCCGAAGCCGCTGATGCATTGCTCGCCGCCATGCGGGCGCACCCGCTTGGCAGGGAAGCGGCGCTGATCGGCCACGTCGTGGCGGACGACAATTGCTTCGTGCAAATGGCAACGTCGTTCGGCGGCGGACGCATCGTCGACTGGCTGTCCGGCGAACAGCTTCCCAGAATCTGCTGAGGAAATGCGCATCCTGCTCCTCTGTCATAGCTTCAATTCTCTGTCCCAGCGCCTGCATTGGACCTGCGCAGAGCCGGGATGAGGTGTCGATCGATCTCGACCGAAAGCCCAGCGTCGTAAGGAGAGGCTCTACCCGCTGGTAGTGGTCCAGGAGGCCGGGCTTGACGGCTTCTGGCTGGGGCGAGTGCTCAGCAAGGAAGCCTGGATCGAGAGCCATATTGTGGAGGCTGCATCCATTGTCATGTCTCGCCGTCATCGCCGCGCAAAGGCGGATCGCATCGACGGCGAAACATTGATACGCGCTTTAATGGCTTGGAAGCGCGGCGAACCACGTGCCTGCTCGATGGTCAAACTTCTCACGCCCGATGAGGAAGATATTCGTTGCCTCGGGCTGACCTGATGTGGTGGACGGCCTCCGCTCCCGGCATCGCAATGTGCCAAAGTGTGGCTGTCGAAAGTCACATAAGGGTGAGCCGTCCATGGAGAAGATTACCACAATTGGTCTGGATATCGCCAAGCATGTATTTCAGGTTCACGGGATCAATGGTGCCGGCGCGACCGTGAGCCGCCGCAAGCTGGGCCGCGACGATGTCGTTGGATTCTTCAAGGCGTTGCCGCCGTGCTTGATCGGAATCGAGGCTTGCGCGACTGGACACCACTGGGCTCGGGTTCTTATGGCGCTGGGTGACGAGGTTCGGCTGATGCCGGCGTCTTACGTCAAGCCGTACGTGAAGCGGCAGAAGAATGACGCGACAGATGCCGAGGCGATTTGCGAGGCGGTGACGCGGCCGACGATGCGCTTCGTTCCGGTGAAGAGCGAAGAGCAACAGAGTGTGCTGATGCTGTATCGGGTCCGCGAGCTTTTGATCCGGCAGCGGACAATGCTGGTGAACGCCTTACGCGGCCAATTGGCGGAGTTCGGCATCGTGACGCGACAGGGCATTGCCGGCGTCGGAATGCTGATCGCGTTGGTCGAAGAGGTGATCACGATCTCATCCCGCCGCTTGCGCGGTCCGCACTTCTTCCGCTGATCGGGCAGTTGCGGGAGGTGCACGAGAAGGTCAGCGAAGTGAGGTGCTGATGGTGTGATGGCGAACGGTCGAGCCGGGATCGGACAAACCCGATCAGTGGGTGCCGCTTGAAAGCGCGTTGACCTCTCTGGGATCCGATCAGCGGACTACATCAGGGCCAGCGGCATGAACGCGCCGCAATCAAAGGACGTATACATGCCTGCACCCGACTAATCGTCAGAAACGCAATCGCGTCCACGACGGCGGTCTCCTTTGTGGTCGAAATCGGCGATGCCGGATCTATGCGGGCCGCAAACCATGGACGCGCGCCATGTCCGATGGCTGGCGTGCCAGGTCTTCGATCACCCTGCCCACCACATCCTGTTGGCGGAATATTGCCAGGCCATCGAGGATGCCGGCGTGCGTCTGGACAGGCTGACCAAGCTGGTGGTGGAGACCGCGGCATCCTGGTCGATGGCGCCGGTTGTGGCCGCCTACCAGGCGATGCGCGAGCCTGCTTCAGCGCGTCATTGGCAGCTTCGCGGGCTCGATACTTTTCCGCCGACGGCGGCTCTTTAAGCCTTTTTGCAGGAGCGACCTCCTGCGCAATCGCCCACAGGAACGCGGCCATTTCTCTGGCAATGGCGGTGACAGCGATGACTTTCGGCTTGCCTGCCGCGCACCAGGTCGCGGATCGTCGCCTCATGACCTTCGTCCGGAACCCAGACCGCGGTCAGGACGGACGAATGAAGAAGCAGAGAGTTACGGAAGAGCAGATTATTGCGGTGCTGAAGGAGCAGGAGGCTGGTGCGAAGGCAGCCGACCTCTGCCGCAAGCACGGAATTTCGGAAGCGACGTTTTACAACTGGAAAGCCAAATACGGCGGTATGGAAGTCTCCGAGGCGAAGCGGGTTGAAGGCGCTTGAGGACGAGAATGCAGGCTGAAGAAGCTGCTCACCGAGCAGATGCTCGATGCAGCTGCGCTTCGCGAGCTTCTATCAAAAAATGTATGGTCCGCCTCGCCCGTGCAAGAGGTCGCGACATCGTAAATGACGATTCCAGTTGCATAAATGTATCCGGCCTCTCGCGAGTGGGCTGCGGTTGCAGCCAGGCCATGATGAGATCCGCACACGCCGCTCCCAATAAAATGGTTCGGGCACGAAGCCCGCCTTTTTTGCACAGGGCTTACGGCATGTTGATCCGCTGTTTCGTCATCACTATCCCGAGCCTTGCAATCGAGCCAGAAGCGTCAGGTGAATGCAGGGTCTCTGCGTTCGTAGAGTGCTCGAGGCTTGGTCAGGACAACCCAGACAATCCGGGCTATCTTAGCGGCAAGTGCGACGACAGCTTTGTTGGGGTGCATCCGAGCCTTGCTCCAATTGGCGTAAGTCCGCGAACAGGTTGGCGAGCAGCTTCCGCATGGCCGGAGACAAATCGTTGGTAGGATCTTCGATGGCCTGTGGAAGGTCGAGCTTGAACAGACCAGCGCCCTGGCGTAGCGCGATCCCGTATTCGAGGCAGAAGGCTCGCATCTGATTGATCAGGCGTGTTCTCGTGCCGATCATCTGGTCACGCACACGGTGAAGGGTTTGGAGGGTCTGCTTGTTCTTCGCTTTTGATTGCTGCAAACCTCATTGTCGGCCGTGTGGTGCTTCAGCGATCGCCTCCGCGTCGATGATGTCACTCTTGTTCGACTTGACGTAGGGCTTCACGAATTGAGCAGGGATCAAGCGCACCTTATGTCCGAGTGCCTGTATCTTCCTGGCAATCCACTGAGAGCCGGCGCACGATTCCATCCCCACGATTGCGGGCGCCGCGCGTTCAAAGAACTGCAGCAGTGTGTCCCGTCGGAAGCGAACCTGTTGGACTGGTTCTCCGTCGCTTCCGAGGACCGGTGCACGCGTGCAGCACGCTGCCTGGCTTTCCGCTTGCGAACGGAAAGTCTCAACCGCATCTATCGGCTCTATCGCGAGGAAGGGGCCGTGGACGCGGCACATTGCGGTTTGGCATTGCAACCTCCTTCGGTTTGACAGCCTCGTGATTCGGCAGGAGGACGAGGCGGACCATCCCATTAATGGTAGGGCCCGCCGCCAAGGGTGACGCCGTCGCGCATCTGAAGACTGTGATGGGTCTTTCGGAACGCCGGGCCTGCCAGATCATATCCGCCGATCGGAAGATGATACGATATCGGTCCTGCCGACCGCCGGAGACCGAGTTGCGAGCAAAGCTACCCCGGACGGCCCTCCCTCCCGCCGAAGCAGGACGGACAGTCGCCGGTAGCCGAAACGCCGACGCTCGTTGTCGAGGCGAAAGAGATGAAAGCTTCGCGTTTCCGCCGGTTGCTCACACATGGGGTAATCGCGGCGCGATTGCCCAATCCATTTTCAAGAATGATGGCTGGCGGGGTTGGTTGCCCCCGATAAGATGGAAATACGGGCTCACGATGGTCGGGCCCGGGCCACTCCTGCGGGTAACGAGCTGATCCGGAAACCTGGATAACAACGATGATCTTGAGGGCGACGCGACGGTGCTTGAGGAGGACACATTCCGCGAAGCAGCGGAGTAGCTATTACCGGCCGACGGTATGGCATGTTGATTCCCCGGAGACCCAGCGCGCGTTTGACTGTTCTTATCAGTGATGTCAGGCTTTCACAAGTCGGATTGGAGCGTCGACATGTCCCAAAATTATGACTTCAAAACCCTTTCACCGGTGGAGTTTGAAGCGCTTTGCGTCGACTTGGCTGCAGCCGAACTTGGTCTTCCGTTCGAAACCTTTGCCGAGGGCCGCGACTGGGGGATTGACGGGCGGCATGAGCAAGACGGCAGCCGGATCATTGTTCAGGTCAAACACTACCGAAATAGCAGTTGGGCAAATCTCGAAAACGCTGCCAAAGAAGAAAGCAAAAAGCTGACGAACCTGACGCCATCCCGATACATTTTTATAACGTCTCAGCCGCTGAATCCCCAACAAAAAGACAGACTCAAGGCGTGTCTCAACCACCCTTCGGTTTCGGTTGGCGACATCTGGGGTCAGACCGAGCTAAACGCACTGTTGCAAAAACACGGAGATGTTGAAAGGCGCCATATCAAACTCTGGATCCAAAGCGCCCCGGTCCTGCGTGATCTCCTCAACAGTCACATCGTTGCCGCCTCCGAAGCGACACTTCACGACATTAAGCGAACCCTGAAGACTTTCGTCCCCACGCGGGCTGTCGGGCGCGCAAAGACGATCCTCGATAATTTTCATGTCCTGATCATTTCCGGACCACCGGGCGCGGGCAAAACCACATTGTCCGAGGCCCTGGCTGCCGAATACCTTCATGAGGGATGGGCGGTCGTGTCGATCTTCAATCCCGAGGAAGGGTTCAAAGCACTTGATCCAGCCGCGAAGCAGATTTTTCTGTTTGACGACTTTCTCGGGAATATCGGTCTCGAAAGCAGCCTTTCGGGAACTGAAGAGGGGAGGCTTGTTAAATTCTTCTCGAGGGTTCGCTTCGAGGCTGACAAACGCCTTATCCTGACCAGCCGCTCCTACTTCCTGCAGACCGCCCGAATGAAGTCCGAGGCTTTGGACGATGACCGTGTCAGGTTGACTGACTTGGTCTTGGATCTCAGTGCCTATAGCAGGCGCGAGCGCGCCCTCATATTGTACAATCATCTCTATCATTCGGATATTGACAACAAGGCCGTACGGGCCCTGATCGACAGGGGATGTATCGGACCTATCATTGATCATCCAAATTACATGCCACGGCTCATCGAATGGATGACCGATCACCCCCACGTTCGCGACATTGCGCCAAGCAATTATCCGAGCGCGTTCATGGCCACGCTCAAAAACCCGGACAAAATCTGGGAAAAGGCATTCGCCGCTCACATAAGCCAAACTGCAAGGGCGTTTCTCTTCTGTCTTTTCGTGTCCGGCAATTTCGGAGGGATCACAGGCTACGGCGTTCCATTCGATCAATTGGAGCCGTTCTTCGACCAGGCCTTGGAGGGCTTTAAGCTCGCTCTTGTCGGTCGGGTCGGCGGCAGCGCTTTCGAAGATACGATCCGGGAGATCAATTCCTCCTTTGTCACGGTTCACGACGGTCGCCTGAATTTCATAAATCCCTCCCTCCAGGATTTTCTGTCGCGGAAGATCCGCGACAGCAAGGTCCTCGCCGTTCTCTTGGAGGCGAGCCGCTCCTACCAAACGACGATGCGCATTTGGTCGTTTGCGCGACATATGCCAGCGGAAGAAGCCGGGGATCTGGCATCGATTGTAATTTCCTCCATAAAGTCCGGTGCGCTTTCGGGGGAAGAACGCGTCGATATCTTTTTCGACTTCATCGAGGATATACTTTCGAAAAAGAACGATCGATCTCTCATCGCCTACCTTCGCAGAAGGGTGTGGCGGCATCTATGGTGGAACGCGCCCGATCTGCCTGCCTTCATCAGCAGATTGCGACAGCAGCGCCGCCCGAATATCAGGGACACCGACGCCTACGCTCGGCTCCTTTCCCGCGACGTGTTCCGGTTCCTCAAAGGCTATCCAAGTCTCGATGACCTGGGGCAGCTCGCCGAGAACCTCACAGAACACCCTATTTCCTATTCAGACGCGTTCAACGAGGTTTTCGCGGACGTCGCGACCTATGCTATCGAAAGCCTCACACCTGCCGATCGCGAACAAGCAAGCGCGTTCAAGGCGGAAGACTGGCTCGCCGACATCGGCAAGATCGAGAACTACCTTCCGCTGGCTGTAGAGGAGAAGAAGCAGGAGCTTTTCAGCTTTATTGAGGGCTATAACCAGTATCGGCGGAACAGGGAGAGTGACTACCGCTATGGACCCGCCACCTTAGATTGGCCGAACCTCGGCGGCGTGGATTTCTCGCCCGCCCAGGTAGCGCAACTCTTCTCGACCTTGAAAGGCGACGAAGACAAGTGAACTCGATCCGTCTGGGATTTGCCAGGCGTTGATTGCATCAAGCGCCATGCCATTGAAAACGACCCTGACTATTATTTCCATTGGGCCTCGCACACGCTTGACGGGAAGGAAGGCGCGCCCTTAGCCTGATATGACAGGACTCGATTGGAAGGGCATGATAATGACGACTGAGGGCGATCTCACGACGACCGAGAAGGGGCAAAATTTCGAGAAGGAGGTCGCCGCAATCTACGAGGCGCTCGGCTACAAGGTCGAGCGAAACGTTCAGGTCAAAGGTCATCAGGTTGACCTTCTTGTGACGCGGTCGCTCGCAGGCGCACGAACCATCACCTACATGATCGATGCAAAGAACCGGTCCTCGGGTAGCGTCGGCATTAATGATTTCGCGAGTTTTTCCACTACCGCCACGCGCCTCTTTCTGGACGGGGCAATTACCGGCGCGATCATGGTCACCAATGCCGATTTTAGCCAGATTGCATCGGGTCAGGCGCTCGACAGCAACAACCTCAGGCTCATGACGATCAATGAACTGCGAAACGAGATTTTCAATCCCTCGGAAGCGTTGACCAGAACGATCATCGATTACGAAGCTAGGGAAATCAACGCCGAGTATATCGCGTTGGACGCCGAATCGAATTTGGCTCACGTGATCGGATAAAGGACATTGGAGCCTATATCTACCAGTGGGTTGCAAAGCGAAAGGGCATGCTCGTCGTCGCGGGTGATTTTGGCTCTGGAAAGACGACCATTCTCGAAAGGGCGTTCTATGACTGTGCGATCAGCTGCTCAAAGGGGCGATCAGACATCTTTCCGATTCTGCTGCCGTTGCGTAGCTTTCACAGCTATGACGATCTCTGGTCATTCGTAACCACCAAGGCGCTTGAGAAGAACTATGTGTCTGTCTCAAGATCAACGCTCGAAAAGCGTATCCGCCAAGGGAAAATTGCGTTCTTTCTCGACGGTTTCGACGAAATCCACACCGGCGCCACTGCAGCGGAAAGGGCAAGCTATCTCGCGCGGCTCGAACCCCTTATCAGCAGTCCATGTCCCTGTATCCTGACAACCGGGCCGACTTATTTCGAGTCTTTCAACGAAATGCATGGGGCCCTTTCGAAACTTCTTCCGGGAGAGGCTTCATTTGACGGCGACAGCTTCGGCGAGCTTGATCTGGAGGCGGTCCTCGATCACCTCGACATTCATCGTTCGCGGAAAATCGAAAAGAACGATCTGATGAACATCGTTCTTATCGACGTCCTTAACAGGGACAAGGTCGTCGAATACGTGACGGCGTTCAAAGACGAGTTGTTCGTCAGCACAGGGCAAAATGTCGAGTTCATCCTCGAATATCTTTACAAGATTTATGACCTGAAGGATCTCCTTCGCCGGCCGCTGTTGCTCAAGATGATAGTCATCCTGATCATCAAGGGTGGGCTCAACGTGAACTCCGACAAGAAGCATGTCGGCCCGGCAACGCTTTATTCAGCCTATACCTGGATGTGTGCCAAACGGGATACGCGCAAGGGTGAAGCTGACGAGCGCAGCTTGCAGCTTTTGACCGACAGCGAAAGGCTGAGCAATTGCCGCGAGCTCGCCATGACCATGCTCGAAAAAGGGTCAATCGAGCTCGGACATGCCGATATCGTCGAGGCGGTGACGGACTTTGCCCAGGCGAAAGCCAAAGGGAAAAAGCCGGCCGAACGCACTCTGTTGCTCAACCGCATTGTCACCGACACCCGCGTCTGCTCCTTTATCTCCAATACCGATGAAAGCACCTTCCGGTTCACGCACAAGTCCTTCTTCGAGTTCTTTGTGGCCCACGCCATCATCCGAAACCTGACGAAGTATAGAAGTTTCCGGCGGTCGCAGAACAGCGAAAACTTACCCGAGAAATCATGATCTTCCTGGGGAGCTTCGTCCGAGATTATCCGGAGCATATTTCCAGGATGGAACTCTGCTTTCGCAATTCAAACATATCGGGCCCAACGCGTGGCAGCCTCGCAGGCATCTGCCTTGCGTCCGGCGTCCTCCTCGAAACCCTGCAGCTGGCCGCGACCCAGATCTACGACGTCGAGCTCAAGCGTTACCGTGGCGAACACGCTTACTTCAACAACGTCAAATTCAGTCGCGTCAATATTGAAGATGTGCATGCTAACGATTGGCACCTGACGAGCTGCGAAGCGACTTCGTCGAGCTTTAAAGCCTGCAGCTTCCGGCAATCCAAATTCGATCTCGACCTGACCGAGACGACGTTGGAACGATGCAGCTTCGATGCCTGCGACGGCAAGCTTTCCGCCTCCAAATCGAATATCGACCAGCTTTCGCTCACGAGCGGCACGATCTTGATGACCGAGGGTGGCCACTATCGCGACACGAAATTCCATGCCGTTCGAGATGTCCACTTTGCCGGCGACGCGACGGAATTCGTAATGGACGGCAATAGCCGCTTGTCGCAGTGCAAGGTTCGTTCGGCGGAGCTCAGGAGATGGTATCATGACCGAAGCAGAATATCCTTTGATGACTGCATCTTCCTCGGGCTCTACGTCGATTACTATGATCTTTCAAAGCTCGCTGGCCTGCATCAATCAAACAAGCGTGGCCCGCTGCAAATCCGGACGTGTTCAGGCGTGATCTTTACGGACGATCCATCGCGAACCCTGTCCGAGGAGGAAGACGGTGCCGTGAAACAGCGCCTGCCGGATATATTTATCGCAGTTGGGTCTCGTCAGGATGGCGCTCGGCGAAGCTGCAGGCGATGTCACGCCAAGCGCCTCTGACCTCGAGGCGGCGAAAAAATTGATCAAGGATCTGGCGCTGTTCGTCTCGTCAAGACCGTCGATGGCGGCCGTTGAGAACAGCATACTTGCAAAAATACTGAAGCTTTCACGATAGGACGGGCGGGGTCAAGGCAAAGCGAGGGAAGCTCCAGCGGACGACGCGGCCAGCCTTCCGGATCGTACGGGACTTTCAGAAGAATTGATCTCACCGCCAGGTCCTTGAGAGCGGACGAAGACAGGCGAAATGTTCGCATTGGCCGCCCCTCGGTTTTGCTGCGGTCTGAACCGCCAGTCGTGCCTTGATTGGCACGAGTTGATCCTAGCTAGTGCCCGTCCATAAACGGTAAATCACTGAAATTATTGGAGGAATCGCGATATTGCCGCAGGTAAAGCCCGGCGGTTTCAGGTATACTTTAGATCAAGCTACTGCTTCTAAAGACAAACCGTAACCGCCGGAGCCGACAATGCGCCAAGAACGCACCGTCCAATCCAGTATATTCGATCTTTTTGCCGGACACGAGATCGGCCGTGAACTGAAAGCCATGTCTGAGTGGCTGGATGAGCATGGCGATCTGCTCGGGCTGGTGGCGCGCGACCTTGCGCCGGCATGGTCTCAGACAGACCGGCCGCGAGGGGCTACCAGCCGAGGCTGTGCTGCGCTGCGCGCTGCTCAAGCAACATCGCCAGTTGAGTTACCAGGAACTGGCCTTCCATCTCGAAGACTCCGCCTCGTTCCGCGCCTTTGCTCGGCTGCCGTGGGGATGGAATCCGAAGAAGTCGGTCTTGCACAAGACGATCAGCGCGATCCGGGCGCAAACCTTTGAAGAGATCAACCGGGTGCTGCTGGCGAGCGCCCGGCAGGAGAAGCTGGAAAGTGGCAAGGTCGTGCGCGTGGACAGACCGTCACCGCCGCACTGATCCATGAGCCGAGCGACAGCAGCCTGTTATGGGACCCTGTCCGGGTGACGGTGCGGCTGTTGCAGCAGGCCGGCGGTTGAACTCTAGCAGGCGCAGCTCCGCCACTACCGGCCGCTGATCGGGCAGATCATCGCCCAGACCGAACGGCGGGTCCTGGCCGGGGAGCCGGTCCCGGCCGGCGAGAAGCTGGTGAGCCTCTTCGAGCCGCATGCCGACATCATCGTCAAGGGCAGCCGCGACGTCGACTACGGCCACAAACTCAATCTGACCACCGGCAGAAGTGGACTGATCCTCGACCTCGTCATCGAAGCCGGCAACCCGACCGACAGCGAGCGCTTCTTGCCGATGCTGGAACGCCACATCGCATTTTACGGCGAGCCGCCGCGTCAGGCCGCGGCCGACGGCGGCTATGCCAGCCGCGACAATCTGAGTGGAGCCAAAGCCTGCGGCATTGCAGAAAAACAGGCGTTTATGGACGGGCACTAGCTAAAAAGTTGCAGGATTAAAGAAAGGCACGCTTAAACTCCGCATGGAATCTACTTTCCCGTGCGTTGCTGTGCGCAAACTGGATAGATGTTCGCGAATTGTATCTCCCCGACCGATGAAGTAGTGTCGCACGAGGGCATGACAATGCCTGCACCCTTTCCCTTCTTCGGGCAGATCGCCCGAATATGTAGGTCCATAGCGTTCGCTGATCGTGGGGGCCGATGGTCGCGTTCCCCTTTGCGCCCATTGCCGCGTCATCTTGTTCTTTTGCCCGATGCGGGCTTTTCTTGCTATCACAGCTCTATTTCTGTGCCCGGAGTGAAGGTCTTGCTGATCGCGCGGATCTCTTCCGGGAAACTTTTTAAAATCCTCCACCGCCAATTCGTTCTGGGCATAGTGGCGAGGATGGGCAGACAGCTTGGCAAAGCCCATGGCCTTCAACTCACGTCCCACGCTGCTTTCCTCCAGCGATATCCGATAGTCCTCGAATATCAACCGTGCCAGGTCCTTCAACCGCCAGCGCACAACGCCGTCGATCGCCGGGATGGCCCCTTCTTCACAAGACGACGAAGCTCCCGGCGTTGATCGTCGTTGAGTTTCGGACGCTTGCCCGGAGCCTTCACGTTTAAAAGCCCCTCAAAGCCTTGCGCGTTAAAGCGCTCGACCCGTCCCGCACAATCTACACGGTCACGCCGCCAACTCTGGCGGCCTCGTCGCGCGTCGCTCCATCATAAATCTGCGCAAGAGCCAGAAGTCGCCGCGTCTGGGCGGCACCTTTCGATAGCCGCGCCGCCTTGCGTAGGTCATCGCCAACGTAATCCGTCCGAAGCCGAAGTGCTGATCCCATCGCAAACCTCCCGTTTGCACGATGGATTCAGATTCATCGCGCTTTGTGAACCCTCAAGAGTCAGCAGCAATACCGATTGGTATGACATCTTCAAAAGGCTGAAGCTGGACAGCTGCAGGACGGCCGAACACGAAAATGTCCAGTGAACGCATGGGTCTGCGAACCTCGTCTGCGCCGAGTATCTCGTTAAGGATGATTTTATCGCCCAGCACGCAGTGGCCCTCAGCTCGGTTTCCCGATAGGCGGGAGTGGCGCTTCTTTCTTCAACGTTTGTAAAGGTGTTGATATGGAACGATGGTATCCACCACCTTGGCTAAAGCAACCGTGCTCGCCCGATGATTGCATCGGCCTTTTCCCACTTCGCTCCGGCAGAGCTGACGTGTGATGCGCAGTTTCCCACTCAACCCACGCTATAATTTCCATTGTGGTACGCATAAAAATCGTTAGTGTGTAAGCCGGGGACAAACTTCATCGATGTATTGGAGGGCTTGGCGTGCGTTTGCGTGTCTTGTGGCGATGACCGCCTTTCAACGGCACATATTCGGCGGGTCCAATGCAATGCCTTGCCACTTCCGTGCGTGAGCTTATCGTCAAGAAAGGACAAACAGGTCTTGCTTCCGATGCGTTCACGATCGCGCCGGCCATCAAAACCAAGCCCAGTACCTCTCCCGCGTCACATCCCCTCTACGATCCGACGACGTCAATTGATATCGGAGCGGCCGAAATCAGGTGGCGCTGGTCGCAGACTGGCGACGATCCAATTCTTGTCGCCGCCGCCTACAATGCAGGCGGTTTCTATGAAACGACCCACTCCCCGTGCTTATGACGACCACCTCGACCGGGCCGCCAAATGGTACGGCGACGCTTGCGTCGTCCTTTCGGAAGCCGGCGTTCTCTAGCGGGAGCCGCCTGAAAAGAAAACAAGTAATCGATCGTTACGAGGGAGCACCATCTTGGTTAAATTGCCCACGCTCAAGTGCATCCTTCTTACCGCGCTTTTCGCGCTGGCCTTTTCTCAAGGCGCCTTCGCGCAAACCGATACACGGCCTGTCGGTATCTCGGACTTCGTGTACTCGGCTTCCGGCAAATCGCTAACGATTCTTTTCGTCACTGCAGTCGTTCTCGAAAGCGCGTTCGCCATCATCTTTAACTGGCGAGTGTTTTTGGCCTACTTCGCTGCGAAAGGCGTCAAGACAATCATCATGATCGGCGTGTCGTTGCTGGTCGTTTGGATTTTCAATCTCGACGTAGTGGCAAGTCTAGTCGCGGCATACACGCTTCCAGCCACCGGTGCAGACCAGACAGCACTTGCGGCGGAAGTCGCCAAGACCACAGGCCCCATTTCGAAATTGATAACGGCCTTTGTATTGGCTGGAGGCAGCAGTGGCATTCACAACATGATGTATGCTCTCGGTTTCCGCTCGAGCCGCGACGCTGACGTGACCCCAAAGCCGCCGCAAGATGAGGCATGGGTATCCGTCAGAGTGAAGCGGGTAAATGCAGTCGCACCAGTCCAGGTGGCACTGTCGAAAGTGGATGCGGCCCCAGAAAATGTCATTCCGCCGGCGTTGGCCGGGACAATCCGTTTTCGACGGCCAGCCCTTGCAGAGCTGCTGTTTCGCAATGTGGACCGCTTTCCGCAGAACGGCGGTTATGTGGTCGAGCCAAACCAGATCTATCGGATCCAGATCGAGGCGCGCGACGCGAAAGGCACGCTGCTTGACAGGTTTGATCGATATTACAAATTTGCGCCTCGCGCGATCGTTGACTTCGACGTGGAGATCTAAATTTTTCTTGCGGCGCACGTCAGCCGACAAGGGTAGTGGAGGATGGCGGCATGAAAACAGGCACAAATGCTCGCGCTCGCGGGATTCAAAAAGTGGTCGGAACATCCTGCCGAGCTCGTCTTTCTGGAACCATTGGCCTGATCATCCTTGGTCTCGCCGATTCCCATGGCCATCAGGCCCAGGCGGGTGATTTGACGCTCAAGCCGACACAATTCCTGCAGATCAGTCCCGACCTTTCTGTGGACGGCAAGGAAGCGACCAACGTGACCGGCGCTGCCTGTGCCGACGTGGATGGAAATAGGATGTCGTGTTTGCTCGTCGGCGATGAGGTGAAATACGCTCGGTCCTTTTCCCTCTCGGATCAACATCTGATCCCGGGCCGGCAGCTTTACCTGTTGCCGAAGCGCAACCAAACGGGGGAGAAGTTTGACGAAACGGATGCCGAAGGAGTTGCGTTCTACAAAGGAGCCTATTTTCTTGCTGGCTCCCATAGCCTCAACAAAGGTAGTCAAAAACAACAGTCTCGTTATTTCATATATCGCGTTGCGATCGATGGTTCGACGGGACAGGTTGCGGATTTCGGCACGAAGGACACAGCCTCCTCTCAGGTCGAAAAAAATGCAAATTTCGAAAAAATACTTGCCGCCGATCCGAAGCTAGGGCCGCACATGGCGCAAATAC
The DNA here is from genome assembly GCF_000816845.1 of Rhizobium gallicum bv. gallicum R602sp. Lineage (NCBI taxonomy): Bacteria > Pseudomonadati > Pseudomonadota > Alphaproteobacteria > Hyphomicrobiales > Rhizobiaceae > Rhizobium > Rhizobium gallicum. The sequence goes on along the minus strand of NZ_CP006879.1, from coordinate 51,142 downwards.
CGGACGATGGCGGTGTCAACATCGAGGGCATCGCGATCTCTGGTGATGCTCTATGTCGGGTTTCGAGGCCCCTTGCTGGATGGTCAAGCCGTCATAGCCTCGATACCGCTTCAAGCCGCCTTCGACGACCCCAACGCTGGGCTGACGCTCTACCCGGTTGATCTAGGAGCCGGCCAAGGTATCCGCGATCTCGCAGCGGTTGACGGCGGGCTGCTTGTCCTTTCGGGACCTCAAAAGGACATGACCGGAGCGGCGAACGTATCATTTTGGAAGCCGGGAATGAACAAACCATCGTCCTACAACATCGAAAAGGCAGGACTCGCAGACAGCAAGCCCGAGGCTTTAACTGTCCTCAAGGCAGCGGATGATCGTTACTCGGTGCTGGTCGTGTCAGACGGCCCGCAAAACGGGGCTCCCGCGCTATACGACATTCCGCGTCAATAATTCGTTTTGCCGCTTTCACCTCACTCGTTTCATTTGTCCGCGTTGGTAAAAAGTTGGAAAAGTCGCACTACATACAACCAGAATGAGGCTGTTTGCGTATGTTGAAGACGGCGTAAGCGCCAAGCATATTTATGGGATAGGACGATATGTGGAAGTTTGACAGGGCTCTGGAACCTCCGCCAGAAGCTCTGCGCGGCCAAGCCGCAATCACTTTCGCATGAGACTGCGCGAGTTCCTCTTGGTTGAAGCTTCCCGGCGCTCGCAATCCAGCGCGCCGGTCGAAGTCTCGCATATTCACGATACATCCGTCTCGGATGCCCTCGCACACCTCTTCCATGGCAAATGCGCTTTTTGCGAAAGTCGCGTAGCGTGCCGGCCCTACCAGTTCCGGCCGGCCGCCGAGGCGATCCCACCCGCCGCCGTCGATCCCCACCTCTTTTACACTTGGTTAGCGGATGCGTGGGAGAACCTTTACCCGATCTGCGACCGTTGCCAACCGCGTGAACCAGCCTACTTTCCCATCGCGGGCCAACGCATGCGGGTTCCGAGCCGAGCTCTTCTCAATCGCTTCGCGCGGAACTCGAGCGGATTGTCCTGGCGTGGCGATCGTCCGCAGGAAAAACAACTGCTGCTCGATCCATGCGAGAAAAGTGACCTAACCCAACACCTCGTGGTGCAGTTGGATGGAGTACTCAAGGCCAAGTCCAGGCGGGCGGCCGAGACGATTGAACATTTTTCCCTCAATCGAAGCGAGTTGATAGAAATAAGGAGGCGGTTCTTCTCTGATCGTGTCAGGATGCTTCGAATCGGCATCGCTAACCTGTGGGACGACGCAGATTGACTTAGCGCCAGCAAATGTCATTATCGCGCGAGCAGTCCGTTGGTCAGTCTTCTGGGGGATCGCATGAAGCGCTTCGTGAGTGATTACGCGACGAGGGCTGCGGAGAAGCGAAAACTTCGGATCTATGCCACCGATCCGATGAGCGGCCGGCGGGCTCCCTACAGGATAACAGTCGAGGTTGATAATGAACCGGAGCTTTCCCCAGGCCCTGTCGGGGAGATCGTCGAGGTTATAGACTACGATGGTTGGAACAAGAAATTCTACGGCGCTGTCGATCTCAATGATCCCGCGTTGCTGATGGAGTCGGGGTTAGCGCCCAGCGAATCCGATCCGAGATTTCATCAGCAGATGGTCTATGCGGTGGCCATGAAGGTCGTCGAAAGTGCGAGACGCGCGCTCGGCAGGCCGATCAACTTCAGGAAAAGCTCCACGCGAACGAAGCTTCGTCTCGTCCCCCATGCATTTTGCGGAAAGAACGCCTTTTTCGATCCCGACCTCAACGCGATCATGTTTGGCTATTTCCAGGCGGACGCCGTCTCGCCCGGTCCGAATATACCAAGCCAGACTGTCTTCACTTGTCTGTCGCACGACATCATCGCGCATGAGATGACCCATGCCATCGTCCACCGCCTTCGACCCTATTTCATCGAGCCGAGCAACATCGACGTCCTGGCGTTTCATGAGGCTTTTTCGGACATCGTCGCCCTCTTCCAGCGCTTTTCATATCGAGAGCTTCTCGCTGAGCACATTCAAACGTCGCAAGGGATGTTGCAGAAGTCCGAGATGCTTGTCGAACTCGCCCAGCAGTTCGGTTATGCGGCCGGCAGGGGCAAGGCCCTGCGGTCTGCCATCGGCAAAAGCCCGAAACTGGCAGAAACGCACGAGCCGCACGACCGTGGCGCAATCCTGGTCAGCGCGGTGTTTGGAGGATATTTCGATGCTTATCAGAAGCGTATCGCCGACCTGCTTCGTATCGCGACAGGCGGGTCCGGACAGTTACCAACCGGCAGGTTGCACCCCGATCTCGTGAATCGCCTTGCAGGTGAAGCGTCGCAACTTGCGGAACGCTTTTTGCGGATGTGCTTTAGAGCCTTCGACTATATGCCGCCCGTCGATGTGACCTTCGGGGATTTCCTTCGAGCCCTGGTGACGTCCGACTTCGAACTCAATCCCCAAGACAGCGACGAGGTGCGGTTTTCCATCATCGAGGCCTTTCGCGAACGCGGTATCTATCCCGCAGGCGTGGTCTCGCTCGCGGAGGAATCGCTGCTTTGGCCGAGCCAGATCAACGGCCAGCCACCGCCCGTCGACGCTGGACTGCTCGAGGATGCTCGACGGTTCCTCAACTATTCAGCAACGGCCCTGGACCAGGGTCGTATTGCGCGCCGAAGCAGGTCGCGTAACAAAAGTGAAAGCGCGACCTCCGCTTACGAGAGTACCGTGATCGAGACGGATGAGGCCGAGGCAGAGGTCGGAGGCGACCGACTGTTGCGCGACGGGCTTTTTAGCGCTTTGACGCACTATGCACGGTTCAATCTGGACATTTTCGGGCTTGACCCAAATCTCAAGGTCGCAGTCGTCGGGTTTCACGCGGTCCACCGCATTACATCGGATCAGCGGTTGGTGATCGAGTTCGTCGCGCAGTTCATGCAGATCGATGAACAGACCAGGGAGCGGTTTAGAGGCATTCCGTTCAGAGGCGGCGCAACAGTTATTTTCGGCAGCGAAGGCGAGGTTCGTTATATAGCGTCTAAGCCGATGAAAAGTGAAAACCTGCCGCCGGAATTTCGAAAGGCCGCAACCGCCCGTCTTCACGCCACTGACCTCTGTCTCGAAGAGCTCGATCGGCGGGATCCTATGATGGCTTTCGCTGACGAGGAGTACCTGGAAAATCGTATGAAGCTGCGCGCGCAGTTCCGCGCCCTCCACGGCGAAGGATGAACGCGCATGGCTAAGCTGAAAATCACGAAACCCAAGCCCAAAGTGGACGAGCCGGTTGGCGAGCCCCAGCAGGCAAAGATCCGTGTGCGCATGTACAATGTAGGCTTCGGTGACTGTTTCCTTCTGCAGATCCCTGGCGATCCGCGTCCGAAGCGAGTGGTAATCGACTGCGGTTCGCTGAAAAACAAGCACTATAACATCCAGCAAATTTCCGATCAGCTTATCGCCGATGTCACAGATGACGACGGCGTTGCTCGGATAGACCTGCTTGTCATGTCCCATCGGCATGCTGATCATATTTCCGGATTTGCGAACAAGAAATGGGCGGCGGTCGAGGTTGGCGAAGTTTGGATGCCCTGGATCGAATCGCCTACCGATCCCGAAGCAAAGAAGCTCTGGAAAAAGCAGAAGGAGCGCGCAAAAGCGCTGCAATTTGCAGTTGAGAAGCAGGCGACTTTGGGCTTGGCACTTGACCCGCTCCTCGCCGACGTCGCCGCGGCCGCCCTGTCGAACGAGGACTGTCTTGCCGTATTGCATGACGGCTTTGCAAAGAAGGTCGTGCCGAAATTTTACCCTCAGGGAGACAAGGTCGTCGAAAAGATCGAATGCGTGGTTCTACCCGGTGTCGATATCTTCGTTCTCGGTCCTCCTCGATCGCGGGGTGCCCTGAACCAAGCCGACCCGCCAACCAATCAAATCCTCCTTGATGGTTTCAATATCGATATAGATGGCAACAGGGAGAAGGTCCGCCCGTTCGGAGAAGACTGGGTGGATGAGAGCGCCTTCTGGCCCGGCTTTGACCACCAGGCCATTGACGAAGCGGCTTCGCAGAAGCGGCTTTATGAGGCGGTTGCTGCTGAGCTCGATGCCGAATTGAACAACACGAGCCTAATCCTGATCTTTAAGATCGGCGAGGATTATCTTCTGTTTCCGGGCGATGCCCAATGGGGGCCATGGGAACGCGTATTCGCCGACGAACAGGCTGTGAGCCTGCTGAGCAAGGTCACCTTCCTCAAGATTGGACATCATGCCAGCCACAATGCGACCCCGGCAACATTGCTGCGAGATCTGGTGGGCAAGGAGAACAGACACGACGGTAAGGTTCGTGCGATGATCTCAATGACCCCCTACTCTCGTTGGAAAGGTATCCCGCATCCTGCTCTTTTGGCAGAGCTGATAAAACGCGAGGATCCGTTCGTCATCAGCGACGCTCCAACCCCGGTCGACGGGGTTACTCAACAAGGCGACTACTGGCTGGAGTTCGAAATTGGTTAATGACAACCAGTCTCATCTATCCGCCTGAACGGCCATTATATCTGATGAACGTAGCAGCTGGTGTCGTGAGTTCGGGAAAGTTGATGCTGCGCCCTGCTGGAGCCGTCACGTCTTTATCCGATCCTTGGGCATGCGCGCTCGAGTAGTCACGAGGGGCAATAATGGCGAAGCGGCCTGGATCTCTTTCAAAAGAGCGGGGAACCGAAGGCGGTCAGATCATCGAGCGGACAGATGTTGGTGCCTACGCGTGAAGTTAGTTCAGAACCGAGGGAAATTTTCCAATCTGCTGCTCGCAACGGGAGATCGACCGATTGTCGAAGATTCCCGAAAAGATGAGTATTGGGGTGCAAGGGTCAATGACACAGGTGAGTTTTTTGGCAAAAACATTCTCGGTCGCTTGTTAGGAGCTACGCCAGCAACTGCGCGACCAACCTGAAATGTTCGAGGAGGTGCATCCACTGCGGTTTGAAAATTTCACACTTTATGGTCGTCAATCCCTGTCGTATCTAAGGATCAGCTCGCGTTCTTCCAAAGAAAATGCAATTGACCGAATTGCGGATGAAGATGGAGCGCCATTGTTTGCGCGCCTGTGAGAGGCTCACACCTTCGTCGATTTTGGAAAACAAGAGCAAGGCGGCCTGAAACGATGGGGCGGCTAAAACACCGCTCTCTTTTTGCTGCGTCTTGGCAAGTCATCCTCCGGGTTACCGCTTTCGTATTCGAGAAGCAGCCGATCCGCGCGTCCTTGATCGTCTATAGAGACGCGGCGGCGTATAACCTTGCTCCTAAAGGCCGCATCGATGATCTCGGCCTCTGACATTCCCAGATGAGCAACGAGATGAAGTAGTGTCCGGTGGCCCTGATCTCCAACGGGGCGTTCTTCACGAAGATGATTTTCGAGGCGCAGCCGTCTTTGGCGCTGTACCCATAAATAGCGACCGTATGCCCATACCGCGACGATTGCCGTGAGAATGGCGGCAACATTAGCGAAAACCTCAAGCGGGTTTTCTACATTCATTACGACACCATGCTGAATTTGAGCTCAATGCGATCAGCCGTAGTATGGAGGACGCGGGCCAATTCGGCTTTTGCAGAGTTCAGCACCTCGTCCACAGTCATGCCCATTGAAACACCCCCCTTCGCCCTCTTCCAGAAACCGCTGCGTGACCCCTAAAGCCGTTGCTAGAGCCACCATATTGGCAGGCCGTGGATAGGTATTATCATTTTCCCAATTGTGGATACACGTTTGCGATGTCCCAACGGCATGGGCAAGATCGGTCTGCGACAAATCCCTAGACTGCCTGGAAACACGGACTCTAGCCCCAAAACTCACAGCTTCCTTCCTCCGTATGAGATCAACAGGAAAAATTGGATATTCTTAAAAAAATAAATTACAACAAAATTATCATTCTCTATTTTCAACGGGCTTCTTTAGATAATCCCAAACAGCTCAGCGAACTCGGTAAACCGGAAAGTTTGGCTGGCATCGGCTACTACTGATTTGGAGATATTAGCCAAAAGGCCGGGATATTCAAAATACTGACTACTATTGCTCCGTTTCTCTGAACAAGAGCGCCGAATGTTCCGTCCTATCAATATCATACCGAAGACTTATTCGGACGCTACGCGGCCCGAGGGCCTCCGTCCTCTGGAGGCTTTCTATTCTGCGGCTTTTCAGTTAACCAACGCCGGCGCCATGCATCCGAAATGGCGGCGGCGGATTCGCTCTGAACCTTGTCGGTGTAAGAGTGTTCGGGATCTTGAAGGGACTCGAACCAGTGATCCTGAGGAAAAAAGCTAAGCTATTCAAATCCATCTTTTCGTTAAGAAGGCGCATTTAGAGTCAAGTCATTGATATATAACCTCTATTCCCGCAGGATGTAATTGCAACTATCTATCTAATTTAGTCGAGCGAACGACGCGTGCTCCATGCCAGCGTTACATCACATCGCCGACATATGATTAGAAACCCGAGCTCCACTGTGATTCTGTGAACACCTAGCCCTAAAAGATGCCGCGGACGCGGCAATCAGAGGCAGACCATGTTCTATAGCCCGATCTCGCGGTCGTGCTGAGCTTCGCGCTCGATCCTGCTCTCGAGACGACGATGCTGGTCTTTTGCCCAGGTCGCAAGCGCTTGGATTTTATGTTTTGACCAACTTGCGAGGGGATCCAAATAAACTTCAAGAAGAGGAACGATAGATCCGGACCAGGATTTGGGTCGGATCCTGTCGGCCACGGCCGCTCGGAATTCCCTCGCCTTACCATAGCGCGCTGCAAGTTCCTCGAAAGCCGGATCCCATGCCGAACCATCCTCCCCGATCGTGAGAGTCGGAAAAAATTCCACGAGGAAAGCCTGGTGGTCTGGAACTCCATCCGCCCAACTGAAGAGACGATCCTTGGATATGCCGTAAAGAGGTCCGGCCTCCGTGTGAGCTGACTTTTCGAACCGATCAGAATTCGGCCCGATCAAACGATGAAGCCGGTCGCGCTCTATCGGCGTCGCGTTGTCATAAAAGCGTATTATGTGAGCCCAGAGGACGTCCGGTTGATCTTCGCGCAAAACAGAGACGAGATCGCGCATTGGCGCGCTCAGCGTCGAAAATATCTCCCACTCCTCCGAGCCAGCAAGTCGCTCGATCTGCTGGGCCAGTCCGTCGGCGAGCTCGGCGTCGACACCGATCGCATTGCGAACTTGCTTGGTCAGATCTTCGAAAAGATGCGCATCGCGATTGCTGTCGCGATTTCCAGCTATCAATGCTGGATTGCATAACAGTTTTCCAATTTCAGCAGCAAATTCAGGAAAGAGTGGTTGGCCATGACGATACATCATTGCAATCTCAAGGGCAGTCCACGCACCGTCGCTTCCATGATTGACGAGCTCATCCAGCAATCGCGAGACGCTGGAAGCGGAACGTTCGTCCAAGCCGCGCCCGTATGACAGATACGCGCATTCGACGGGCTTGATCCTCCCCGCCTGAAGTTCCGCAACCACCCTGTCGATGCGAGAATCATCAATCGTCAGGGCGGAATAAAAATCAATCAGCGGAACGGTTACAGGGAGCGTTTCGACAGCTTTCTTCAGGCACTCATCAGCAAGGGAGTGATCCTCAAGATCAATCCCACGCAGAATGCCTCGCAACATCCTCATCCCGGTGCCGCCTTCATCGACAAGTTCCAGAGCTGTATCGAAAACATTCTTGCGCTGGCGAGCCCGCCTGGACAGCCTTTCTGCGAAAGGACCAACCGTCTTCAGGTCGAGTGGCATCATCCGGCCGATTGCCTCGAGTGTCATCTCATCATTCTGAGCGATTTCATCGGCCAACGCCTCTGCTGCCCGTTCGGAGTACCGGAAATCGTTGTCGCTCTCCCTGTAGATCGCATCGGGGTCTCGAATGTCGGCGCTCCAGAACTTGGTAAAAAGTATCGCCTTGTCGATCGGGTCTTCTGGAAAAAGCCGTGTGTAGAGATCCCGTATATAACGCGAACGTTTGGCCTTAGCGCCTTTTCTGTCGAAATACAGCCAGTGACCAACGCTTTCGATTGCTTCGGGCCAACCACCTTTTTCCTTGGCGATCTCGACGAGCGCCTCGCCGTGCTGGCGATAAATCCCTGTGTTCAGCACCCGGCGTGTGGCGCGGGTGATGATGGTTTCACATCGATCCGCTAGTTCGGGACGGCCTTTCCGGATCTCCAGCAGACGTTTCAGTCCCTCGACATGGAACTCGTCGACCTCGTCCCACGTGGTAGGGGACCAATCCTTCAGGGGCTCGCCCGATCCAATCTCATCCGTCGCCCCGAATCTCGAAAAATGACTTGTAAATACGCTTCCCAGGGCGTCGACGCAGAGCGCGACCGTTGCCTCATCTTCGCTATCGAGACCCTCGTCAAGAATGGCGAAACGCTCAGCCGGCGATACTTCCGTACCGCTGAGCTGAAGTTGGTAGAGCTGTTTGAAGAGACCTGTGGCGTTGTTGGCCCACTCCTCGGTTTCGGCTGCGGCAAGTTTCATGAGCAGACGCGCGGCGGTATTGAACGACCGCGACCGAAACATCAACTTTGAAAGCGCCTCCACGATTGAGCGCCGCGCTTCCTTTGCATCCGCCAGGACCTGGTTCGAGCAGGGCAAAATCAGGTGGTGAAGGCGATCTGCCACCTTGTCCGGAATGATATGGACCAGGGCATCGAGGATCGCCGAGCCTCTAGCTGTCAACACGGCGCCGGGGGTCGACAGATGCCCATCGGCAATTGCGGAAGCAGCGTCACGGATAAGTTGTGATGCGTCCATGAAGCGCCAACGCCGAAGCAACGAAAGAACAAGCTCGTCCGGGGCGCCCAGCACGAATTTTTCCAGCAGCGACGGTCTTACCAGCTTTAAACGGCGATGAGCCAAGTGTTCCGCAATCGGTCGGGGCTGTGCTGCAAACTGATCGCGGTAGCGCCCAACGAGATCGTGATCCTGAGCTTTTGAGAGGTGTTCATACATCTCATCGCCAGACATCCGGGCGAAATCTTTAGCGACCAGATCGAGCGGATTGCCTTCACCTTCGATCGACAGTCGGTCAAACATTGCCAAGCATTCAAGAGCCCTGATCTCTTCGGTCCCAGTGACTGACGACCCTCTCAACACACGGTTGACGATATCGTCAATCGTCTCAAACGCGACGGTGGAAAGATCCCAGGTGGCGGCGACGAGAACAGCGAACTTTGGGTAACCACCGCAGACATCGCGCAAGCGGGAGATGGTTGCTTCAGTTACATCCGGGTTCTTCGAGCGGATAATTGCGCCGATCAAATCCCCATCACTCGGCAATACCGAAAGATGCAGGGTAGCCTTGTCCAGCGGGCGATCATCGGTATCGATGGTAATGACTCGAAGCCGACTTGGGCCAGCTCCCGCAAGTTGTCCGAGCTCGATTGCGGCTTCCCTTGGGCACTCATCGACGACAAGGAGGATGTCATGGTGTCCATCCGCCAGTTGCGCCGCGATTGGAAGCAGAGTGTTAGAGACCACGCGATAATCGGCGAAGATCGTGCTATTGCTGACGATGTCAGCCACAATCGACGAACTCGATCTGAGCGACTCGTAGACAAATCGGCTTTTGCCCAATCCAGATGCACCGGAGATCCGCACCGACTGACCCGGGAACGTCACGTGCTCTAAAACCTTGGCCCAGGCGGCCTTCGCGGATGTGCTGTTGTCCGAGCCGTTGAGTTCGCGGGTTCGCGTCGTACCGATAATGTAGCGGTTGTCGCCATCGTCGGCATAGGGCTGGTCAACAAAGTCACCGCGTTGGCCCCAGGCCTCAACCGTTCTAAAACCGCCGAGTGTCTGGCGATGCGCAATCTCTCCGAGCCAGATCGCGACGGAAGGGTGCGACGTCGCCCAGGCAGCAATTTCGTTGCTGCCATAGAGCTTTATCGACCCGAGCCTATTCGGATCTCCACCGGCCTCGGTGATCCCCTCTTCGATCGCGGCGGCATAATCGTCGATCTTTTGACCCGTCAGCGCTTCGGTCGTGAAGCCGACATAGTGCCCATTCACTGCCGAGATGGATTTCAGGGCCGGTGCGAGGACACGCGTTGTGCCTCTACGTCTACTCGACTTGGTCCAGCACTCCTTTTTCCATCCGTCCCTTCCGAAATTGCTCGCCTTGCATTGAAAAAAGTTCTGACGCCCTGGAAGATAGTTGGTCGAGTCACGTCCGTTCTTCCAAACGATTCTCCCGTCCTCACCACCGTCAGGGATGGTAATCTGCAGAGGAACATTGATGTTTCCCAACGGCACGTCAGCGGCCTGCGCTTCGGCATGAAGCAGGCGGCCGAGCAATTGGACGAGTTGCAGACTGGTAAGGCTATCTATTTGTCCTGGATTGACGTCAAACATCATAAACTCGCCGAAATGAAAGTTCTAAAGCAATGTGTGCCGGCAAGAACGGAAGCTTATCCTCCCCAATCCAGCCGTTCGGCTTGTTCGTCCTCGCGTCTGGCGTCTTGCTCGTAATAGTCAGCAAGCCGGATCAAAGCGTTGGCTGCGCGGGGATAATCAAAAATGATCGCATCAGCCGAGTTACGATAGCGCGCTTCTTCCCGTCGCTCCAGCAATCCTCCGTCGCGAGGCATACGGGTCGTCACGCCGCGGCGGTTCATCTTGCCCACGACAACGCCGTCGATCATTTCCTTGCTGTGGAACAGATCAATCACCTCTCGAACGGCCTCGGCTGGCCAATTTCCATCCTTGCCGTCTGGTGAAGAGGAGAGCATGTGCCCAATGCGGCTATCGCCGATATCCAGGCGGCCCGCCTCGCGGGCAAGCTTCCTCGCCTCTTTGATCCATTCGGTCAGTCTGACCGGATCGATTGAGCCATCGTTCTGTGTCCCGGGAATTCTGTTCCAGTGTCCGAGCAATGCATAAGCCCGGCTCGCCACTGCTTTCGCCATTTCCGGTGTTCCGGGCACAGGGTCGTCCGCGTCACTGTCTTCATCATCACTTTTTCGATAGACCGCTTTCAGGAGATCGACAAAAAGCTTTGGTTGCTCCGACAGCTCGGCGAGAAGCGCTTTTGCTGGTCGCTGGGAATGCTCCAGGACTTCAAGATAGTTCCATTCAAGAGTCGCGAGCGCGTCCCGTTCGACATCATCGCGATTGTCCAGGATCTGCATGAGCTCCGCAACATGATGGCGGAACATGCCGAGTTCATTATGGTCTACATCGCCAGTGAAGGGTTGCTTTGCTGCCTCGCGCAGTACCTCGATGACAAGGTCCGAAGGAAGATCGGACTTCCGCATCCGGCCAGCGAGCCCGACCGCTCGCAGCGGCACGCCCATCTGAATGAGCTTGCGGACCGCATAGACGATGTCATCCTCGCGATCATCAATCCACATGACCCGCGCAGTCCGCCAGTATGTCGTCTCGATAGAGCCGCCGATTTCGGAGACGCGCTCCCAGACCCAGCGCTCGGCAGGCATGGCGCGAAGCAATGTGAGAAGCGCCTCCTCGTTCCAGTTCTCAGCAACTGCTTTTTCGATCAGGCCCTCGAACCATTCTTTCTCGCGTTCACGAGACGCGGTGACCACAATACCGTGCGCGACATCCCGCTCCGAGGGATCCTCGGCTTTGAGGAAAAACTCAAGCAGGCTATCGAACTCGGTTGAAGGCAGACCTGCATCGTAGAGCGCTTTGCCAATATAACCTGCAGCTTCTGCTCGTCGTGCGAGCTTTTGGATCGCCAGAATTCCTCCTGCTTCGTATACTGCCGCCGCTGCTCGCTTGCGCGCTTCCTCAATATCGCGCGCCTCCGTTTCCCAGCCGGCAGAAGCGCGGTCAGGGAGTTCCACAGTCTGGTCGAAAAGCCATGCCACCCGCTCGATCGGATCGGCAGGAGCAAACCGATGGTAGAGTTCTTCCAAGGTGATCAAAACAGGCTCGTCCAGCGACCAATCTGCATCGGGGAATTGCCGATGTCTGTGAAGCGTTGAACGAAGCTTGCGCCACAGAACAGAGCGGGAGTCCTCGTCAGTCATCTTCGCCTCGGCGACGGCAAGATTCACGACCTGCCGCCGAACCCCGTCTCGCGGGCCGTGCGGATGAACAAGGAGCGCCCGCGCCAGTGGGCCCTTGGACCCGAGGGCCTGCCCGAGACTTGGCGGCGCCTGGACGCTATGGAGGACCGCATCCGGGCGACCTGCTGGATGCTGATGCTCCTGACGGGGCTCCGCTCTCACGACGCCCGCTCGATGCGTTGGGAGCATTTGGACGACGACGGCGTGCTGCTGGTCCCTTCGCCCAAGGGCGGGAAGGACAGGGCGTTCAAGCTGCCCCTGCCGCGCTACCTCCTCCAGAACCTTGAGATGGTGCGGCAGCAGACCAAGGGCCTCGCTAGCCCGTTCGCCTTCCCGTCGCTGAACAGCGAGTCCGGCCACGTCGAGGAGATGCGGCGGACGAACGAGTTTCCCTACGCCCCGCATCAGATGCGGCACACTTACAGGACGGCGGCTTTGGAGGCAGGGGGTGGACATGCAGACTATCACGCTCCTGATGAACCACAGGCCCGCGGGCGTGACCTGGGGCTACATCACCCGCGCCCACCTCGTCGGAACGATGCGGGAGTCTCAGGAGCTGATCTGCTCGGCCATGCCCCGATTTCGCGGTCAATAGCCCAGCAAGGCTCAGCGAGAATAGGCTATTTTCTCTTTTCGCTGAGTTACCTTTTGTCCGTTGAGGCGCCCGCAGGCTGAAAACGCCTGCGGATACAGCGAGCAAGAGAGAGATTGCGCCCCGACACCCATCTTCAACGATAGGAGTGCCGACGGCATGGAAAGCTTGTTTACAGAGGTGATCGATCGCCTCGCCCGCATCGAGGCAACGCTCGCTTCCCCGCGGAAAGAATACCTGACGGTCGAAGACGCGGCAGACTTCATCAGCATCTCGAAGGTGCTACTGGACGAATGGCGCTGCAAGGGCGGCGGCCCCGCCTATCACAAGATCGGACGCCGCGTCGTCTATTCCGTCGCTGACCTGCGTGCGTTCGCGTCCGCCTCAAGAGTTGAGGCCCTGCGATGAGCGATTTCTCAGAAAGAAACGGGCGCACCGTGGACATCGATGCGCCCGAGAGCAGCTCAGGGACAAGGACCGGACATTTGCATTCCAGTACTGAAGTGAACTCTGCCGCGCGCACCGCGCCCAAGGTGCCATCGCTTGAGGCAAGCGCGCTTGCTCTTCATCTCAAGGGCGGTCATGAACTCATCCCGCTTCACTCTCCAGACGACTTCGACCCGAAAGGTCGACCTCAAGATTGCCGCAGCTCTACTCGCCGTCTTGGAAGAGATCGAGATTTACCACCAGTCCTTGGCGGATTTCGTCGGCGCCCTGATCATGAAGGCCGGCGACGGCAATTCGTGGAGCAAGAGCATCGAGGAGCACGTTCGACAAAAGTGGAAGGAAAACTCGCCGCCTCGAAAGAAGACGACGAAGGCGCCGCTTGCGGCTAACGCATAGCCACGCGGCCGGTCACTCCGCCGTCGCACCTTCTGTGCTGGTTCGTTCTGCGAACCCACCGCGGCAGGATGTGACGGTCTTGGGCATACTGGTGCCCTTCACCTCGCTGGAGGAGACGACCGCCCTTTGCCGGGTTCCGTGGTCACCTCCAGTGGGCTTCTCTTCTCCTTAGCTCCCCGGAGGTTTTCCATGAGCAACATTAATCCACTCAGCAACGACTACTTCTCGACGGTCTCCAATAAGTGGATGGCCATCAACGATCTGCGCGCGTCGTTGCAGCGCGCCAAGTCGCTCTCCACGCAGCACAGCAATCTCCTCGCCAAGCTCGAAGGCCAGATCAAGAGCCATGCAGACTCCATCGAGGCGTCAGCGAAGTATCTCAATGCGGCCGAGCGCTCGACCGTCATAACTCGCGCAGTCGCCGCAAAGCGTCACGAGTTGGTCAACGGCAGCTCGCCCGAGCGTATCGACCTCCTTCGGAAGATCGACGCCGAGGATGCGGCGATCATGGCGGCCAGCATCCACTACGATTCAGCCGTCCAGATACTTATGCGGTCTTCCATCGGCTCCGAGAAGCGCACGCTCATCGCCGGCCAGATCGCACAGGCCGGCAACGCGGAGCTGCTTTCACTCGCCCACCTGGCGGCTGCGACGAATGACCAGGCGATGGGTGCAGCCCTGGTCTCGCGGGTGTCGACCATTCCCCCCGGCAAACGTCCCTTCAGCTCGCAGTCCTTGGCGAACGTGCTCGTCGGCGAGACGCTCGCGGAAGCCCAGCTGATCTTCGGTGAGATGGAGGCACTGCTCGTCGGCGCGCTGGCCACCGGCAAGGCCTTCGAGACCGGACAGATCGACACGCTTGGCAAGATCAAGGCTGCACTTCTCAAGCGCAACAACGCCGAGAAGCAGGCCCGACTGGCCGTCGCCCGAGGCGTTGAACCTGACCCGGTCGAGCGGATAAGCGTCCAGCTCGACAAGGACAAGCCGACCAGCTTCAAGATCCAGGGCACGACGCTTCCGGACGGGAAGGGCGTGCCGGAGACCCCGGCAGGCGCCGAAGCGAGAGGGAACGGTTGAACATGGCCCGTGAACCTTCCGAAGACCTTCGCCGGCTGGAGACGAGGCCCATGCTGGTTTTGCGTGGGCGAATGCGGCAGAATCGCCCCATGACCCAGCACCTCGTAGACCTGTTCAATTCTCGCCTCGAAGCATACAACGCTCTGCTGGACGCGAAGATCGCGGCCACCAGCGTCGGCGCGGATCGGCGCGCCTTCGCCAGCAAAAAATTCGAGCCGATAGTCGTCGGCGAAGTCAGCGAGGACGAGCTCCGCCGCCGACTCAGGATGCAGCGGCTGCGCCTAGGAAGCGTCCTTAAGGCAAGGGCAGTCGAGCTGCTCCGGTACATCGAGCCGGGGGAGCTTCTCCTCGGGCGCTACACGCGGGAGTTCCCGGAGACCCAAGTCTCATCGGCATGCCTCCGGTGGTACATCAGCCGGATCAACGAAGAAGCTCGCGACCTCGGACTGGCCGAAACCGGCCTTCCCCAGTATCGACCAAGGTCGAGAGATACCGCGTATTCAAAAGTCAAACAGCCATGGCCCGGCGAGCACTAGAGAATACGCTATTTTGATCACAAGGAAACGTTCTGCTTAATCCCCGCGGTTTTTGCACTCTGCAAGAATTCGCTAATCACCTGCGCAATCCTGACGGTGTCGTGCGCCTCGCATTCCCAGATCGTCAGTACGCCCCAGCCGGCGCTCTTAAGCAGCACCTCTTTCTGGCGGTCACGAGCAACATTTCTCTGAAATTTTGCGTTCCAGAACTCCACGTTTGTACTTGGCGTGGAAGCCCGGCGGCATCCCGCGTGACGATGCCAAAAGCAACCATGAACAAAGATCACTTTCCTTCGTGACGGAAAGACGAGATCTGGACTTCCTGGAAGGCCCTTTACGTGAAGGCGGTACCTATAGCCAAGGCGATGCGCGGTGCTTCGCACGGTCATTTCAGGCCGCGTATTCTTCGCTTTTACCTTGCGCATCAATACCGATCGATGCTGGGGATTTAGCTGGTCGGCCATTTGACTCTATACCTCATTTATCGCCTGATGGTTGTGGTGCGAATCATCAGAGAGAAAACATGCCAATCAAGCGTAATGGGCCCGTTACCACTGGAACGAAGCAAAATCTTGTCGAAGGAGTACAGTCCTCTCCGATGAGTCCGTCAGCCGTTGACGCGGTGATGGATCAGGTCGTGGTCTTCGCCGATCAGCTTGTTGATACCTATTCGATACAAGTTGCTGCCGGAGAGGTTGGATCGGACGGATCTGGTACAGCTTCGGAGGAGCCGATCATTGGTGCACGAGCTCCCCGAGCATTACTTTACGGTCGGATCCAGAGCGGCAAGACCGTTTCGATGATTTTGACCTCCGCGCTCGCCCTGGATAACGGGTTTCGCGTCGTTGTTGTTCTCACGACCGACAACGTCGCCCTGGTGAGGCAAACAGCAAGCCGCTTTAAAGACCTTGATGGCCCCCGTGTTTTTGCAGCGGTCAAAGAAGGGTCCTCGTATGAGTGGCAGGGCCAGGAAGGAGAGCTTCGGGACACCGTGTCGGCGGAAGGCCTAGTCCTCGTTTGCGCAAAAAACCACATCAATCTTCCTGAAGTGATCAGGTTCCTCCAGCAACTCGATGCCTCGAACTATCCGGTTCTTGTATTAGACGACGAAGCTGACGCCGCGACTCCCGATACCACTCTTGCCGCTCGCTCCACTGGGAAAGCGAACGCCCCGCAGTATAGGAGCAAAATGAATCGCCTTGTTGTCGCAAATGACCGGCCGGAAGAAGCTGGTTTCTCCCTGGGTGAAGAGCTGCCACACAGCCTTTATGTTCAGGTGACTGCAACACCTTACGTTCTCTTCTTGCAGAAAGAATATGCGGACCTCCGCCCGAGCACGACGTTTTTGCTTGAGCCAGGTGCGGGGTATACTGGAGGAGAGGTTTTCTTCAGCCAGTATGATCCAGATGCGGCAGAGGATGAACGGCCAAGAAATCTCGTGTTCGTTGGAGCCACCGAAGCTATTTTGATGAGACGAACGGCGCCACCTGGCTTGGCGAGATCGATTAATTTCTTCGTGCTATCAGCGTGCGCTCTTTCGGTTTCAAAAGGATGGCCCACTCAAGGTTTCAAGCATCTCTCGCACACAAGCCATAAAATGGATGAGCACGAGACGGTATCCGGATACATCGAAGCTCATCTAAACCTCGTAAGAAGGCGCCTGCGGGCAAGTGTTGACGAGACTCGCGAGTTTTTTAGAGAGGCATACAACGAGCTGACAAGAACGGTTCAAGAGTGCCCGGCGCTCGACGATTTGATTGCGTCCGCCAGATCGGCCATCAGGCATGCGGAAGTCATTCGGATCAATTCGAAGGCCGACGTGCCTGTTTACGGCCCTCGATTGAACTTCCTCGTGGGAGGGAACATCCTCGGACGCGGCCTAACCATCGATGCTCTCCTAACTACGTACTACATTCGGGAAGCGAAGACTTCTCAGATGGACACGGTGTGGCAACACGCACGCATGTTTGGCTATCGCCAGTCGTACCTTGATCACGTGCGGATCTATCTGCCTCATCGACTAGCCGCCCGTTTCCGCGAGATCCATGAAGCTGAGGAAGCGCTGCGATTGACCGTCGAGGGGGAGAACAACGGCAATACCGTGTTAATACGGGTTCCGCTCGCCTCTCGTCCTACACGGCCGAACGCTTTGGAAGCGGGTGCAGTTCGCACCGTGCAAGCTGGTCGAGATCAGATACATCCCCACTTCTATGCGGAAGATTCCGATGCGGCTGCGCTCGTGCTCGATATCCTTAGAGGGAACGGCGTTCCAATTACAGAAGCTGATCGCCAGAGGCGCGCGACGACCGTCCCGCTGGAGGCCATCAATGCTTTGATCGAGAGCGTTGCAATTTTGGATGATGATCCGGGTCTGTGGGACCTTGAGACAATTGAGGCGCTTCTTCGATCATTCTCGGATCATATGCAGGGCGGAGGCACCGTATATGTTCGCGAGGTGGAAGACACGCTAACGGAGCGCGGATGGTGGCGCGGCCGCCTGAGCGGTCAAGAGATCGCACTCCTCAGAAGAGTATCGCCTCAGGCACCGTCGCTCGCCTTGCTCTATGTCGGTGATCCAGACGAACCAATCGCCTGGTTCCCAACAGTTGTGATGCCGCAAGGCAGCCCGACCTACGTTTTCACGGGCGAGTAAAAAAGGGGCGCTCGGCGCCCCTCCATTTTTTCTAAGCTTGCACGTGGTTTTCAAGGTGTCGTTTGATTGAGCGAGCAACCGCCTCTCCTAATCGGACCGGCACCGCGTTTCCTATCTGCCGCGCTAGTCGGAGCTGGTTCACTCGCTCGCCCGGTGCGACAAATTCAAAGTCCGCAGGAAAAGACTGAAGGATGGCAGCTTCACGGATCGAAATTGCGCGGTCCTGCTCTGGATGACCAAACCGTCCATTGCCAATTCCCAAGCACTGCGTCGTGATGACGGGCGAGGGTTCGTCCCACCTCATTCTGCCGTAAACAGCTCTGAACGATTTCCCTTCAGGCTTCCGGTGGCACGCGAGCTGGAGACTTTTGTCCCAATCCTTCCAGCTTCCGCCCTCGCGAGTTGCCCTTATGCGCCGCAGGTTCGTTTCCTTGAGATTGCGGGATTGGTGCAGCCGGTCCACGGTATCAGCTTCGCCCGCCTTGATTGGAGGAAGAGAGCCAATTGCCTCCCTGACGGTCATCGGGGAGTCTAGGTGGGTAGGTTCGATAAGCTTCACTTCACCGAATTTAGATGCAAAAAGCACCAGTCTGGTTCGCCTCTGCGGCACTCCGTAATTTTGTGCCCGCACTTTTTGATAGGTCACCTGATAGCCAGCTACCTTCAAGCGATCCACAAAGCTGTTGAACGCCGGATGGATTGCAACACGCGGGACATTCTCCATCGAGACGATATCGGGTTGAACCTCCTCAATGATCCGCGCGAATTCTCGAAGCAAATTCCATCGCTTGTCGGTATCTTCCGGGGTCTCATTCTGCCGATATCGGCCCGTATACATTGAGAATGGCTGGCACGGCGCGCATCCAACTAGCACCTTCGTCGCACCGGGAGAATACAGCCTATCTATGTCGCTACCAGACAATTCTGCAACGTTGGCCGGCAGGAATTCAGCTTTGATGTTCTTCTCATAGGCGTATTTGCAGCTAGCATCGAAGTCTATGCCAGCCAGCACGCTGATGCCAGCTTTACGGAAACCCGCGCTCAGCCCTCCGACACCACAAAATAAATCCACAACTTCGATTTTCATGACTACCAGTATCAAGCTCAAAGATAAACGTCGACGGTCAAAACCTCAATTTTACAGCTTTATCGCGATTCATGGGAATATGACATCTGAAGCTGGTGGCCGCTGCGGGAATCGAACCCGCACGGGCGAAGCCCGAGGCACCGGCCTCGTCGCGGCTGCAAGACTTCTTTTGCCGTTCTCCAGTTACGACACAGCATTTGGCGAGGCGTTGACCGCGACATTGGCCTCCGCAGCGTCCAGCACGCCGCTGGTCCGCCCAAGCGATCCGAATGCTGAGAGTTTCCGCTCAAACCGTGGCGATTTCCGGCAAGGCATACGGTGATATCCTGGACGGTGTCGATCGAGAGGACAAAGAAGACGACCGCGATCGCCGAAAATCGACGCCCCCTTCTTTGAAAATGCCGAACGGCGTTGTCCTCGATCAGGATAGGGTCCAATCACTTGCAGATGATGCAACGGAGTTTGCCAAAATCCTCTCCCGGGCGGTGAGTACCGGAGGTCTCGACTGGTCGCCTATCGGCCGAGCCCTATTCGCCAAAGGCGGCGGTCCGAGCGTCAGGGAAGCAGCGAATCTCGTTCTTCAACAAACCTTGACGTCACCAAGTCTGGAAGTGCTCGTCCATGCGGCGAATGCGGCGGGCGAGGTCGAAATCGCTGACGCGGCGATAACACGTCTCATTGAGAACGGCCGCCCTTACGGATGGGCGCGCTTCCACGATGGCGGATCCCATTACGCCGTTTCTCGCGCACTTCGAATTGCTTATCCCACCGATGGACGAGCCCGTGCGCTCAAACTTTTTGTTGCCGACTATACGGGACATGGTCTGCGGGCCAGGGAGCAAATTGGCTATTTGGACGAATTGCTCGGTGAATTTCTTGATGAACTGCCGCTCCGGAGCTATGGCGGGACATCGAAGAGCACGTGACACAACTTGTAGACTGGAAATCAAGTTCCTACCGGCCACCATCCCTCGATCTTAAACCGCGAGCGCACGATTGCGATATCAGCGTTCGTCTGCTGACCCGCGACATCGACCAGCCGGCTCTCTCTTTGGCATGGCAGGCCCGGCACGGCCTGTTGGACGTCTTCGAGCTCGGCGACAGGTCTGGCGCCGCTCGCGCGGCGTTGAGCAAGGCTATCGCAGACGACTATCAGGCACAGACTGCCGGGCTTTCGATCCTTGAGTGTCTTGCTGTCAGCAACCCAGCCATCGCCATACGCTATGTGGAGGATCTCAACGATCTGGCCTGGCAGGGTTCCTCCGTCATCCGGTACGCCGCACAAAACGTTCTCCAGCAACTCGAACTTGAGATCCCGTCGGCGCCGGCAAAAGTCCCCTTGCCCGCATTTTACCGCCTTCACTTTCCAGAAACTCCAAAACCGGAAATCAGTCTTTCCGGTGACGTTACCCCGCCCGGGGAACCACTGCCGGATACGGAAGATCCCTTCGACCTTACGCGGATGTACCACCACGTCCTGAAAAGGCTGGCTTCCGATGTGGAACTATCCTTCGACAATCTGGTACGCCGGATGGCGCAGCTCATGCGCATCGTCGCACCACCAGAAACCTGGTCCGCTAAAATCGAGCGGGAAATTTATCGGCACAATGAGCGTATCGGGCTCAAGCTGACATACCGGCGACCCCGCAGTCTTGTTGCTCAACATGCTTTCGGGCTCCTGGTCTCTGAGCTTTGCGATGCAGAGGTGGTGGAATGGATTCCGACGTACGTCAGGGAAATCTTGGTAGTAGCCGATCCTCCCGGAAATCTGGTCAACATTCTACCCCGGCCCGACTGGCTCTATATCCCCGCGGCAGAGGAACTCGGCAAATATCCTTAGGACGAATGGATGGCAGCCGTTGCCGAGGCGCTGCCGACGGCCTACCATACTCCCGCCGGCGACGTTGTTTTGGCCGAGTTAACCAGGATTGCGCGACAGGATAATGACCGCTCTGAAGAAAGTCGGCTCAGTGTCATCGGTCACCGCGCGCTGAAGTTCGACGACGATAGCGAACCCTCAGTTCACGATTTTTGGCATAAGGAACGATATTTCGCCCGCGACTATCCCATGCTTTGGCGCCTACAGCCGGTTCCAGTCACCGCTATCGCAGGGGGCTCCATCATGTCCGACGCCCGTTTCCTGGCCCTGAACCCCTCGGTCGCCTTCCTCCTTGGATGGCGACTGTCTGCGACGGGATTGTTCCGATGGGAGAATGCAGACGGAGAGATGATGGCGGAATCCATGAGGTGGGCGCAGGGCAATATCGAGGCCTATGACACCGGATATCAAAACCGGGCGGCGGAGGGCTGGCTTGTGCTGGCAACTCCTGCCGGGTGGGAGGCCATGCGGCAAGTGATCACGGATTCTGTACGCCATCGACGTGCTGCAAGGATGACCGGCTATAAGCGATCGGGGGATCGCGATATCTCGACAGCGGCAGACCATATCCCAATCTGAGTGCGGATTTTTCAACGCGTGCACTCAGCGGTTCGAAGGTGTATGCCAAATGGCGAGTATCGGCCCACGCCCATAGGGCATGATGTTGAACCCAGCTCAGGGCGAAATATGTCAACGGCACAGGAGTTCTGGCCATCGCGCAAGTAGCTGATGCCAATGATCTCAGTGGCAGCTGTCAAGCGAAGCGAAGAATTGACCCCTCCTATTGCCTCATGGAAGAATGCTACCGAACGATTTGGCGAGTGGAAGAGCCGGCGTGATCGTCATCCAGTCACCATTGAGGATCTCAAGGGCCGACTCCTGACGCCAGGCTTTCACCGCCATCTGCACCGTCCGCAGGCTTTTGTTCGTGAACCGGATCGACGTTCATCAGCCGCTGCAGCACGACGGCTGCCGAGAGGGTCGGCTCAGCCTCCAGCCATGCCCGAATCTGAGCTTCATACGGCTCAAGCATGGTCGGCCTCTTCGGATAGAGTTTGGTCCGCCGATATGACCTTTTATGGTAGGTCGCACCTCGCCATTCTGCCAAGCCGTCTTCAGATTAGCGGTGAAGCGCTGCAGGTCGATGACGACAGGTTCCTCAGGCGTTACTTGCTCTCCACGCCGATCGACGCGTCTTCCCAAATCCTCCTGCGCCGCACGGATGCCAGTGAAGAGCATTACCGGGTCGGCCGCTGCGGCCGGTGACGAATGGCAGCGCCTGCGGCTCAAGGCTCGGCCCACGCGTCAATAATCGCCATCGCAGCGGCCGAGACGCTGCGGCGGATCGGCCGCGTGCCGCCTGCGATGGGCTTATCGGCTCGCCTTGCCGATCCTGAACGTCATGTATCCTTTCGCGATTTATTACCTGTTCCTGGTCGCCGCACCCGTCTGGACCGCAGCGAGCATCGATTCGTCACCGTCCACGACTGGTGCAGACAGCTTGGAACACGATGAGCGCCCGGCTCGCTCCCTAAGATCGCGTCAAGGACTGGCTATATACTCGAATCTGTTCAATCCACCGTATTCGATCAGATGTGCGGCCGCTGCAACGATCTGTTTGATGTCGGCCGACACTTTTGAAATCGACGTTCCCGGCTGGACGACCTTGATGCGATAGAGATACTTCTGCATCGCATCGCCGGAGAGAAGCAGACGCATCATGTCGATGTCGCCCGCCAGAAACTTATGGTCGCCGCCCTTCTGATGGCGGCGATCGATGTGCGCCCGTACCGCGGAATAGGTCAGGCGACGTCCACTCTTGATGGCTTGACCGAGCACCTCGTACTGATCCTGCAGTCGCCGCCCGGGATCGTCAGAACCGGAGTATTTGGCGTGCCAAAGGGTGATCTCGGTATCCTGTAGCAAACCCTCCGATGCGATCTGGCGGACTGTTATCAGGTCGGCCAATTCACCGCTTCCATCGTCATGAAAGACGACATCGAACCCATCAACGATGAGCTCGCGCGCGATTTCGTCCTGTATGCTCTCGATTCTGTGCGGGAACTCGTCGGACAAACGTTCCTTCCTGATATCGACCGTTGCGGGCCAGATTTTCTCGACGAAGGTTTCTTCAGAGGGAACGAGTGGCAATTCCGCCAGCGGCTCGGTCCCTTCCGCCCCCACAATGATTGCCCCATCAATGGAATAGAGGGTTGGCGGTTGCGCGTTGATGAAGTCCAGGAATTTTTCGTAATTGCCACCACGCCTCACCAGCAGCTGATCCGTTGGGACAAACCCTGTTCCGCTCTTTCGCTCTGTGGGGCGAAAAACCGGGCGCGCACCCGGCTGATAGCTAACCGTGGTATAGCCGCTTGCCCACCGGATCCGCAGGCTCATCTGATCGCTCGGCTGCGGGCGTGACGCAATTTCGATTGCGCAATCAAGCAGGAGCGACAGCGGAGAAGGGACCGACGAAACCTCATCTGGCGAATCCTGAAACCTAGTCGACGCAACTGAAACCTCGGAAACACGAACGAGCGTGAGCGGTTTCGAATATACATCGAGAGGCCAATCGGCGGCCACGACCCTCGCGGGAATTTCGCGCAGCGGAACGACAAAGGGCACGCCGAAATAGCCTCGCCTGCCCCTCGGATCGCTATCGGAGCGGATGGCGGCTCCGAGCCGTTCGCACCATTTAGCGAATTCTTGCACGGAGACATTTTGCCCGCCCCACAGCTTTGACGATTCGCTCATCCCCAATATTTCATCATCGTCGATTTTCGCTGCGAGATGGCCGCGCACATAGCGAACCGCTTCCATTGCGCCAAATGCATCTCCCGCAGCTCGGCCTGCGGAGGAGCGATAACTCTCGGCGCCGTCGCCATATTGCCTTGTGCGCAAGCCGACATTGAAGGGGGCAAGGAGCTTTGTGCCCGAAAACACACGGGCAAGATCGCGAAACAGAACGCCTGGCAATGATTTACCTGCCACCGCGCGGATGCAGTTATCGCGCAAGGTAACATCGTCGGCGGATGCATGGAAAAAAAGCAGATCACAGTTCTTGCTGTAATACGCCATGTGAAGATGGACGCTTTCTGTCGCAATGGCATCGCCGACCAGCCAGCTGGGTGTGCCGGGCTTCTCGGTCACCAGGATTGCCGTGTCTTCGTTTTCGAGTGCATAATGCAAGTAGAGACGGTCGAATGCGGTTTTCATCTTCGACATGTCGATCTGCACACCCCTGCAATCGAACACGTCGGCTTTCTGCCGCGGTCGAAGCTGCTCCCAAAAGGCCTCGCTCAGCGGTTCTCTGGCTGCAACCCTTCCGGTCGATCGGATCCGGTCCGCATAGTCTTCATGCGCCTGTTCACCGATGATTGCGCCATCTGCCTGGGAGGCGACAATCTCATTCCAGATCGAATCGCGCCGATAGAGCGCTCTTAGGTCATCAACCACATGGGTGACTTCCGGGACCGAAAGAAAGCTCGCCTGACCTATGTTCTTCTCAGTGGTTCGGGCGAACCGACCGATGAACTGCAAGGTGATCGGCAGGGATTTGTCAGGATCGTGCAGGGCGGCAATCTTGAGTCTCGGCTCGTCAAAACCTTCACCCAGCATTCGCACGCAGATCAGACCATCAAGCTCCCCCGCTCTTAGCCTTTCGACTGCCCGGTCATTCGTCTTCTTGGCGTAGGAACTCGTGACCACCGCAATGCGCGCGCCTTCTGCTTCGTAAAGTTCCTTCAATTGTTGCGCGCGCCGCCTGGTCGACGCCTTCACCATGTATCGGTGATCGAGACCTTTCTTCCTGTCGTCCTTGAATCGGGCCAAGGTGGCGCGACAGATGGCTTGGTCCGGCGTCTCGCCCTCTCCTGGAGCGACGGCGTGATAGACGATTTTTCCAAAGACACCGTCCTTGTAGGCCGCCCGCGCCGAATAGGTATGAATGATCGGGCCTGGCATCCTGCGCCGATCAAGCCGGTAGGGTGTTGCGGAAAACAGGATCTTCGGTATCGGCCCGAGATCCTCGATCAATTTGCGCCAGGTTTCCGCCGGCGCATGGTGTCCCTCGTCGATCAAAGCCAGGTCGAAGAAGCCGCTCGGTGGCGGGCAAACGCCCTTGTAGGCGGGGCTCAAGGTTTGTGGCAGCCCGACAACGACATCGGCCTCATCAAGCGCCCGCCAGCCGGCCTCGTCTGTGATGCGATTATAGACCCGTCTCACCCTGGGCGCGATCTTGCTCTTCAGCATCTCCAGCCTGCGAAACGGATCGACTTCGCTGAATTTTTCCGCGAGCTCTTCGCGAAGGCGTGCGGACGCAACGATAACGAGGACACGTCGCGCCTTGACGAGCGCCGAAACCAGAATCATAACCGCTGACTTGCCCGTGCCGGTCGGCATGGCGATCGTCGCAGCCTCTTGAGAATGAAGGGCGTGCGCGGCCCCCGCATATGCCGCCGCCAACTGCGTCTTCCTCAGACCGGCGTGGCTGACCTTTCCCGTCTCGTCGCGGTGCTCAAGACGGATCGACATCGCCTCCGACATCGCTTCAAAACATGATTGCGTCATCCAGGAGCCTCAGAAGGGTTGGGAACCCGTGATGCCAAAAGGGTTCAGAAAGACGAGAGCCTTTTCGAACCCCTATATGCGACGGTTTTCCCGACCGATTAGGAACTACAATACTAAAACCTCAGGATGCTTAACGATATGATCAACAACCTGCATTCTTATGCATTCTTCTTGAAAATAAGTGCTTGCGCATGATGACTGCACACGTCAGCGAATGGAAGGGGAACGCGCGATCAAACTCTGAGCTAGAACGAAAGGCGGGCGCGATCAATGCGCTGCTCGTCCGGCCGATCGGTGTGCTGCCGGAAAAGCGGGCGACCAGATCCGCCCTTTCGCCCTCAGTCTCTTCAACGACATGGGTCCCTTGCTGAAACTGGACACCCCCCCGATGAAGCTGCGGCGCGCAATTCGATTTTTGATGCGCAAATATATGTTTTTGCTCTTGAACCGATTCGAGCCAACGACGCCTCGAAATGCGCTGGCTTGGTCGGTTGCGGTCGTTGCGCTACCTTTTCAGGCTGCCCAGGCCGGGCAGCGTCCAAGCGGTCGTCCGTCTGCGACAGCCAAACCGGCCGCGTTTGACTGCCATCATTACTTCAGGCACGCGGATCAGAGCGCGATGTCGACCTCGTGGTACAGCTTGTCCGACGGCAGGGCCTCGGTCGTGAAAAAGTTCGAGTTCTTTTCGAGCTCCTGGACAAGCGTGCGTCGCGGCACCTCCGTTTCCTTCGCGACGCTCCCGTGCTTGCCGAGCTTGGTGGACGTATCCGTCCTGCATATCGCTTGCCGTTCGCCGCGACGCTCGCCCGACATTTTTCCGATTTTACGCGATCGGCCGTTGGCAGCTAGGGAAAGCTGTGCGATGGTGGCGCTTTCAACTTTACCGTGATCAGGGCGGCGCGCCATGATTGTAGACGTCGAGTTTTCATCCGTACATCCGAATGGCATAGCCTATCTTGACTGGACCCCGCGCAAGCTTTCCATCCGGCTGGCCGATGCCGAGGGAGCAAATCCGGCGCGTGTGCGTTTTGCAAGCCGCACCGCGGTCGAGCTTCGCTTCTCAGAGGCGCGAGCCGATCCGATGCAGCAGGTGCTGGAGATCGACCTGCCTCAGGACGGCAGCCCGATCGGCATCTGGATCGCCGGCCTGTTTGGAACGGCAAGCATCCAGGACGGAGATAGCGGCTACACGATCTCAGATGTCCCAGGCGGCATCCAACTGATCAGCCAGGCGGCCATGGTGCGCGTTCGCAAGAACGCCAATGGGCTTACCGACGATGAACGCGACCGTTTTCTGGCGGCGATGGGTACACTCAATGCCGCCGGCAGCGGACGATTCCGCGACTTTCGCGACATGCATGTCGACCGTCCTGCTTCCGATGAGGCGCATTTTGATGTCGGTTTTCTCCCTTGGCACCGCTGCTACCTGCTCGATCTGGAGCGCGAGTTGCAGGCCATCGACCCGTCCGTGGCGCTGCCGTACTGGCGCTTCGACGAACCGGCTCCAAACGTCTTCACCAGGGCCTTCATGGGCCTTCCAAACGCCAACGGCCGCCTCGTCTTCACGGCGGGCCATCCGCTGGAGAGCTGGATCACCGACGGCCAGCTCGGCATTCTGCGCAGCATGGGTTTTTTGCCCAATGCCCGCCCGTCCTCGGTGCTGAGCGAGGCGGATACGCTTGCGCTCGCGCCGTTCCCGGCTGCCACGCAATATCGCAATTTCGCCGATATGGAAGGCAACCCGCATGGCATGGCCCATACCAGCTTTCAGGGGTCAAGCTTCATCCGGCGTATCCCGCTCGCCGCCCGCGATCCGTTGTTCTTCATGCTGCATTGCAATGTCGACCGGATCTGGGCCAAGTGGCAATGGTTGAACGCGCTTTATGATCCGGCCGAAACCGAAGCTTTCAGCCCCTCCGACACCGGACGGATTGGCCATCAGCTCGGCGACACGATGTGGCCATGGAACCAGGTCACCGGCTTGCCGCGACCTTCCACCGCGCCGGGCGGGACGCTGGCAGCCTCGCCGGTCATCGTTCGTCCTGGACCTTCGCCAACGGTGCGGGACATGCTAGACTATCAAGGAATATCGGGGGCAGAACCGTTGGGTTTCGACTATGACGATGTGCCCTTCGATCCGCCCGCCGGAACCGCGTGAGGCTGCCATGGATATCAAGGACTATCGCCAAGAGCAGCAGGACCATGTCGTCAGGGCGAAGGAAGCCGGCTACAGCCATACCGTCCCGCAAGACATTCCGGCCAAAGGTGCGGCCGACTCCGATGCGCGCGCCCAGGCCATTTGCCGGCTCGAACTCAACTCCCGCAATCTCGGTGAACGCATCCCTTATCTGCTCGATCTGCTCGGCCGCAAGACCGAGACTGTCGCGGTACGCAGGGCCGCTCTCGACATGCTGACAACCGCGGAATTCGTCGGGGGCGCCTTTCTCGATTTTCGGCCTCAGGTGATCGAAGCAATGCGCGCGCTGGCGGAGGACAAATCGCCGGTGCTGCGCCAGAAGGCGCTCGAATATCTGGCGCAGGAGAACGACGACTACGCCCGCGACATCCTTACCGAGGCACTGAACACGCCGGAGAACGCACCTGTCGGCCAGGCAAAGGCGGTCCAGCTTCTCGGCCTCGACGACCATGCCAACGCGGCCGATCTGGTGCGCAACCAGTTCGAGCAGTTGTCGCCGGCCGCTCGCGAGGAAGCCGTTCATCTGCTCGGAACCGATCCGAAAAGCGTGCCGCTTCTGTCCAATCTGGTAAAGGACAAGACGGTCGGCGAGAAACTGCGGCGGGTGACTGCCGCCGGTCTGAAAGCGATTGACTCCGAACGGTTCGCCCAGACGGCACGCGACGTGCTGGCCGATCGCAGCGACAGCGCGACCTTCAAGGCCGCCATCGTCGGCATGGCGCAGACGATGAGCCCGGTGCACGCACTCGACACGGTCATCGATGCTGCCCAGCGGCATACGAAATCGAAGACGTTGAAAGACGCAGCACGGCGCTATTTCGCAGCGCCGCGCAAGCCGGAGTAACCTTCATGGCGGCGCTTTCGGGCCTGCAGGCGCGAGCCGGCGAGATCGACCGCGCCGCGGCGAGCGCCGATCCCGAGACGGAGCTGAGCCGGTTTTTTCGCGACAGCGATCCGGTCTATGCCGGACTGGGGTCGGCAGACGTCGATCGGGTCAGGGCCTATGCACTTGCAGTGGTCGCCCGCACTGCGCCAAGATCGGGCATCGCTGCGGCGCGCGAAGAGATCGATGCCGGGATTGTGGCGGGACCGCTCGCAGCGGCTGGGCGGCTCGTCGCGGCACTCGACAGGCCGAGCCGCGACTGGCTTGGGCCGCTTGCCGCGGCCGCTACGCGTATTCGCGGACGTGACCAGAAAGTCTGGCTCGACCAGATCGAGGCCCGCATCCCCTCCAGCGTCACCGATACGGCGACGACCGAACTTGCGCTTGCCTTCCGGGCGGTGGTGCGGAGAAACGGTCTTGGCGCGGCCGATTTCGCGCAGCTCCTCGCCGATGCTCCTTTGGGATTTGCCCGCGCCGTTGAAGGCGTGCTCGATACGATCGCTGCGGCCGAGGGCCCCGTGGCGACGATGCCTTCCTGTTGTTGCGATGGGACAAGCGAAGCGACGCCGAAAGGCGAAAGGGCTTTGGCCGGACGTGACCCGGTCCCAGTCGGGTTTAGTACATGCTGCTGCCATGCAGAAGAAACTCTTCCTGTGCCGAACAAAGTTCTTCCAGCCTCGATCTGGGACGTGCAGGTGGAGGATCATGACGGCGAAAAGGCAATGCTCGGCGCGCGCTTGCTCGGGCGCCCCGCGATTCTTGCTTTCTTCTACACGCGCTGCATGAATCCATTGAAATGCTCTCGCACGGTCACGATCCTCGCCGAAACGGCAAAGCGGGCCGCGGCGGAAGGCTTGGCGGTGGGTGTCTTCGGCATGTCCTACGACCCGGCATGGGACACGCCGGCGCGGCTCAGCCGCTACGGTCTCGACCGGGGAATGCAGTTTACGCCGGATGTGGCGCTGTTGCGAGCGACCGGCGATTGGGACGGGCTACGCATGACCCTCGAGCTTGCAGTCGGCTACGGTCCGTCAACCGTCAACCGCCACCGGATCGAAGTCCTTGTCCTGGACGCCAACGGCCGTCCCGTGTTCGAAAGCGATGGCCGCCCGCCGGAAGCCGGCGAGCTCCTTGCGGTATTGAAACAGGCAGCCGCGCGCTAGGCGCGCCGAGGGAATGCGGATCGGTCATCGGTCCCGATCATGATGGTACGCATCGCGTGCAAGACTGGGGAAGACCATTGAAACTCAAAAAGCGGCGGTTTTCGGCGGCGGAGCGGTGGGCCGTACACGGTTCATGACGACAGCTGCTGCCTGGGGGGAGAGGCGATCGCCATGATGGAGATTGACCATATCTTTCCGGAGAGCCTTGCTGCCGACGAGGCAAGACTTGCAGAGGCCCTTCGGATTGCAGGATGACTTCGATTTGAACAGCGATTAAAACTGGCTTCCGTCTTGTAGTCCTGCAATCTTAGGAAGCGCAATACGGTCTTCGCCTGCACGCCGATCGTTCAGCTTCAGCTGGAGCGCGCAAGAGAGAAGGCTAGCCGGCGCCTTTGAGCGTAGCTCGCGTTCGAGGATGTCGACGATTAACTATCTCAGGGGCTTCGCGCCATTTTTCAAAGCTGACGATCAAATAATGGGAGCCGAACCCAAGCGTCACTTTGAAACATGAGCCGCTTCTCCTTCCACCTCCTGGTGAGAAAAAACTGAACCAGCGATTAGTCGGACGCAAACACCTCGCTGGATATTTGTCACCGCCGGCCCCGCCACTCGGCGCCGCTCCACCATGACCAAGCCCACCGTCGCCGCGGTTGACACTCCTTGCCGCCCGTCATCGCAAGGGCGTATTCGGCGGAAGATCGAAGCGCGTGATCTGGCCGTTGCCGGGGTTCCACGTCACCTCGTGGGTTTCGAAGGTCGCATCGCGGCGAAGCATGGCAAATCCGTCCGGTGACATGATGAAAGGCGGCGGCTTTTCACCTCCCCCGCGCACGAGCTGCTGAACCGGCACGGCACGGGAAAATCCCTGGTTGAAGGCGTTAGCGAGTTGATGGAGAAATTTCTCCGCAGGACCAAGCGCGACCGCAAAGACCCAGCCAGAAAGATGCGGGCGGAGCGCGTCGATTGAGGGGAACGTCGGGTCGATACCGATCAGGAAACTGCGGTCACCGCAGACGACCTGAACGAAACTCTGGATGCCCGGACTGATATCACTCTTGAGCAGGACGGCGTCGATCTTAGCGACGACGGACGGTGCGTTGGCAAGCAGGAAAACCGCACGATAGTTGCCGAGCCGCAAATCGAAACTCTGGGGTTCATGCGTCCTGGCCGGCGGCGGCGGCGGCGGGATTTGTACCGACAGCGCGGTCCCCGTGCCGGGACCGGCTCCTGCGGTCGGAGCGATGGCCGTAGGGTCCGTCTCGGCAACCGCGAGGAAGGCATCGGCTGCAATTGCCGGCGGGGGTGGCGCCGTCGGTCCGGGGGCGTGCCCGGGACGTGCGGCAAAGGCCAACGCATATCCATGTTCGATGAAGCCGACCGACGGGCCGCCTTTCGGGCCGGGCGGAGACAGATAGACATAGGGCTGAACCTGCCGGAGATAGGCATTGTGCGCCGTCGAGTCTGCGCCGCCTTGTGTCGCCGCGCTGGTGATCGAGCCCTTGGCTTCCGCAAGCACGAGCGCACCGGTTGCAGATTCATAGACATAGTCGGCGAGCGCTACGGAGCTGCCGATCAGCTGCTCTGCGACGTCGCGCCAGACAAACCCCAACATTTCCATCGTCTGATCGGTGATGCCGGCCCCCACCCTTCCCGACAGCGCGGTTCTTTCAGAATCGGAGAGGTCGGTGATATCCTCAAGGAAGGCAACGACGGTGGTCGTGTCGTCCACCAGTATCTCCAAAAGTGCCCGGCTGCTTGCGATCAATGCGGCAACGACGCCAGGTGAGGCGCGTGCCATCGCCGTGCACCGCGCAATGCTTTTGAAGAGGTCGAGGGGGCTACATCGACCCTGCCAAGCGGAGGCGGCGTGAGCCTGCCTGAAGGCGTCCGCGGTGGCGGCGGCTCGGCCTGGCGAACGGGTGCGAGCTGCTTGATGCTGGCTGTCCACGGAATGCTCATCTGGCACCTCGACCCTGCTGCCTGCCATGCGGCGTCAAGCAGACTAGTCGAGCTGAGGCGATGATGCAATCTGAGCGGGAATGGCGCACGCAAAAGAACATGATGCCGACGTTGTCATCGGCGACTTGGTCACGGCAGCTGCTGCTCGACTCCGACGGCGGGGCGACCGGTCACGGCGAAACGGAGCTCAGCATTGCTGTGAAACCGGCTTCGATCTCGCCCGGAGCCTGCAATAATAGGTGCGCCGCACAGCGTGCCGGTCGTGATCAGGTGCCCTCGCCTTCAGCGATGTCTCCGGCCGGCGGTGGTCGTTCACATAGTCGATGACCAGATCCGGGTGTCGTCCTTCGGGTGTTTTGCAGGGCCGTCCCGTTGCGCTTGGCAAGATCGAAATTTTCTTGCGCCCAATCCTCTGGGTCGGAAACGGCCGCCAGAGTGTCGGACGCCCAGAAGACCTTGAGGATGGCGCGCCCGCTTTTGTCGCGACGAGTTTTAAATATGTCCTGGATCGTGCCATCGACGGTGGCGTAGGCACCGAACATCCCGTCCCAATAGGCGTGAAGATTCATCGCCTGACCATCGCCGGACTGACCATGATTCCGTAGCCGCCACGATCGCCCGTATCGGCCTCGTCATCTGGTGCTTCAGGCTGAGCGGCTTCGAGAACATCCGCTGGCATCGCGATAGACTTTGAAGGTCTTGATATCATCTGCCCAGACAGAGGCGCGAATGAAGGTGTAGCGGTCGACTTCTTTCGCCCGGCTGGCGGGGTTGGCACCGCCGCTGCCCATTCAGCATAATGCGGTTCAAGCGGATCAGACGGTTCGCCTCTGCCTTGGCATTCGGCGTCAAAAGCTCATAGGCGATGGCCGCGACCCCGCATATGGCCCTCGTCCCATCATGCATGCGCCGAGCTTACACACAATGACAAGGCCGCCGCTAGCCTGTTTAGGTAGCCTGCCCGGGCGGTTCGCTGTCAGGCGGATCCAGTTGTCGAGCACTTAGGCTATTGGCGACTATACTTGCCGTGGGTGACGTCTGCTTCGGCCAAACGTCCGACGCCCGGCGAACACCATCAGGCACCAGATACCCCGGCAAGGTCCAAACGCTGTCGTGAACAATCGGCGCCTCGCCTGGATCACGAGCCCGAAAGAAATTCCATCGCCGGCTGGTCCTTCCGGTGGCAGCATCATACCGTCGTTTCGGCACGAACTCCGCCGCCCACCATTTCCATGTCAGTGAGCGGTGGATCTTGCGGTTTTTGTTCTCTGGATCGAGAGCGATCTGCTGCACGAGCCCGCTTCTGGCGATGTCGTCGACCACGAGTCCATTTGCTTCGGCCTCCTCCAGCATCCAGGCGAGCGCGAGACGCGACAGGCCGCTTTCCGTTTCCCTATAACCGCCACCGACATCGCAGTGGTCGCCAGCAAACCAGATTTGCCGGATATCCCTTCCCTCGACAATTGCCGCCTTGTTGGTGCGGAAGAAGGCGCGCTTTTCGTCAAGCGCGATCGCATGCCTTAAGACGGCAATGTCCGGATTGTCGTAGGTGTGTGGCAGCGCCGCCGGAGACCCGACCCAGCCGACGGAACTTACTGTATCCCAGACGCCGACGAAGTGCGGCTTGCACTCGTCTGTCGAAAGCGTTGCCTTGAACTCGGCGGCAAGCCGAAAATAGGCCATCTTTCGCTGCTCGCTGTTGCGTGCCCGATCGATCGCCCAGAACATGTCGACTAAGTAAGACACGAGGGCGTCATTTCCGGGCATCAGCAGTCCATACATCTTGATCAGTCCCGCCAGGGCGCGCGCCGTGTAAGCACCCCGGCTGAAGCCGAAGATGAACAGGCGATCGCCCGGCCTGAAATGCGTCATCACAAAAACGTACGCGTCGACAATGTCGCGCTTCAGACCATAACCGAACGCAAGGCCCGCGAGCTTGGCGAGGCGCGTTCCGATGCCTGTGACGAAGCCCGGGGGCGCTTTGGTGCCTACCCCAGGATGGTAATAGACGAGCTGCCGATCGCGATCCTTGACGATAAGCTCGCAGAGCTTGACAACGTTCGTGCGGTCGGCGGTGAACTGGTTGGACGTACCATCGCAGCAAACGACCAGATTGCGGCTGGGCGGTCCTGCAGCATCCATTTTCGCGGTCTGGTTCATGTTTTCCCTCCAAGTTCATTCTGCTCCAGCGCGGAGCCCATGCAGGTCAACCCCCGTTCCTGCCTCATCCGTCCATTTCGAACCGATAGGTCAACTCGACCCAGAGATCGTCATGCGTGACGCTGACGGGGTTCTTAGTATCTGTTGGGTTCGTAGTGAAGGCGAGGCATTCTGCCGCCGGATCTCCATCGCCTTGGACGATGCGGCCGCGAGTGCGGGCCTTTAGATCTTCGTACATCTTGGCGTAGGGCATCTTCCAGCCTTTTCCGGCTTCTGTCCTGCCCTTCCCCTGAATTGCGGCGACCGCCTCGACGACCGGAATGGCGGCCGTCAATCGCGGATCGGACATCCGTTCCAAGCCGAGCGTCTTGAGCGTCGCATTGTGGCTTCCATGATGACCTGCTTTGTAGAACGTCACCCTCTGTAGCAGATCTTCGGCGCTTATCGGCGCAGGATCGCTGTCGCTTTTCCTTTCGCGCGGATACGTCTGGTTGTTCCAGGATAGCCAGTTGCCGACCTGCGCGTCGCCCGGGAAAAGCAGGACTTGCCCGTCGGCCGTTTCGAAGGCCAGGGCGAGACTGGTATTGTTAGTGTCCGAATCCATTTTGAGGGCGAGTGCCTCGATCGATCCAGTCCAATCGGTGTCGATCTTGCGCCATGTCGATGCGGGTTCGTCGTAAAGATCGGCAACTGCGTGGCGGGGCATTTCTTCCTTGCGCTTGGTCCGGCCCTTCTTCGCCGGTACCTTGAGAGGACGGTGGTGGATACGGGCGAAGGGCGTGACGTCGTCCGCGATCGGCGCAGCGCCGCCATTTGCCTCCAGTGCGAGCTGCGCCATGATCGTGCTTTGCGCTGCTGCCGCCATGTCCTGTTGCGTCACGTAGACCTCCTTTTCCGGGCCCGCCGAAGGACTGTCCTTTTTCAACAGCTTTTCCAGACGAGGCGGTCCCAGAACATAGGCCTTGAGGCCGAATTCGGTCAGGTCAATCACCTGACCCGGTTCGAGATAGGACGTGGCGGCTGCCCCCGCCTTCCCTTTCAGCATCGCGACAATGTCGGCAGTCGATTGCTGGCCGTTTGCGGCCAGCCCGGGAAGCTCAAGCGGTCCTGAAAAGGCTGCGAGCGCTGCAGCATTCTGCAGCGGCGCTGGCGCATCTGCGCCAAGCCTGACTGTCAGGGATACCGCTGCCGCCAGTGCCTGCTTGGCCTGGCGAAAGCGTGTTCGCAGATCGATCGCCTGCTGGTCCTTCGGGTCTTCGGTCCAGGCAAACCAGAGCCGACCGATCGTCAGTCCCTTGTCCAGAAAGCCGGCCTTTTCGGCCGAAAAGCCAGAGAGGTGATCAAAGTGCTCGTGGGTTATGACAAGAAGATCGATCCGGCCGTCGACCTCTTTCAGCACATCCTTTGCAACGGCCGAGATTTGCTTCGGCCCGGCGACAACGGCCGCTAGCCTGTCCTTGCCTGCGCCTTTGATCACGGCTGCATTGAGTTTGGCAAGCATGTCAGCGCCAGCGGCGACA
Organism: Rhizobium gallicum bv. gallicum R602sp; assembly: GCF_000816845.1. NCBI lineage: Bacteria > Pseudomonadati > Pseudomonadota > Alphaproteobacteria > Hyphomicrobiales > Rhizobiaceae > Rhizobium > Rhizobium gallicum. Next base: position 15,960 of record NZ_CP006879.1, on the reverse strand, counting down.
TTTTGGAGAACGCCGCAATCGATGAGGATCGTCTTGACCGTTTCGCGGCCATCGGCGACGACCGTCGGACGGACGAGGAAGCAGTCGCCGAGGATGCCGCGGTACATCCTGATCGTGAGCGATTTGAGCTGAGCCATGTCAGCACCCCCTGTGAACAAAGGCGAACGGTTCCTCGCTGTCGGCGCGATCGGAGGCGTCGTGAAGGCCGTAAGCGAAGGCGAGCCCACCGAAGCGGTGGGTTTCGAGGAAGCTGCGCTGCAGCTTTAGGCGATTGTCATCGGCGATGCGCTTGCGGATCGCATAACGCAGATGGCCTTCGCGCAGATCGAAAATCAAGGTCGCGCCGCCTCGGAACGCAAACTCTCCGGACTTTGGCCGCCCCGACTGCTGCCGATCCTGTTGATCCTGTGTCGCCTCGTCATAGAAGCCGCGTCTCTGCTGCGCAATTTCGATGATCAACTGTCGGAGGTCCTGGCCATCCGGACCTGTCCTGCGGGTCGTTCTTACGGAATGGATTTCGACTGGCGGATAGTCAGTGTTCTCGTTGCGCGGGCGCCGCAAAATCGTTTCCAGGTCCTCCGCCGGCCGCAACCCTCTCCGGAACACGACGCCGCACACGTCCTGCCATGGCCCGTCCTCGCTGTCACGGAAGCTGTCCGAACCAATGATCCAGATGTGGACCCGTTCGGCATTTTCATTTGCCGTTTCGATTGCGTCGGCCCGGTTGAACTTCGGTTCCAAATCAAGATCGAGATCGTCGTAATCGGCGGTTAGGCGATGGTCCGGCGCCTCCCAGAGCAGGCTGTCAGGGGCCAGCGACAGGCAGCCATCCGGGACGATGCCGCGACGCCTGAACCCCTCGATAACAGCCAGCCGGTAGCCGAGGACGTCATCAGGCACTAGGTCGTGGTCAGCAGTGATGATCGCCCGGAGAAAATCACCAAAACGAACGTCTACAGGAGGAAGGTAGTCGAGCGCCCGGATACACATGCGCATCACATGCTCGGCAGCTTTGCTTGCTTCGCGCGAAACCCGAGCGATGAGGTCCGGATGAAGGTCGTGCGCCGGCTGGATTCCCGGGCGGATACCTGCGATCCGGAAGAGATCCGCCGTCCGCTTCTCGTAGATGGAAAGAAAGGCGTCGAATACGGCGGCAACGAGAATCGCACCGCGCTCATGTGGTTCCGCCATCTCGTTGCTGAGCATTTCCGGCTGCCGACTTTCGGGGGCATCGATAGCCTCTCTCAGCGCACCGTCGCGGCCGGTTGCGGTTCCAAATTGGTGAGCGAGACCGCTGAGAAGTGAGCGGCTGTCGAGCTTGCCACCCTCTCTGGCGATCTGTGCTCGAACCGCTTCCTCCAGCGTGAAATGCGAAAACAAGGCAATGATGTCGGCGAATGCCTCATGGAAAGCGAGGCTGTCGACGCTTGTCGGCTCAGCGAACCGCCTGTGGAGGCCGTCGAGGATCGCATGGGTCACTTCATGGACGATGATGTCGTGCGACAAAGCGGTAAAGACCCAGCTGGCGCCAGCACTCTGTGCCGTCGTCTGGAAGTATCCAAAAAGGAGAGCCTTCTTCTCGCGGCTATAATAGGCATTGGGCTCCCGCAGCGCGTGCGGATATATTCTCAGCTTCTGCACCGTCTCATAAGGTCCGGAACCTTTGGCACGTTCGGCCGGAGGGATGCGGCGCGGTGCCCAGAACACCCGCCTGCCAAGCGCACGTTCGAACGTACGGATGGTCTTCATCGCGACGGCGAATACCATCTGCTGATGAAAGCGGGGGTCGCCTTCGGATGGCGCTAGACCGTCCTGTGCCAGAAGATGGGGATGGTTTAGATCAACAGGTTCATAGAACTGGCCGCTGACCGGATCGATGTCGATCACCTCCAGATAGTCGTTGACTGGGCCCGGCTGGAGCTGATCTTCCCAACTTTGCTCCCACGGGAGCTTGATCGTCGCCACATTGACGCCGGCCGTATCCAACCGTGTTGATGCTTGCGGATCGAATGCGTAGACGCGCAGCCGCCGCATCGGCGGTGCCGGATACTGACCGTCCCTCATACCTGCCTCCCTTACGATAAAGAAACCGATGCGTCCTGACCCTAGTGAGGCGCGACCAGGAAGTTGATGCACCACGGGTCAGTGCGCGGGTCGCAATTGTCGTTGTTGCTCATCGGGAGAACATCATCCCCAGCCCTCACCTTTTCCGAGACAAAAGCCTGGATCTTTCTCGCTGTCTGGACGTCGAGGTGGACAAGGAGGTCGGAAGGGCGAAGCATCTCTTCGAATTCCTTCTGCCTGTCGGCTCGTCTCACCGCTTCAAGAATCCTCCCGAGACCATGCAAGCCAATGATTGCTTGCGAGCCCGGCGCTTCAACCGCGGCGGATGCCGTTTGCCCTTTGCGAGATTTCCGCTTCACCGATGTGACCTGTTTCGACATCCTTGCCTCCTAGTACTGGATGGTGATGTTGGTCTGATTGAGCTTCTGTTCCAGGAATTGATCGACCGCCCGGGCTGCACCCCGTTCCGCAGCCGATCCCGTAGCGGTGATCAAACCCAGGAAGATCCCGGGCTTGGCTTCCACGAGAAGCTTTTCGCCGGCCGCGAGGAGATAAAGGCCCGTCGTCAATTTATGCGTATCGGTGCGTGATGCGGAAAGTCCCAGCGAAGCGTCAGCTATATGGACCCCTGAGCCTACCGGTACGAACGTGACTTTGGGTGTCGTAGATCCACCGACGGTGGTCGTGAATTGCAATTGCTCGACCATAGAAGGCGGACCCTTCGAGGACGTGATGTCCTTGCTCGCATCACCCGAAAGATTGCCGAAAAGAGTCAGGACCAGAAAATCCTGGACCACACGCTCCATGCCGACCTTGCCGGCGATCGGGTACGTGATGTTGGCTTCGACGATCTGGTTTCTGCAATAAGCCGGGTGCAGCTTGCCGACGAGATCGCCGAAATTGTCGGTGATGGTGAATTGACGCTCGTTCTGGCGTTGTCGATCGAAAGTCCCCTTGAGCCCGACTGAAAGCGTCGAACGGGTCCAAGACCCAAGAAAATTGACCTCCGGGTCGAAATCGTTCTTTTCCATCATCGTCAGATCGAAATTGTAGGCGACGCCAGTGTTCCAGAGGAGAGAGACGATGAGTTTCGCATTTCCGGACAGCAGGTCTGGATTGAACCGCAGCATCGAAACCGGGCCTTCGAAATCATATGGAGCCGCCTTGAAGGCCTGTCGGAACCGTTGTCCCACGGCCCTCGCGCGATCGTCCACTTTTTTGGCGTCGTGATTGGCGTCATCGGTCAAGAAACCCAAAACGGAGTCGATGACCGCCTTGCGTGTCTCGCATCTCACCTGACGTACGATGTTGTAGGTCGACAGATGGACCACATCGTCCGGAAGCGGGTGGATATTCACACAGCTTTGAAGAAAGAAAGTCGGGCCGAGGATCCCTACGACCACACGCACGACGGACTTAAGAAAACGCTCTGCTTTCGCAGCCATGGCACCCTCGTCGCAAATCTGTGATATTACGAGCCGGGCAAAAAGAGTCGATCAGCCAGAAGCTACTTACAGAATCGTTATGGCTTCGGCTTAAGCGCCGGCCATTACTAAGCCATGGAGTATTTCCTAGTAAGATCCTCAAATCCCTCGCCCGCTATACAAATACGCGCGAGAGTTTTAGTCAAGCGATTTAGACACGCGAGCAACTGGTCTTGCTTTCCGCTGCTTTCGTTCAGGATGACTTCGTGAGCTTCAATGGCAAATTTGAGCGGGTGCGTTTTAGCTCGTCACCCAGATCTCTGCGCTGACCGCGAGACCAGCGAGACTGCGGTCCGCCGACACGCTGGCAACGGTCAAGGAGACCTTCCTGAACAAGGCTGGTAATTGCAAATAGTGCTCACCCGCATCGGGTCGCGGTTCGGCCGATTAAAGCCCACGGCCGTGCCACCACCATCAGCCAGCCCAATCATACGCAACCAAATGTAACTAATCAGCGAGAGTAAGTCGTCCTCAACTCCGAAGTGCCTAGTCTCTGTCCCGAAGAGGTCTTTCCTCCGAAGGACGGGGCGAGGTCGTATCCGCCAGACCCGAAACCAGCATTGCGCAACTGCTCGACTAACTCAAAGGCTTCGCGGATCGTATCAGCATCGCGTTCAGCCTTTGGGTTTGCTTTCATGTGAGCTTCGAACTGGTCCATCTTCTCGTCCTTCACATTGCCACGAAGCGTTCGCGTGTCTGCAGCGCAACCGTGACCCCTATTCCGGTCATGTGATCCTGCAGCAGTCGATAGTACGAACGTACCTTCCTATTCAACTCCGTATTCGCACCAAAATTCTCGACTAGGAGATTTAGATCACCTTTTAGGACATCCATTGACAGCCCGCGTCCATGCGACCGCCACCGTTTCGTATCATTCAGCTTTTTGGCAATCTCCGATGCACGCATCTCACGCATTTTACCGGTGACTTGCTTCCGGCCGGTTTCAGTAACGGCCCAATTTTTGAATTTGTATTGCACAAGCCACTTTTTCAGAAGGTCGACCGAGTGGTCACGAGCCTGTTCGAAGCGATGGATCTGAGCAGGGTCGAATTTCTGAATGAGAAACGCGAGTTCTGCGGACGATAAGTTCCCTTGCTGGACCGCTTCATCAATTCGTCATACTTTTCCAGATAGCCCAAGGCTGGCACAAACTGGCCATCACGATTGCGCACCTGCGGATCGATTGGCCCCAAAATCGAATAATAGTCCATGTAGATGTTGTCGCCCGACATAACCAAGACCGTGCCGGCCGACATCGCGAAGTTCGGGACTAGAAAGTTCACTTCACCAGGGTAGTGATAGCGGAATACGTCAGCTATCCGCTCAGCTGTCTCAATCGATCCCCCATTGGTCTCGATGATAACTAGGAGCTTCTTGCGCTTCTCCTGTATGTCTTCGATGTAATCGCGGATCAGATCGTCCATGGGCTGGCTGATCGGATGAATGCACGTAATTATATCACAATCTAATTCGTCTTCGATGGATTTAAGACGTCTGGTCAGCTCAGACTCAACGTATTTTGTTGTATGCGTAAGTTCGTCGACTTCCACCATCGCCCCCGAATGGCATTGATTCGACAATCATAAGATGAATTATACGCTCATGCTATAGTTGTTGCGGTTATAAAATGCTCAGCACCAATGTATTTTTCCATTACGCAACCAAAAATGCGAGCGACAGCCCTCGGCAACCCATACAGATGGATGTAGAGAAGGGAGGCCGGACTTGTCGACTGAGAGGTCCCACCGCGGTTTGACGTCTTTGAGCAACATAACCTCGAGTCTGCGTCCACACCCACATGGGCATACCATGCCCGCGCTCCACAACTCTCCATCCTCACGCGCAACGTAAAGGTTTCGGGAGACAAGTTCCCCGGGAAGCTCGTCGGATTCGACATATTCGACGCGTCGCGGCCTTTCGGAGAAAAGGCCACGTACCCAAAAGATAAACTTGCGAAAGAAAGCCATTCTTAAACTCCGAGATCCGGCAGGCCAAGCAAAGGCTCTTGAGCACCCATAGCGACGCCTAAAATTTCACTCCTGGAGAAATCGGACTCGCTAAAATGATCCTCATCACCATCCGCCAACGCAAATATACTCCGGGCCATAGTCGCATTGCCGTCATGGCGAAACGGAAAGACACGAGCGACGAATTCGAGAACGGCGGCGCTGGCTGCGCGCATATTGAGGGCGATGACAGAGGGCGCTTCCTCGACCGCACCCTTGATGTAACCGGCATCTAGCTCGGATGCATAAGTCTCAGGTGCCACCCGGGCGAGATATTCGGCGCGCAACGATGCCGCCGTGTAGACGCCCCGATCGCCTAATGTCGAGCCGCCCGGCTGGATATAGTCGATCCGGCCGATAACCTCGGCAATCGCCGGCGCGCCATTTGAGCGCGTGCGGGTCGGTATCGAGACACCCATGTCGATCAGTGGGATCATGAACGCCTGCGCGATCCGGTCGACAATGTGTCGGCCCTCCGATGAATCGACGCAGCTGAAGATGATATCGGCGGTGGCGGCCGCTAGCACGGCTTGTCTCGACGCAACCGTCTCGGCGATCGTCACGACATCCAGATTAACGCGGTAGCGAGCCATGGCGACAGCGAACATCTCAACCTTGCAAGCCCTGGAGTCAGCGTCCGACAAGGTGGAATTCAGAATCCGGTTTAGGTTCTTTGCCTCTATACGGTCATGATCAATGAGCGTTATCTTGCCAAAGCCCATCCTGGCCAGCTGCTCGGCAACGATCGACCCCGTACCGGACACACCAACAATGCAGGCATGCAGTTTGCCGAGTTCGCGGGTCATGCCGGCGCCGAACGCCATAGTCGGCTCGCTGCTGTCGCAACCGCTGCGCCAGATCCTGATATCGTCGCCGATGACGGTGATCATGTCGACAGGGCGGCAGTTCAGTTGTTCGTCATAGACACGAGCAATCACTTCACCATCAGGCATCATGATCGCGGAGCCATGCCCCCCCGGTGCAGCGTCACCACTCCAGCCTGCGAAAATCGAGCCGATGACCTCTGCGTCACTTTCGTTGTCGAGGTCGGAAAACTCCCTGAAGCCGCCAGGGTGTGAATGCAAGAGGATGATCGAGATACGGTCGTCTTCGGCGACGTCGATGGCATCGGCGATGAACTGGCCTGGCCAGACAAGCAGATAAGGCGATCTAGTGCATTGATCGTAGGGCACCAATGTCAAACCGATCACCATCAGCTTGCGGTCGCTTAGACCTGCATCTCGACATAGAAGGACGGCGGCCGCCTCCAGGCCGTCTCCGGGAAAGAGATGCGAATGGAGCCGGCGATGCTGCTTCCCACTCATCGTCAGCTTCACGTGCTGATGGGTCGTCATGCTTCCACCTCACGCAGCAGCGCAGCCTCGACCAGAGCAAGATGGGTGATCACATTATCAAGACCTGCCCGCCAAGGCGCAATGCTACCGCGATGGCGCGACCAGCGTTGAAAGCCCCGTCCCTCGATCATCTCTGTGACCTGGGTCTGCGGAATGACTATGCCATCGCGACGAGCGAGCTGGGGATAACAGTAGAACATGTCGAGTTCGGCGGTGGGGTAGCCATTAGGTACCTCAATCGCGATGCAGGTGTTTTCCACGAGATAGCCTACCGGCAGGCCCACATCCTGCAAGAGCAGCCAGCGCCGACCCGAAGATACAATCGTCTCCCAGCGCAGCCCGCGAACCGTCAGCCCCTCCTCGTCCTGAGGAAGCAAGCGAAACTGCCGGCGCGATGCCGGCAGTTCGCCATTGTTGATCTCGCGCGGCGTAAGACGCAGCTTTTCAATTCCAGGTGAGCGCAAATCGATCGTGTCCTCGATGGTGACCTGACGTTTGCTGTCGCGGCTCTTCAAAACAATAATCCAGCCCTGATCCGGATTGAAGCCGGCTTTGACCAGTGCCTCGCGGACGAGCACATCCGGCATGTCGAATTTCACGGTCACTCCTTGGACGTTTAATTCCCATTGCGCCAGCCGAGAATAGACATTCTCGACACCCATATCTGCCAGCGACAGGCTACCCCCGACGGCGATTGGATGATCTTGGCCGCTTTCGCGACGTACATAGAGTAGCTCAGTAGCCGGGATTTTCCCGAGGATTCGCAGCGCAACCTCGGAGATGCTTCGCTCCGTCCAGCTCAGCGAACGATCGTTAAGATACAGTCGGAACAGGCGATCAGCCTTTGCAACGATGAACTTTGCCGCCGTCTGACGCTCAAGGTTGACGGTCTCGTCCGAGCGCAGCTCCTCGATATCGCCTTCCGGCAGCCATTGCAAAACGACATAGTCCTCGCGAGGAGAGACATCGCAATAACCGAGGATCTGCCGGCCTGTGGGCGAGCGATCGGCGACGCTTACAGGACGGAACTGAAGATCAGTCCCCGCGACCTCGATGAAGAGGCCTTTTGATTTCTCAGATGTTATCTCGGTGCTCATAAAGGCCTCCTGTTTCATATGTAGATTTCAATTGCATTCTTGCAATCGAGGTGCAATATGAGGGCAACGAAACACAATTGCAAGAGTGAAATTAAATGTCGAAGTCGGAATTTCGAGGGAGCGCGTTTTACCAGGCTCTTGACAGTGCCCGTGCATCGAGAAAATTGAACTGGAAGCAGGTGGCCGAAGAGTCCGGCGTCAGCGCGTCGACGCTAACAAGGATGGCACAAGGCAAGCGTCCCGACGTTGATAGCCTCACGGCACTTGTTCGATGGGCTGGCCTTAGCGCCGATGCTTTCGTCAGGGACCCGTCCGAGATGAATTATGCGGCTGAACCATTGACCCAAATCACAGCCGTTTTACAGGCTGATCCAAGCCTACCGGATGATGGTCGGGACGCAATGATTGATATGATCACCGCCGCCTATACGCGGTTGCGAAAGAATTCCGACCGGAAATAATTAGGAGCGTTCAGATGAATGAAGCGGAAAGAAAAGCAATTCGCGCCATGCTTCAACGGCGGGTGGAAGAGAAGACGCAGACACCGGAAATGGCGCGGCAGTGGCTGATTGAGGAAGGCCTATATGATGGCGATGGCGATCTGAAACCGCAATATGGCGGGCAACCGGACAAGCGTAGACCGAAGTGACATCATTCCATACCAGCTTTATTTTGGGTTTTCATGGATGTGACGAGGATACTGCAGTCGATCTCCTCAATGGAAAACCGTTTCGTCAAAGTAGCGAAGATTTCGATTGGCTTGGATCTGGAGCCTATTTTTGGGAAGGCGACCCTGGTCGAGCGCTGGAATGGGCGATCGAAAAGCAGAACCGTGGATCATACAAGAAAGCTGCAGTCGTCGGCGCGGTCATTGACCTAGGTAACTGCCTAGACCTTACGGTCCGGGAAAATCTCGATCTGCTTTCGGATGCCTATCGGAGCTTTGAGACGGCCCGGGTAAAGGCGGGTCTCGCTCTGCCCGTTAACAAAGACGTCAAAGGCTCAAAGGAGGGGGACAAGCTACTTCGCTATCTCGATTGCGCGGTGATCCGGCATTTGCACGAGAATATCGAAGACGAGGTTCGCAAAGCAAGAGATAGCGGCACGTCCCCTCTGATTCAGCCATTTGATACGGTGCGCGGGTTATTCGTAGAAGGCGAAAACGTCTACCCAGGCGGCGGGTTTTATCAAAAAACCCACACGCAGATTGCCGTGCGATCCGAGACGCGAATCATAGGCGTTTTCCGTCCTCGGAATCTCCAGAGTGCCGAGGAGCCGATCGGCCCTTCTTAAGGATCTCTGACAAACGCAGCGCAAAGGCGTCGTTCACCTGGCGCACGATCTCATCAGTCGAGTCGCCTTCAATGTAGGACCGCAGGTCGTCGTCTTCCGTCTGCGGCTGATTAACTGAGCGTCGGATTCGGTGATTGTCCATCTGTCAATTCCTCATCTTTTGCGCTTTGCATCATATCGTGGATTGAGGGCTATGTCGAAATAGTGTTTACGGCGCACCCAAATGAAACCTTCGTTCTTCGTCAAAATGGCGACATCTATCGGTCCGCCAACGGTTTCCAAGTCATTCGAATAACGACGCTTGCGCGAGGTGAGTTCCACGAGAGAGTACGCCACTTCCCCGAGTTCCTTCTTGGAGAGATGATTGACCACAGATAAAAGATCGTCGGAGTTCTTCTTTTTGAGGCGTTGGAGGCCAATCTTGAACTCTTCTGCAGCTGCCGCTTTAACAAGTTCGGCCTTGCCGTTGCGGAATGCGCGCTTGTTTTGGTCAACGAGTTGGCCGACCATATCCAGGCAGATTTTTTCCATCGCGCCTTCGAACTCACCATCGATCCCCAGCATGAAGCGCTCGGGCATATCTTGTTGGGCGAAAGGCACGATTGCTGCGGTCTCGCCGCGCCGATCGATATCGATCAGGTTGGTCGATAAAATTCGGAACTGATTGAAGTACACGCCATCAATCTCGACCGAGCAAAGAGTTGGAAATATCTCATCCGATCCGAACCCAGTAAAAACGAGCCCGGTGAAAGCACCTGATTTCTGCTCAGATTTGATAACCGCGAACATCATATCGCACAAAGCGTCTTCGATATCCGGGGACATCTCGAGCTTAATTCCATTTGCGACGTCGACAACGGTGGCCCGGTAAATATCGTTGAACTGTTCCAGAGTTACGCCAGAGAGAAAATCTTTCAATGGTACGACTTCAGCTTCGGACTTTCTCTCCTTGCACTGCCTTACAACGAAGTCGGGAACCGATTCCCTAGCCGATCGCCCCCGGCGACCGATCGACGCAAAAACGTGCGTCATAACTTTCGACCGGATTTCCTTGACTTCTGCAAGCACCATCCCTCGAAAGTGATCTAACTCGTCCTCTTCGCTCCGCTTGAACGCCAGGAGATATTTCTCGAACTCGGGCCAAACCTGCACCAATGACTTAAAAGTGTTGGACGTCAGTTGCTCACGATATTCTCTTATGATGATTTCAAACGGCGCATTCATAAATTGCGCATTGTTGTAGATCATCAAAGCAATGGGTTGAAATCGCGAAAACTCGAAAATCTTCTCTGCAGAATCGTAAGTTTTATGACGGCGCCCATCGCTGAGAGTCACGACGCTGTCGGCTGCGAGCGCGACCGCGGTCCGATTGAGGATCGCAATCTCGGCAGTCATGACACTTTGTCAATGATGGATTGGCGCATGATCGGACCCCCTGTTGTCAAAACAACCATTGCGAATGTGTATCTCGTAGGCAAGCGCCGATTCGCAATTACGCACGCTTTTCAGGCTCTTTATTGCGGCGAAGGTTAAACGCCCAAGCGCGCGCGAACCTTGCCATAGAACAAAAGTTTGACGAGCGAACCTCAGCGCACTCCCCATGCCCGAAACCGGTCAGCTCCCTGAGCCCAAGCTCCTCGACGATCCTGAGCGCCGTCCGCGGAGTCACTTTCAGCGTTTGGGCGATCATGCCGGCCGAGACCAGCGGCCGCGAAATCACGAGCTCGAACAGATCAGGCAGATTTGAGGACGATCGTCGGCCGACCAGGCGCCGCTCCATCATCTGTTTTGCGAGCACCAGCCGGTCGTGCTCCCGGAGGCCAAGCTCGGCGGCCGCAATGATGCCATTGACGATCGCCAGCAGGCGGGTGTCGCGCGCGCGATGCCGGCGCTCGACGGGGATGGATTTGAAGCCGAGATTGACGGCGGCCAGATGCGCCGCGGTCGTCGAGCCCGCTTGCCGCAGCCGAGCCAGGGCGCATGTTGCCGGACCTGCAGATCGTTCCAGGCATCAAGCAACAGCCCGGCCCGCAATACCGGCGGCAGACCCTCGGTCTCCTTCAGCACGACCAGCCATTCGTCAAGCCGCTCGTCTTCGTCCCAGTCGAGATCGTAGACCAGCGGATCCTTGGCCCGAGCTGCGCCGGGCGTCTTTGCTTTTGCAATGGCGGCGACCGACAGGGCCAGCACCGCATCGATGGCGGCGAGCTCGGCCTCGAATGGGCTGGTGACGTCAGAACCCTCCGCTCCCTCCCCTTCCGGCACCGCATTGTCACCATGCTCGGCTCCGATCTTTCCCACAGCGCCGTCGTCACCAAAAGATGGTACAGGCCAAGCCTGCCCGCGCAGGGCGGCGATGCGCCGGGGCTTTCAGCACGTCGCGGGTAATCGTCAGTTCGTGGGTCGGCGCTCGGACATCGGCGCCAGCGTCGTGAAGGACCAGGTCTTCGAGATGCACGAGTTCGCCATCGATCCACTGCGAGGCGAAGTGGGTGCGCTCGAGGAAGCCGGCGCCGACTGTCGAGCGGGCAATGCGCTCATCCAGGCGAGCGATAGCGGACGAGGCGTCGAAATCGGCCGCAACAGGCCCTGTGATGTGCAACTTGGCTAAATCACAACGCATTGAAAACACAGTAAATAATTTGTTAAACGGATGCTATCGCGTAATTAGCATCCGTTACCGGATGGACTGCTTCAGGCCACGCCTGGCTTCCGATAAGTAATGCGTATCGGATTGAACAAGCGCCATTGTTCCAGGATCGGGGGATCCGCCGGAAAACCCGGGCTTTTTTGGCCAATTTTCTACCAGGATCGGTGGATTTTTCTGCCCTGCTTGAGTTGACTGCCTGCCGTCACGAAGCCCCGCCCCTCATTTCTCAGCGCCGAAGCTCGCATGCGGCGACAAGGCGTGGTCGCTCTGCTTCAAAACATCTGGTTTTGCGTGTTTCGGCCACAGCAGGCTGCTGGCGCGATTTCTCGAACTCCGACGACCCGGCGGTCGTCGAAGGTAAGATTTCAGGCTCTACGGCCTCTAATTCAGCTGGTAAAACACGCTTGCAAAGGAACGTTTACTGATACATTCTTTATTTGTACAAAACGCCTTTAAAAGACCGCGAGATTCCATGGCGAGAGCTGCAACCTCCAATCCCCTCCCCCCGCCGCAGAGGTTGATTGGATACGCGCGCGTCTCGACGGACGACCAACTCAACGATGCCCAGGTCGACGAGTTGCGAGCGGCCGGTTGTCATCGCATCCATCAGGAGCACGGATCCGGCGCATCACGGGCCAGGCCGATCCTGACGAAGCTTCTCCGGGAACTTGTCGCGGGCGACGCCCTCGTCGTCGTCCGCCTGGACCGGCTGGCGCGTTCCGTTAGCCACTTGCTTGACGTCATCGAAGACCTCGAGAAACGAGGCGTTCACTTCCGTTCCCTTCGCGATCCAATCGACACCGCGACGCCGCAAGGCATGTTTTCTCTCCAAGTGCTAGGTGCCGTAGCCCAGCTCGAGCGTGCGCTGATCGCGGAGCGAACCAAAGCCGGCATGGCGGCAGCTAAGGCACGCGGTCGGCTCGCTGGTAACCCTGGACTTCGCGAGCGCCGACCGGAAGCGGTCCGCGCTATCTCAGCCGCCCGCAATCGGGCTTATCTGGACGAAGTGATCTCATCGGCGCAGACATGGCTGCCAACCGTACGCCAGCTGCGACCGCAACACAGTTGGGATAATGTCGTGCGGATACTCAATCGCAAAGGTCACGACTGGACGGTCGAACGCTTGCGTCGGGCAATCCACCGGATGGTGCGCGAGAGACTCGCCGAGCCAGAATTGCTCGGCCGCTCTCCTCGCCGGCCGCCGGAGGACAATCTGATGAAGCTGGTCGCTGCGATCGCGATCGCCGATCCTGATCTATCGCTGCGCGAAATTGCTGCGCAATTGGACCAGATGCATGAGCGGCCGCCGCGTGGTGGCCGGAAATGGCAACCGTCTTCTGTCAGGGCACTGTTGGATGAAGCGCGCCGCTTCGGTCTCTTTCGCCCATAAGAGCCAGTTCAGAAGGCTACCGAGTCGGGCGGGTGCCTCCGCTTGGTAAAAATCTTAATCCACGCCGGGCTTGCCGCGAATTGCTTATTTCCGGCATTTCCGTAACTTTTCAAGTGCGCTGGAACTATGTCGAAAACGCCTATATCGCCGGGGATCGCTAGAAGATAGAGCTGCTGTCAACGTCCCTTCACAATCGATCCGTAGTGACAAGAAGCGCAAGGTAGGAGCTCATGGACAAACCCTGGACCGTCAGCCACGGACCCATTATTGCAACAGAGTTCGATGTTCAAAAGGCAGAGGCGATCAGCGTACTGCTCATCCGTCCGATCGACATTCTTCCCAGTAAACCAGGCGATCAGATCCGTCCCTTCGCGCTTGGCCTCTTCAACGATATCCGCGCGCTGGTAAAGCCTGATGTCGGGGCCACGGCATTGCGTCGAGCCGTTGGCTCATTTGTCCATTCGAAACGGTACTATTTCGCGAGTGGCCAACCAGACTCGATGCGCCATGACATCAACGGAAAACCCGTGGAACCACTTTCGATCGCCGACCGACTTGTTGCGCAGCGACGCTTTCTCAACCTGAAACGAAATAACGACGAGAATAGCGCCTCTGGTATCGAATCGGCCCCATCCCCAGCTCCCCCAAGTAAGACTGAGCAGATCCGCACCGCCCTTCTCAGACGGGATACACAGACCTAACGAGAGCCACCCAAATCGGCTTGGTAGGCAGATTTCCCCGTTCTGCACGTGGAGAATCTTGTCGATGAAGAGCCGGAAGGCGGAGCGGTTTTGTGAGGGCCGGTAGTGTGCGTTGGCGAATCCACGCAAGGAAAAGACGTTGATTGGCTTTTCTCCCGGCGGATGCGCGCGGCTCGGTTTCGGCATCGAAATCTGCTTTGCCGGCACCTAGCTCGGAGGCCCAGCGCTTCCGTCTTTAGGTTGCCAAGAATGGGGCGTGGCTTTGAGGATACCAAAACCCTGACAGCTGTCAGGTCTGACAGCTGTCAGGGTTTTCATCGATCCTCAACCGATTTTCTGACCAGTGCCTCCGTTCGCTCTTAGCAGCGCCTTGAGGACCGGGCCTGAGGGAAAATTCGCGCGCTTCGTCTTCGAAGCTAGATCTCGCAGATATCCACCAGCCGCCCTGCCCGCTCAAGAATGCGGGCGATCGTGGTGGCCCCATTGCCTCACAAGCTTCCTGATAGGCGGATCGGCTAACGCCAAGCATCGATCGCACGATGACGGCCGCCGCCATCAGATCCCGCCACCTCTCTACCGCTCCGCCAGGCCCTTATGCCGCGATTACGGGGCACGCCCTCAACACACTACTCAGCGGAAATGCCTTCAGCTGCACCTTCATCCGTTCGTGGGCGTCGCCGGGAATTTCCACGCGCTACCCTTGGCTCATCCGTCTCAGTTTCCCTATTTTTTTCCTCGTTGCTTCAGACGAATGCTGACGGGACGCCCCTCGGCCTGCTGAACGTCGAACTGGTTCGTCTTACGGATAAGGTCGCTGAGTTTTCGGAAACCGAAGGTGCGGGGATCGAAGTCCGGCGCAAGGTTCAGAAGCTGCTTGCCGACGGTGCCGAGATTGACCCAGCCGTCCTCGGTATCCTCCTGCGACAGCACCTTCTTGATCAACGGCACGGCGGTGGTCGCCGGCTGCAGTGGCTTGTCGGGGGACGCGGTATTCTGCTCATCCTTGACCGTCCCGGGAACGAGGTTTTCGGTATAGACGAACCGCCGGCAGGCTTGGCGAAAACTCTCAGGCGTCTTCTGCTCGCCGAAACCGAAAACGTCGACCCCTTGCTCGCGTATACGAGCGGCCAGCCGTGTGAAATCGCTGTCGGAGGAGACCAAACAGAACCCATCGAAGCGGCCGCTGTGCAGCAAATCCATGGCATCGATCACCAGAGTGATATCGGAGGCATTTTTCCCAGTTGTGTAAGCGAACTGCTGCTGCGGTATGATCGCATGCTTTGCCAGAACGTCCGCCCACCCCTTGGAGCGCGTGCCGGAGAAATCGCCATAGATGCGACGCACGCTCGCCTCACCGATCTTGGCGACCTCTTCGAACAGCCCGTCGGCGATCTTGGCCGAAGTGTTGTCGGCATCAATCAGGACCGCCAGGCGCGGCGACCGAGTTTCAGACGGCATTGCGTTTCCTCATATTCCAAACGGGCTGAAATCTACCAGCAGGACACGATTCAAACCAGCCAAACACCTTCGTCAAGCCCCGGCCCTGACGCAAAGGCTGGTCGGACATATCGGTGCTTTCGACGGAGAGACCAACATCAATAATGTCCGCAAGCGACGAATTGCGAGCGGGCGACGCAATAGTAATATAACCGCATCGACGTCACTTAGTTTGAAAATAGTCTGGCTTGCCAGGTGACATTCAGGCGAGGCGGTTTTGTGGTGACCGGTAGTGTGCGTTGGCGAACCCACGCTAGGAAAAGGCGTTGATTGGTTTTTCTCCCGGCGGAGGACTCGGCTCGGTTTTCGGTAATCGAAATCTGTTTGCCGGCACCTAGCTCAGGTGGCCCCAGCTTCCGTCTTTTGGTTGCCAAGAATGGCATGGCTTGGAGAATTCCGAAACCCTGACAGCTGTCAGGGTTT